>NZ_CP134494.1:3006546-3332221 GCF_031759225.1 Mesobacillus jeotgali
TCATCCTCATAGCCCTTTGCTCCCGGAACTGTATACCCCACACAATCAACGAGCCTGATATTTACATCCAGGCCTTCATCCACATGTACAGATGCCGCCTGGTTAGGCACGAATTTTGGTTCAGTCGTCATAATCGTTTTACCTGCTGCACTTTGCGGCAGCTCATCAAGCGCTCTGGCTCTATCGGCCTCATTATTGATATTAGGTAAAACCACCAGCTCCATAAATTTCTTAATAAAAGTGGATTTTCCAGTGCGGACCGCACCTACAACCCCCAGGTAAATATCGCCGCCAGTTCTCTCGGCAATATCCTTAAAAATATCTACCTTTTCCAAGTGATCCCCTCCCGATCATAGAGTTAGTGGGAATAAATTCATCCAAATTAGTAATCTGGGACAGTATATATTTATGATGTTGTCCTATATCAATATGACAATTTTTTATTTTTTTACCCCCTTAATTTTGATTTCACAAAAGAATCCTTCAATTCCCATATATGAGAACAATTGATATCTTTTTTAAGGCAAAAAAACCCTGCTTCTACAATATATTTTGCAGAAGCAGGGTTATGACAAATTTATTAGAAATGCGCTTGGGCTCAAGCCTACGGTATGAAACTCACTCTAGTCCTTGACCAGAAAGACTGGCTCACCGGTCTCCTTATCAATGGCATAAGGCAAAGAATAGGCTGGTACGAACATGGAATTATCTGCGAGGATATCACGTATATCGACACCCTCTTCAAGCTCTTGTTTTGATGATTTAATAGCCTGGTAGAGATCGCTTCGGTAATCTACATAAATTTCTCCATCAGTAGAGATGATAAAATGCAGGTTTTGATTTGTGAACGGACTTACGACCACAGGCTCCTCTTCATAGCCAATCTTTTTGAAGTCGAGCGTGTACACATTTTCCGCGATCTTTTCCTTGAATGGAGGATATCCAGTGGCATTGATCCTCATTTTTATCTCACGGATTGTCTCTGCCATCCTCAGGTCAAGCAACTTCACTTTTGGATCAGTTTCCGCGTCAACAAGGACATATTGAAACAGGCCGCCATTTTCATAAGCATTGCCAGGGGCCTCAGCGATAAATCTCGGAACGATTTTCTTAAAATCTACTGGATACTTTTGATAAATTGGTGTTTCTGCATCCTTTGTCTTGATTGGCAGCAAGCCGCCATTTGCTTCCTTGTACTGATCAACTGCAGACTGGACACTGTCTAATTGGTCCTTATATGGTACCTGATTCTGTACAAGCTTTTCTTCCGGGTACATACAGCCAGTCAATGTAAGCAAGACCATGATGACTGACAAATAAAATCGGATTTTCTTCATTGATCCCAACCCTTTAAACCTATGTATTTTATTCGCTCGTCGGGCCGCTGAAAACGACAAAGAAAATTATCAGCCCTGCGATGATCATCAATATGTAGGCAATGATTGCCGTGGCTATCTTGAAAAAGCCTTTTAACTTATAGCGGCTTAAATAAATGGCGAACAATGATAATATCATACTGCCCATACCAACAAAAGAAATATACATTTTCAATAAAGCGGGTGACACTGTAAAACCCCTCCCTTTTCCGAGAAGTATTATAACACAAGGTGCAATCATGGGTGCAAATTAACCTAAATTAATGCAAAAAAAGCTGAGGTAAAGAAGGGGCGGACAACTTTACCTCAGCCTACATGACTAAATACCCTAACACCCAGTTCAAACCACCAGTTTGCTTCGTTGCATCTTATGCGAGCATGTGAGAAATCGCATCCTCGAATGCCCATATTGGCAACATTATTCATAAAAAATTTTTTTCAGTCAGATTTTCCCGCCAAGAATGTCTGCCAGATCTTCCATCTCGTGAGTTTTCTCTCGGGACATCAGCCCATCAACAGCGTCCTTTGGGTTGACGCCGTTGAAAAGAATGCTATATAGCGCATTCGTAATTGGCATATTGACTCCATACTTTTCTGCGAGCTGAAAAGCCGCCTTCGTTGTGCGGACTCCTTCTACGACCATTCCCATATTCTCCAGTACTTCCTCAAGGTTCTGGCCTTTACCAAGCAGGTTTCCTGCCCGCCAGTTCCTGGAATGGACACTGGTACATGTAACAATCAGGTCCCCAATTCCTGTCAAACCAGAAAAAGTCAATGGACTTGCCCCCATTTTGACACCAAGGCGGGCAATTTCGGCGAGACCTCTGGTAATTAAAGCGGCCTTGGCATTATCACCGTAACCTAATCCATCTGAAATACCGGCAGCAAGTGCAATAATATTCTTAAGCGCCCCGCCAATTTCCACACCGATCAAATCTGGATTCGTGTAAACTCTAAAATTATTATTGATGAACAAGTCCTGGATTTTTTCAGCTGCTCCCATGTTCTTTGAAGATACAGTAACCGTTGTAGGGTGACGCAGGCTTACCTCCTCGGCATGACTTGGGCCGGATAAGACTACAACGCTTTCTAACAAGTCCTCAGGCATTTCCTCTTCAATCATTTCAGAAATACGCAGCAAAGAATCGGGTTCGATACCTTTGCTGACGTGGACAATGACCAAAGGTTCTGAAGTTACTTCAATCATCTTCCTGATCACTTCACGGATCGCTTTTGTAGGAACCGCTAAAATCACGGTACTTATGCCGGCCAATGACTCCTGAAGCGAAGAATGCCCAATGATGGTTGCAGGCAGAGTAATTTCAGGAAGGTATTTCTTGTTGGTATGGTGGAGATTGATTTCATCAATTTGCACTGGGTTGTGTCCCCAAAGACGAACTTCATGCCCATTGTCGGCAAGTACCATTGCCAAAGCCGTTCCCCAGCTCCCGGCCCCAAGAACAGCTACTTTCTCACTCTTCCTTTCCATTTAAACCACAACCTTTATCTTATTTTCTTTGTCTCGCAAATATCTTGATTGGTGTGCCTGTAAAATCAAAGGCATCCCTGATCCTGTTTTCAAGGAATCGCTCATAAGAAAAATGCATTAATTCCGGTTCATTGACAAAGACAACAAATGTAGGCGGCTTTACTGATACCTGTGTCGCATAATAAATCTTCAGCCTTTTCCCTTTGTCTGTAGGAGTTGGATTCATTGCAACAGCGTCCATGACGACTTCATTCAGGATATTTGTCTGGACTCTCATTGCATGGTTTTCACTCGCCATATCAATCATCGGCATCAAAGTGTGGATTCTTTTCTTTGTCTTGGCCGATAAGAAGACAATAGGAGCATAGCTCAGGAATTGGAAATGGGCACGGATTTTTTCCTCATATTCCTTCATGGTCTTTTCGTCTTTTTCAATGGCATCCCATTTGTTGACAACGATGATGACTGCACGGCCTGCTTCCTCGGCATACCCGGCAATGTGCTTATCCTGCTCGATGATGCCTTCTTCTGCATTGATGACAACAAGGACGACATCCGAGCGCTCGATTGCCCTTAAGGCTCTTAAAACACTGTATTTTTCAGTGGTTTCATACACTTTGCCTTTTTTGCGCATACCCGCGGTATCAATGATCACATATTTTTGTCCATCGTAAGTTACCTGCGAGTCAATTGCGTCTCTTGTCGTTCCCGCTATATCACTTACAATGACGCGGTCTTCCCCAAGAATCGCATTCACTAATGAAGACTTTCCGACATTCGGGCGGCCAATCAAGGAAAACTTAATCGCATCTTTATCATACTCGTCTTCCTTTTCCTTTGGAAAATGCTTAGCCGCCTCATCCAGCAAATCACCCAGACCTAATCCGTGTGAACCAGAGATTGGGAAAGGCTCTCCGAATCCAAGAGCATAAAAGTCGTAAATCATGTCTCTCATTTCCGGATTGTCAATTTTATTGACCGCAAGGACGACAGGCTTGTTTGAACGATAAAGGATTTTTGCGACTTCTTCGTCAGCAGCCGTTACTCCCTCTCTGCCGTTGACAAGGAAAATGATGACATCTGCCTCATCAATCGCAATTTCAGCCTGCTGGCGGATTTGATCTAGAAAAGGCTCGTCCCCCAAATCAATGCCACCAGTATCAATAATATTAAAATCATGTGTCAGCCATTCAGCTGAACTGTATATACGATCCCTCGTTACTCCAGGAATATCTTCAACGATCGAAATACGTTCACCAACGATTCGGTTAAAAATCGTAGACTTGCCGACATTCGGACGTCCAACGATAGCTACCACTGGTTTCGTCATGAACATCACCCTTTCAAAAATTCTATTTGTGCAGGTCAAGGACCTGGGCCATAACAATGTCAAACTCAGAATTTTATAGTTCTCATTATTAATTTAATACCATCCATACAAGAAACGGATGACACTTATAAAATAAACCCTTCTTGGTATACAGAAGGGTCTGGCTTAATCAGTTTATCAAAAGATGCCTTAATCAGGCAATGAAAACATTTCTTGTCAGTGTTTTACGATAATGTAAAGGTCCTCAGTCAGCGCATGGGCAATTCCATCCAGGATGGCTTCAAGGTTCGCTGCAACCTTCTCCATTTCTTCCTTTGAATCGCAATGAAAAACGGCTGTTCCGGATGGTATTTTTTTAGGGTTAGTTGTGATGGCGGCAAGGACGAATTTCTCTAGCATCATTGAGCCCCGCTCCCTTCATTGCTCTTTTTTTCAGAAGGCATCCTGATCGCATTCTCCAGTGTTGGCACATCCCCAATCACTGTTAATGCCCGCTCGATATCCCGTTCCTGCGGCAGCACGAAAACTCCTACTCTGCCATCGTCAAGGTCTCTTTTTGCCAGGGGAACAAGCGCCGGTGTGCCAGAATCACGATATACACCAAGTGCTGTTGACAAATCATGCAGCACAGCCTGCCTCTGCCCAAGGTTGGCTATTGTAGATCGGGCATTCATGTTCTTCGGTTTTAAAATAAATCCCATGCCATAACGAAGAACCTCTTTCTGCCTTTCAGGAAGACCAATGTTCATGATATAGATGTTGTCCACATACAGCCCTGCACCATCAAACCTTGGTTCCATATACTCGATTTCAACAATGTCCTTCAGCTTTCCGCCTGACATCAGCTTATGTGATATGAACATCGCGATGATTGCCGCAATGATTCCTGCCCAAATGTTAAAAATCAAATAGGCAAGGGTACTGACAAGGGAGGTGAAAATAACAAGGTAGTTACGGCTTTCAAAAGCAATCGCAATCCCCTCAATATACGTCTTTCCACGGGAAACCAGTTCATAGCTATCAAGTTCGGTGAGAGTATTTCTCTCCATATTCCTGACTTCCCTGAACTGTGATGCAGCAAGGGTCAGGAATGTGATCGCCGTGAACTCTTCCTCCATGATTGCAGGCCCTGCAACAGTGCCAAGTCCCGCCGCAATGAATCCAAGGGCTACATGAATGATTTTCCCATGTAAATATGTTGGATACTGACGATAATCGGTCCTCAGCATAAAAAGTCTCGATAGGGTTCCTATAGCAATTCCGAATACGATTGGTAACGTATATTCATTCATGAAGTCTTTTGTTCCTCCCCTTCAACTTGATTGATTGTACTGCCGGACATCACCGAAATCATTGATTCAATTGCTGCCCAGGCGAGGAGAAGGCCGAGAGAAATGAACAGGATGTCCATAAACGCCATGGAAGCAGCAGGATATGGAAAATTGAATTTCCACAGAATCGCAGAAAATAAGATATCTCCCTGCAAAAAACCTGAAATCAATGCCAATATACGGTCTCGCCTTTCTTTATGTAACAGGACTGCCAGATAAAAACCTGCTGCCCCAAGCATGATGTTCCGATCGAACAACACCCATACCGGATCAAATAATTCGAACAGCAAAAAACTTGTATAGGCAAGCATGATAATGAACGAAGATAAAAATAAATACAGTAATGAGCCAGTCTTTTTTTGCCTTGTTTCTAAAAAAATAAACAAGCCAATTGCCAAAGCGGATAGATGAATTTCAATATTCACGACATCAGCTGTGTATGGCGCAGCAAGAATGACAGCCAGCAAAAGAACAGACCATTTCAGCCTCAGCGGATTATTTTTATTCATGAAGAAAGTAGTCCAAACCCATCCCATCCAAGCCAGCCAATAAAAGTACAACCCTTCCATTCAACCCCTCCTATCATTTCCATTATGGTAAATCGTTATGTAATTTAATCTTTTTTGCAGAAAGTTTTTTAGCTGTACCAGGTTGAATAAAGGAGTAACTTTATTACAGCTGTAAAACAGAAAAGATAGGGAAAACTATGACAGGAAATAGCCCAAGGCTTGACTATTTCCTGTTAGGACTGTAAAAAATTCAGGAGGTGTGAAATATGGGCAAAGACAGACAGGAAAAGAAACTAAAAAACAGCGGACGAGTGGAGTCTGACCGCGACCAAGCTTTGCACTATCCAGGTGCCACAAAAATGCAAAGCCCTGAAGAAGCACGTTCGTTAAATGATGGCAAGTATAGTTAAGCGCGCGAAACCATGGATTTGTAAAAATGCAACATACTGTGGAGCTGGGTTGAAAATCGTTCAGTGAAATTCAATCAGCAGAAAAAGCCCCCTGCAGACTCTGCAGGGGGCTAAACCGGACTATTCAGTTCATTTTTTTTGCCTTCTAGCAAATGTACTCGTATCAATCCCTCTTTGCTCAAGCCAGTGATAAGTTTCTCCAGCTATGACCAAAGGAACACTTTTTAGCTCACCGATTGTATGTACACCCAGTGCTGTCATGATAATAGCAAGTTCTTTTTTTACCAGGTTGATTTCCTTGATCAACTCTTCTGTCCCATTCTCCATCAAAGTCTTAAGCAAGTACCCTGCCATTGCGGCTGCGTCAGCACCAGCGGCTAGGGCTTTTACTATATCCAGGCTGGTCTGTATTCCGCCTGAAGCTATAACAGAAAGCTCTTGTGAAGCAGACTTTGTTTCAATAATCGAGGCAGCAGTGGGGATTCCCCAATCTTCAAAAAACGTCAATAAACGGTTCCGCCGCTTATTTTCTATTTCTGCAAAATTGGTTCCGCCATATCCCCCAACATCAACATATCTTATTCCTGACGAGTAAAGTAAAGCAGCGGCCTCTGCACCTATGCCAAACCCCACTTCTTTCACAACTACTGGGATACCGACGCTTTGTTGGATTTCCACGATTCTCGCTAACGCACCTTCAAAATCCCTGTCGCCTTCAGGCATTGTCAACTCCTGCACTACATTTAGATGAATTTGCAGTGCATCCGCCTGGATCATATCGATTGCAGCTCGAGCCTGCACCACTGTTGCTTCACTGCCCAAATTGGCAAGGATAATGCCGTGGGGGTGCATTTCCCTTACAACTTCATAACTTCTCCGTTCGTCCGGATCCTTCAACGCAGCCATTTGCGAGCCTACAGCAATGGCCGATCGAGTTTCCCTTGCCGCTATAGCCAATTCACGATTGATTCGGTAAGTTCTCTCTCCGCCGCCGCCTGTCATTGCATTTATAAAAATTGGCGAACTTAAAGAAAGTTCGCCAATTTCAGTCTCCAATTTTACTGAATCAAGCTTTGATCCAGGTAAGCTTTGGTTTACAAACTTAAGATCATCAAAACCGGTTAGGCGTTTCTGGCCTGTTTGAAGGGCATATTGTATATGGTCCCATTTACGTTTTGATCTTGACACATTATATCACCATTACTGTTTTAGATTCTTTAGCTTGTCTCCGATCATATCACCCAGGCTGAAGCCCTTTGTTTCCTCAGGAAGTTCATAATCGAAAGCCTCATTGCTTTCTCTTTCTTCGAACTCCTTCATGCTGAGTGATAGTCTTTGGTCTGCCTTGTTTACGTCAAGCACCTTCACTTTTACAGTCTGCCCCTCTTGAAGGACTTCATGCGGAGTGCCAATATGCTTATGAGAAATTTGTGAAATGTGGACAAGGCCCTCAACACCAGGGAATACTTCTACAAATGCACCGTAAGAAACCAAACGCTTCACTTTTCCTTCCAGAGTGCTTCCCTTCGGAGCTTTCTCATCAATATCGGACCATGGTCCAGGCAGTGTTTCTTTGATAGATAGTGATATACGCTCATTGTCACGATCTACGCTCAACACTTTAACTTGAACCTGCTGCCCTTCCGAAACAACATCGGATGGCTTTTCTACATGCTCGTGGGAAAGCTGAGAAATATGGACAAGTCCATCCACTCCGCCGATATCCACGAACGCTCCAAAATCAGTGATTCTTTGAACTGTGCCTTCAATAACCTGTCCAGATTGGATAGCCGCAAGCAAGTCCTGCTTCTTCTTGCCTTGCTCTTCTTCCACCACTGCACGGTGAGAAAGAATCAAGCGGTTCTTCTCCTGATCAAGCTCTACGATTTTAAAGCTCAGCGTTTTTCCCTTGTAATCGGAGAAATCCTCAACAAAGTATGATTCTACAAGTGATGCCGGAACGAAACCGCGGACACCAAGATCCACTACCAGACCGCCTTTTACCACATCTTTCACTTCTGCCTCAAATACTTCTCCACTCTCAAACTTACCTTTTAATTCTTCCCAAGCTTTTTCAGCATCTACTTTTCTCTTTGAAAGAATTAAAGCTTCTTCTTCAACCTTTTGTACTTCCAAATCCAGCTCATCGCCGACCGAAACTGCATCGTCTGCCTTTTCAACATGAAGGCTTGACAGCTCACTGATCGGAATGATGCCGTCCAGCTTGCTTCCTTCGATATTTACTAAAACTTGCTTTTCTTCGACTTTCGTTACTTGGCCTTTAACACGGTCTCCGGCCTCAAAGTTCTTTACCTCGATTTGGTTCATATCTTCTGACATATGTACTCCTCCTTAATCCATGACTGCTGCAAATATATGCTTTGTGGCATAAAGCCACTTAAAAAACACATTAATTAGCCACTAAGTGAAAATTCTAAAAATATCTCTTCTTAATAACTTCTTACAAACAGACATTTTTGTCAAGCAAGAAACATTACTTATATTTGTTAATCAGTGCCTGTATTTCACTCATAATTAGGTCTGTCGTCTGTTCTGCATTTAACTTTTTTTCTTTAATAGACTCCATATCAATTGGCTTCCCATATACCACCTTCAATTTCTTGAATGCTTTGTATGGACCGATGATCGCACACGGAACAACATGAGCCTCAGATCGAAGAGCAAAGAAGCCCGCCCCTGCAAGTCCCTTGCCCATTTCACCTGTCTTGCTTCTTGTTCCCTCTGGAAACAAACCTAAAACCTTTCCATCCTTTAAAATTCCCAGGCCCTTTCTTAAAGCCTCTCTGTCGCTCATTCCCCTTTTAACCGGGAAAGCATTTAGGTGAGGAACAATTTTCCCAAGTAGCGGTACAGAGAAAAGCTCCTCCTTCGCCATGAAATGGACAGGACGAGGCGCAGTAATCCCAACTACAGGGGGATCCAGGTTATCAATATGATTGGCACATAACAGCACACCGCCATCGGCTGGCATATTTTCTTTGCCAATCACTTCAATCCGATATATTGGACTTAAAACAGAATTAACTAATGACCTTGCAAACGAATAAAACGTCAATTTCATCCGATCCTTTCAAGTGCTAAATCCATAATTTTCCCTACTACATCCTGGATTGATAAAGAAGTTGTATCGATTTCGACTGCATCATGCGCTTTTTTCAGAGGGGCTACTTCCCGCTCAGAATCAATTTTGTCACGTGCGGCAATCTCTTCTTTTAACTTTTCCAGATCAGATGGGAAACCTTTTTGAATATTCTCAGAATGACGGCGCTGTGCCCTTTCCTCCACACTCGCAAGTAAAAATACCTTTACCTCGGCGTTCGGCAAAACATGCGTACCGATATCCCTTCCGTCCATTACGACACCGCCATCAACTGCAAACTGCTGCTGGCGATTGACCATCTCTTTCCTGACAAGTTCATGTACCGCTACATATGATACTTGATTTGTCACCTCCGCACTTCTAATCTCATTGGTGACCTCGATTCCATCCAACAGAACCTTTTGGCCTGCTTCTCCAGGCATCAGTTCGATTACAGTATCGTTTAAGATTTCAATCAATTGTGATTCGTTATCCAGGCTGGCTCCTTTGTTTAAAGCCTTGTATGTAAGTGCTCTGTACATCGCACCTGTATCGATGTATATATATGTCAGTTTTTCGGCTACAATTTTGGCAACCGTACTTTTTCCTGCAGCTGCAGGTCCGTCTATGGCAATTGAAATTCGTCTACTCATATTTCCTCCTGGTACCCTTCTAGTTGTTACTTGATATACTCTTATATTTTAACACAAAAATCTTTTAATCCTCGCTAATCAACACTTTTTTTAAGGCACTTTTCTAAACTTTGCCTCTACCCAGCTTACAAAAGGATTTTCCTTTTCATAACTCTCAGAGCTATGCCAATAGATTTTATTATCCTAAATATAAAAAGTAAGCAGGCTTCCTGCCTGCTTACTCTTTGCTTCTGATTGACTTCAAGACTTCAGAATGGTTATTATCCGTTACACCCTCGTATTGAGTAATTTGCTTAAGCTCGGGAAAAGCATTGATTTCATGAAAAAATACTTGAGCGAACACTAAAAAAACAAATTGGATAATGGCAATCTTGATTAAGATTCTTTCAAATGTTTTCATGTCTAATGCTCCTGTAAAATAAACTTTTATTCTATTATTGGAGCATTACCGGGTATTTATTCCTTTTAAACAGGAAGTCCCTTTTTCTTCATTTCAAGCTGTCTTTCGAAGCAGAATCTGAGAAGCATCTGCCTGTCGATCCCTGAAGAATCGAAGAATTGTACAGAGGCCTTATTCATATGGCCTGGTCCATCGATGATCCGCACCACTTTGCCACGGAACTTCCTGTATTCAAATCCTCCATTTTGCATCGGGAGGGCAAACCAGCATTCAATCTCCATCCCCTGCTTCAAACTGCTTTTTTTATCAATCAGCAATGCAGTTCCTCCAGCACTGATATCGTCAGTAACAGTGGTGAATGGAGTAAATTCACCTTTGCTAGAATAAACAGCCACATCCACGGAGGTTTCCACCCGGACAAATTGCCTGCGCTGGACCTTAATGAGGCGATCATTGCCTGGATACGAGAGAATAACCATTGGGATATTAAGCTTGATCCTGCCTTTGACTTCGGTATCAAAATAATAATGAGAACCTGAATCTGTAACAAAATTAGCCTTCAACGGTGTACTCTCAAGCAAGAACACCGTTCGGTTGGTATTCATATTTACCGGATAGTCAATGTACAAATCATCGCCTTTTCGCTCAACAAGTTTACACTTATATTGTTCAAAGCTGTCGGAATACTTATGCTCAAGGATGATGTTATCACCGATTTTTATCATAGCTTATCCACTTCCCCACTTCTGTCTATGCTGTTTTTTGATTTTGATTGTATGTAAGCCATTCTCTGTTTTTATCTACTATTTATTATGACATGCAGGACTAATCTGGTGCAATAGTCCTTTAATGGATTATTTTTACAATTTACTTACATTGGAAAGGCTCTGTTAAACTCGGCTGTTGATTTTCGTTCCAGGCGCTTCGCTTTCCGCGGGGAAGAATAATGAAAAATCCCAAAGGCCGGATTTTTCATAAACCAATTCTTCCTTGCAGTCGGGAAGCCTCCTCGGCGCTTATGCGCCTGCGGGGTCTCCCCATGACTTGCTCATCCCGCAGGACATTGATTGGCTTCTCGAATCAGCCCACGCACGAAGGAAATGCGGTAGCATTTTCGAGGAGTCTACGCCCCTTCCACTTAATCAACAGGGCTTTTAATCAACATTGGGCTTTAACAGAGCCAAATAAAAAAAGGAAAGCGCTTGGCTTTCCCTTAGACCACATCCTCATATACTGGTTCAGCGTTATGGAGCTTTTCGACTTTTTCTTCCGTTCCGTCTTCTGCATTGATATAAATCCTGAATGTGTCATTGCCAAGAACTCCTGTGAATTCGTAGCATAACACCTCTTCATTAATATCGTTCATGATAATGGCCTTTTTCTCATCCATCACTTTAAGATTTGGATTGACTTTCTTTTTTGCTTCGCCTATCTCAATTCCTGCCTGCGGAATTTCCCTTGCTTTATGGGATTTCAAATAATTCTCAGCAGAGAAGCCGATGACATCTCCATTGTCCAGCGCAACTTTCATATTGATTGCGTCAGGATAAATCCTGACATCGTCTTGTGTAGCGACAAATGTAAAAACACCGATGTTGTCATACTGAGCACTCTCGAAAAGATCCAGGTTTTCAAAGTTATGTTCCTTTAAAAAGGCGATTGCTTTATTAGAAGCGTCATTGAGACTGAGTTTTTGATTCTTCACATCCCTATCAAGCAAAAACCAGATTGGATAGCCCCCTTTTTTGGTTATATCCATATTTGCCTCAAGCTTGGTTTCGGGATTTTGGATAGAAACACTATAGAATCCATAATCCGAGCCTTTGCCATTTTCGGTTACCTTCACCTTCCCGCCCTTACTGAGCGGAGTATACTTCCTGGTGATCTGGATCGCTTTTTCCTTAGATATTTTTTTGCCAGGCAGCTTTTGAAAATTTTCATCCTCTTTCTGAAGATTGATCTGTGCTGGTCCGAAATCAGTTTCCGAATAGCTTTCAACTGTCTTCTCGACAGTCTTGAAACCGTCAATGATGGTGTTGTCGTTTTGACCCTTTTCTGTCGCCAAAGCAAGCTCTACATCCATCCATCGGAGATTATTTTCCAGTACCATATGCTGGACTTTTCTTAAATCCTGTTGAATTTCACCTGATTGCTCATACAAAGTTTTCAGCGTCGAATATTCTTTTTCTGTTAATGGTTCTTTATCAAGATCCCGTATCGCTGCTTTATAACTGAAATTCCCGACATTCGCCAAGAACTCTTCTGTTTTATTGAAGGGTAATAGTGTCAATGGGAGCTGGCCGACATCACTATGGGCCTGTGAAGTGATTTTCCAGACTTCCGCCAGCTGAGGTGATAATGAGCTCCTTGAATTCATCGCAAGCGTGGTTCCAATTTTATCGTTCAGCAAGTCCATTTGATATGTCAAATCATGAAAAGCCCGTTGATAATTGTTTTCAGCATTGATCAATACGGCTGTTTTTTCCCTGTGCTCCTGATAACCCCAATAGGCAGTTCCGGCAATACCTATGACGAGGACTGCAATGGCTATTCCTCTTAGCAATTCAACTCACCCCTATTTACAAAAAATATGTTTCCCGATTTTTTTGATTTGTGGTCGTGACCAAATCCATGCACTGGTGGCTGTATCGGGATTAAAATAGTACATAGCATTTCCGGTTGGATCCCAGCCATTGATTGCATCAAGGACCGCCTTTTTTGCCGTCTCGTTCGGCGTTAGCCAGATTTGGCCATCAGCAACTGCTGTGAACGCTCTCGGCTCGAAAATAACCCCTGATACTGTATTCGGGAAAGTAGCACTGTCCACTCTGTTTAAAATGACTGCCGCCACTGCTACCTGTCCGGTATAAGGTTCACCCCTGGCTTCTCCATAGACCGCATTGGCCATGAGCTGGATATCATTTTGAGAGAACCCATTTGGAGTATTTGTCGCAGCAGCTGGTTTTGGTGCTGGTTGGCTTTGGGCACCTCCGCCACCGCCTGTTGTGCCTCCGCCCGTTTCGCCGCCCCAGGCGATTTTTGCATTCGGCGTCGCTTTTGCAAGCTTGAGTTTCGTCTCCCATCCTGCAACTCCATCGATCTCCAAACCAAATTCATATTGGAAGTTTCGCAGAGCCCAATAGGTGCCCCAACCGAATACTCCGTCGATTTTGCCATTATAAAAACCAATATGCTTGAGACGCGATTGAAGTTCGATAACATCGTCTCCTACTGCACCCTTTTGCAGCACTTGACTGGTAAAGGCCTCAGCCCTCTGATCGACTTGGCTGAATTGTACAAAAGACAAGATCAAAGCCGTCGCGGCCATCACCTTCAAGATAGACCGAAAATTCTTCATTGAATGCAACCCCCAAAGATGTGTACTTAAAAGATTACTCCTATTTTTTGTTAAGAGTTGACTTTTATTCCACAAAACAAAAAAACCCTTCATTTTTTAGAAATGAAGAGTTTTTCAGATTGTATATTGCTTTTCGACCTGCTGAAGAGTCAGTACCCGGGCTTTTTTCACTTTTCTCAACCCAAGCCACCAAAGGAAAATCATGAATGGAACCATCAGAACCAGCCAATCTTCCCTGGTCATGAGGATGAAATCATAAACACCATGCAGAAGGATTGGAACCGTCAGAGATAGCAGGATCCACTTCCTTTGAACCCCGGGTGAAAATTTTGCCTTACCTATATAGTAACCCATTATGACCCCAAACAGCGCATGGCTGGATACTGGCAGAAGCGCCCTTCCAATTGCGTCCTGGAGGCCATTGGCTAGCAGATAAAATATATTTTCAGCTGATGCAAAACCAAGTGATACAGACACGCCGTAGATAATGCCATCATAATGTTCATCAAAGGAAATATGCTGAAAAATCGTATAATAAAGGATAAACCATTTAAAGAATTCTTCTAGAAGACCAACCGTCCCGAATGCTTTTGTAAAGTCACCCTGGAACAATCCCTCGACAGAAAGCACATATTGAATGAACATAAGCGGAAATACAAGCAATGCACCGAATATGAACATTTTAAACACCAGAGATAGCGGCTCTGACTCATACTGGTCCTTTAAGTAAAAATAACTTAACAGCGCCAGACCCGGAGCTACACCGGCAGTAACTATTCCCAGCATATGCTGTCCTCTTTTCAATTTGTTTTTTTAATCGTATCATGTAATTAGTAGAAAGAAAATGAATTATTATTTCTTTCTCAACGGTCTTTCGGAGGTAATTTTTATGAAGAAAAATATTTTATTGATCCATACTGGCGGTACCATTTCCATGAGCGAGGATACAAGCGGAGCGGTTAAGCCCGGAACTAATAACCCTTTGACACAGGGAACCGACCTATTATCCAGTCTTGCTGAACTGGTAGTTGAAGAACCATTCAATCTGCCATCTCCACACATTACACCAAAAGAGATGATGGATTTGAAATACATCCTTGAGGATTATGATAAAAAAGGAACCATCGATGGCGCAGTCATTACCCATGGTACAGACACACTGGAAGAAACAGCTTATTTCCTTGACCTTACATGCCAGGCAAGCTTTCCGGTTGTTGTTACTGGTGCCATGAGATCCAGCAATGAAATCGGTTCTGACGGTCTCTATAATTTAATCTCATCCATAAGGGTCGCTTCCAGCCCGGAAGCAAAAGGAAAGGGTGTCCTTGTCGTCCTTAATGACGAAATTCACACAGCTGTGAACGTGACCAAAACACATACAAGCAATATTTCAACCTTTCAAAGCCCTCAATATGGCCCTATTGGCATCGTAACGAAAAGAGGAGTTCTTTTTCATCACACTCCTACGAAACACGAAAACTATCCAGTGGAAGACATCAGCAAAAAGGTCTCCCTGATCAAAGCACATGCAGGAATGGACTCTTCGCTGCTTAAAGCAATACTAGCTCTTAATGTGGATGGAGTAGTCATTGAAGCACTTGGACAAGGCAATCTGCCGCCTTCAGCACTTGAGGGTGTAACAGATTTTCTAGAGCACAATATCCCGGTCGTCATCGTTTCCAGAAGCTTTGCCGGCATTGTCCAGGATGTTTACGGCTATGAAGGCGGCGGCAAGCACCTGAAGGAATTGGGCGTCATCTTTTCAAATGGACTCAACGGCCAGAAAGCAAGGATCAAATTGCTAGTTGCCCTTGCCAAGACAGAAAATATTGATGAAATCAATGAGATGTTCATGTTCTAATAAAATGGAACAATCAGGATAATATATGAAAAAAGCGGTGCCTGTATGTGTGAAGGCACCGCTTTGGTTTTTTATCAGTGATCGAAAAGGAAATGTTCCCTTATGGACATCAGATAAGCTCAATAAGGGTACGATTAGCTCCTAAATGTATCCTTATAACATGCGAAAACGCTACATAAGGGCACGTTTAGCTCCTAAATGTATCCTTATAACATGCGAAAACGCTATATAAGGGCACGTTTAGCTCCTAAATGTATCCTTATACTAAGCGAGAACTCTGAAAAAGGGCACATTTAACTCCTAAATGTATCCTTATAACATGCGAAAGCTCTCTATAAGGGCACGATTCTCCTAATTGAATTCTTCTCCGTAAACAAAGCGGTGCGATTCAGGCACCGCTCTCTTTCATTCATTGAGTATAACTTCCACGCTAAAATCTGCTTGAGATGGCTTCTGCAATCTGGCCGCCATGGAACCGGCCGTTCTCGATGAAAATTTCATTTGCATTGTTCCCGGCAGCAATTACTCCTGCAATAAAAATGCCTGGCACATTAGTTTCCATTGTTTCGGGATCAAAGTGGGGCCTTCCTGTTTCTGCCTCGATTTTAACACCCATCTTTTTAAGGAAGGCATGGTCGGGCCGGTATCCTGTCATCGCAAAAACATGATCATTCTTTAATTTCACCTGTTCCCCTTCACGCTCGTAGACCACATATTCTTCTTCAATCTCTTTTACTTCTGCATTGAATACCATTTTTACAGAACCGGCCCTTACAAGCGCTTCGAATTCTGGCAGTACCCACGGTTTGATGCTGGGCGAATATTCAGCACCCCTGTACAATACCGTCACTCGTGCCCCTGCCTTCTCCAGCTCAATGGCTGCGTCCACACTGGAGTTTTTCCCGCCAATGACCACTACGTCCATATCGAAGTAAGGATGGGCTTCTTTGAAATAGTGGGAAACCTTGGATAACTCTTCACCCGGTATACCCATGAGATTCGGATGATCATAGTAACCAGTCGCTATGATGATGTTTTTTGCAGTGTATTGCTGTTTATCCGTGGAAACCCTAAAAACAGCATCGCTCTCTTTTTTAACTTCCGTCACCTTTTCATATTTATTGATCCTAAGCTTTTCCCGCTTGACCACTTCACGGTAATATACCAATGCCTGATTCCGTTTTGGTTTAAGGTTTTCGGTTATGAAGGGCACATCGCCAATCGAAAGCTTTTCACTGCTGCTGAAGAAGGTCTGGTGAGTGGGATAATTATAGATCGCGTTCACGATATTGCCTTTTTCAATGATGAGGGGATTCATTCCCTTTTTCTTCAAAGCTATAGCCGCTGCAAGTCCGCAGGGGCCGCCCCCGATGATGATGACATCTTCGTTTGTCATATATTGTAAACACTCCTTATCGTTATGTCTAAAAAACATATAAAAAATCTCCCATCATTAAATGATAGGAGATTTCAACTTCAGATTCAATGAAGAACCCTTTTTAATGTTAGATCCATCCTCTGAAGCGGCTAGCTTCAGCCATTTTGCGTACACCCACCATATAGGCAGCAAGACGCATGTCTACCCTGCGAGTCTGAGCAGTATCATAAATGCTGTCGAAGGATTTCACCATAACCTTTTCAAGCTTCTCTTCCACTTCTTCTTCTGTCCAATAATAACCCTGGTTATTTTGGACCCATTCAAAGTAAGAAACAGTTACGCCGCCTGCAGAAGCGAGTACATCCGGAACCAGCAGGATGCCGCGTTCTGTAAGGATTTCTGTTGCTTCAAGCGTTGTTGGGCCGTTTGCAGCCTCAACGACGATACTGGCCCTGATATTGTGGGCATTTTCTTCGGTAATCTGATTTTCTATCGCAGCTGGAACAAGGATGTCACAATCAAGTTCCAACAATTCTTTATTTGTAATTGTATTATTGAATAATTTGGTTACTGTACCGAAACTGTCTCTACGGTCAAGCAAGTAATCGATATCAAGTCCTTCAGGATCATGGAGCCCACCATAAGCATCAGATATACCGATGATTTTCGCTCCAGCATCGTGCATGAACTTTGCTAAGTAGCTTCCGGCATTACCGAATCCCTGGACGACAACTCTTGCGCCTTCAAGTTCAATTCCCTTTTTCTTTGCAGCTTCGCGGATACAAATCGTAACCCCTTTTGCTGTTGCTGATTCACGACCATGTGAACCACCGAGTACCAGCGGCTTGCCTGTAATGAATCCTGGAGAGTTAAATTCATCTATACGGCTGTATTCATCCATCATCCAAGCCATAATCTGCGAGTTCGTGAAAACATCAGGTGCCGGGATGTCTTTTGTTGGCCCTACGATTTGGCTGATCGCACGGACATATCCACGGCTCAATCTTTCCAGTTCCCTGAATGACATGTCGCGAGGATCACAAACGATCCCGCCTTTTCCGCCGCCGTACGGCAGATCGACAATACCACATTTCAAGCTCATCCAGATTGATAAGGCTTTAACTTCTTTCTCTGATACGTTTGGATGGAAACGTATTCCTCCCTTTGTTGGACCCACTGCATCATTGTGCTGCGCCCGGTAGCCAGTAAAGACTTTAACAGATCCGTCATCCATTCTGACTGGAATTTTCACTGTCATCATCCTGAGCGGCTCCTTTAAAAGCTCAAAGACCTCATCTGGGTATCCGAGTTTTTCCAAAGCCTTGTGAATAACAGTTTGTGTAGATCGTAAGACGTCATGTTTGTCTTCTTTATTTGGATTTTCATTACCGTTTGCGGCTACCATTGATAAACCTCCTAAATCACTTTTGCGGATGTTGTCTGCTTTCATGGATTAGTATACACCTTTGGTTATTTTATGCAAGAAGAAAAAAACAGTTTTCCGCATTTTTTGATTATTAAATGAAAACGCTGCCATTCAAGCCCTTATTATTATTGGCTTAATAATAAATTGACTGAATAATAAGACATTCCATGATGAAAATGCTGTATTTAGATAGTCATCTTCAGTGATAAATACATCAATGAAATTCCAACATTCCCTTCTTAGGCTATCAGATAATTCAGCTTAAGCAACTTGACTTAAACATCACCACTTAAACACAATTCCCCATTAAAAAAAGCCGAAACCTATCCATTATTTAATAAAATAATGGACAAGGCTTTCGACTGCACGTTCTTCCATAATCTCGTTCCCATACTCGAGCAGTCTATGGATGCTCAATATTGATGGAACTCCGTATTCTGCCATTAAAGACACCGTCATATTGACCTCATCAGGCAATATTCCATTCATAAGCAAATAATAATGGTCATTCATGGAATGCAGGCTTCCTCCATTAATACCGGCGTCCAAGAGCCTTTTCGCCAGCGGGATCACGTCCTCGATATCTTCGAATTCAAACAGTATGTCTTCGCTTCCATCGACTGTTACCTGCATTTCTATGATTCCATCATCAAACTGCTCCTCATCTTCATCCTGTTCAATCATAGTGACGATCATGACCATCCCCTGGGCATGCAATGAAAAGATCTCCACTGCAACTGAACCGATGATCTCCAAATCGAATTCATCGCTGGCTTCTTCGAGCATATCATGAAAAAGCTGGTGCCACTTCAACGAATCCTTCCATATATCTTCTTTGGTCAATCCCCGATCGGATAAGTCATCTATCGTTAGGAATATCTTAATCTTATTGTTAGTTAATCGTTCCAAGCGCATATTCATGCCCCCTGCCATCGCAAAGCTCTTATTGTAGTTTATGAAAATATCGCAGGTTGGTGAGTTATTTCAATTGATCGATGCGCTTTTTCAACCATTTTTCCCATTCGGCTCTGGTCATTCCCACAAGATACTCCCGATATTGTTCTTGCAGCTCTATAGGCATGGAGTCCATCGCGATTCCGCCGAGCCCTATGATAAGCTCGGGATAAATCTTATTCATCTCTTCAGCAAGCTCCAATGTTGCCTTTCTATTTTCCTCGAGAGTGCAGGAGAAGAAAAGGAATTTTGGTTTGATTTTTTCCACAACTACCTTTAGGTCATTCTCCGCAAGACTTGTGCCAAGGAAGATAACTTCAAAGCCTTTCCGCCTTAGATAAAGCGTATAGATTAACAAGCCTAGTTCATGTTTCTCGCCGGGCCCGCAAACTGCAATAGACTTTGGAAGGAATGAGCTGTGCGGAAAAGAATTAGATAGCCCTTCTATTCGCGAACGTATGAATGACGAAGCAAAATGCTCATGTGCAGTCGTTATACTTCCCTCTTCCCATAAATCGCCCACCTTAATCAAAATGGGACCCAATAAATCAATAACAGTTTTATCTATTGTATAAAGACTGAAAGCTTGGTTGATCAATTCATGCGATTTGGTGCTGTCGAACTCCAGGAGTGCGGCCAGCAGCTTGTCCCCTATTTCATCAACCTGGTCCCTTTTTGGCGCTTCAGCTTCATCCATTGATAAAGAAGAATTTTCAAGCAAAGAAACGGCCTGGCTGATTGTGAAACCCTGATTGATTTTTGAAATCAGCCACCTTAATGTTTCTACATGTTCCTCGGTATATAATCGATGACCGGAATCATTTCTCACTGGGGCAATCATCTGGTATCTTCTTTCCCAGGCCCTTAGTGTTCCTGGCTGGATATCAAGCATCCTGGATACTGCCTTAATATTGTATTTTACTGACTCATTCCCCATGCTAAAACCTCCGTTATTACCTGTATTACCGATTATATCCGTGTTTTGGCTTAGCTGTAAAACTTCAATCTGCTCGCCTGGAATCCGTAACCAATGTAATCAAATGCGTCTCTGCCCTGGCTCCGAGTCGAAGAGGGACACCTGTGGTTCCATAGCCATTGCTGGTCAGCACCGTAACGCCGTTTTTCTCTTTGATTCCGCCTAATTCATAAGGGCCGAACCCGAAAATCCTGATTTGTCCCCCGTGAGTATGGCCGCTCAAAACAAGGCGTATACCGTATTCTGGCTTGATACTGTGAGCGATGGCAGGGTTGTGGCTAATAAGGATTCTGAACCCTTCTTCCTCCGCATCCCGTACCGCCAGATCCAGCCTGCTTTTACCAAGGCTCAAATCATCTATGCCCAGGATGTGCATGACATCGCCGGTTCTTGACTCGAATTTAACTGCAGTATTGTCCAATACTTTCACACCCAGGTGGTACAAAAGAGAGTCAAGTTCATGAGAATTGAATTCATAATCATTGTTTCCCCATACGAAAAAAACAGGGGCTATCGTTTTCAGTTTCTCAATATTGGCAGATATCCTCTCCAAGGGCACTCCTTTTTCAGCCAGGTCGCCCCCAATGATCACTAGGTCTGCCTTACCCTTCACAGCTGTAATGATTGAATCTTGAATAATCCGCTTATGGACATCTGAAATGAAAAAGATTTTGACTGATCCAAAGCTTTCCGGAAAATCCATCAATCGGATTTCCTGCTCAAGCACTCTGTCAGCAAAGGCCTGACGATACATATATAATAAAAGGAAGCTGCCAACCAGCAGCATTCCAAGTATGAAAAAAATTATCTCCATTTTTTCCTCCCGCCATTCTTTATCTAGCTTTCATTTCCGTCCTCTGGTGAGCTAAATGACATCATACCATAAAGCAAACAGAAAACGAAAAATATTGCTGTCTCCCAGACACCCAGGGGCAATAGCAAAAAAAAGAAACCTAGACTGATGAGGGCTAAAACAATATCTGACCCTAACCCCTTTTCACCTTTAATAGCCCTTACGATTCCAACTCCCCCGTCCCGGATCAGCCCTCCGATTGCATACATCCCGAAGACAAGAGCCACTGCTACGGCAAGGAACTCAATAGGATGTAAAATAAACTCTCCCAGGAACTCTTCGGAGGGATTGACAGCAGTCAGCGACATGATGAACAGGTAACCACATAACAATCCAATGACCAGTCTGAAAACTTTCCAAAGCATACAAAAACCTCCCATACACAATGTATGAAAGGCTCTTGTCTTTATTTCCGTATAGAAGACATCAAACTTCGTGGATATCCAGAATGCGGAATCCAGACTCTTCCAGTTTCTTGACGAACTTATCAATATTGTCTTTCTTTTCAATTTTCATGACAATCCTGCGGACAAGCTTGTCTGTTTCATCAAAAGTGACCAAAGAGATGATATGTTCATGGAACTGGTGTGCGATATCAGCCAGTCTTGCGATACGTCCTTCTGTTTCGACAGAAGTAAACGCAATCCTGACACCCTCTCTATGTACTCCAAAAGCACTCTGGAATTGGTCCAGAGCATCAGAGCGAGTTACAGCTCCCTGGAATTTCCCTTTTTCATCGACAACCGCCATAAGCGGGATATCCTTTAATTTAACCAATGTGCTTTCGAAGATCTCAATGCCATGCAGAATTTGTTCCTGAAGGCAAAGCACGTCAGCAGCAACCTTGTTCTGGAGGAAATCATCCTTCTCTCCCCCTGCCTTGAAGTATTCCTCATAGATGCCGTATCTTGTGACCACACCTGCATATTGATCTCCATCAAGTACAGGTACACCATCAATTTCATTTCCATCAAGCTTTTCAAGAATATTTTGCAATGATTCATCTAGTTGCGCTGTAATACATTTATACTTCGGTATCATGATACTTTTTACAAACATTCCACTCACCTCGAATTTTAAAGTCCTGCCCTTCCTTATATACTTCTGCATTTCTGCAAAAATCCCTTCTTTCACAGATAAATTTAACATGAAATAAAATTTTGCTCATAAAATGAAATGAAGTTTATATAGAGGAGGGCTTAGCTTGTCAACATACAGAAGAGTTTGGTATCCGTACGCCAGTCCCTTCGATCCTTGTCCGCCAATCAAGGCGAAAACGTATTCCACACCACCGAATCTATTCCTGGGCTTCCAGCCGCCCAATCTAGAACAATTCACGCCCATGCAGGCATTAAGAACCGGAACACTTTGGAAGGTCTTCTATGACCCGTGGTATTCACCTTATGAGGCACCAAGGGAGGATGACCATTCATGAAACAATTACCTAAAGAATTTTATGCCGCCATGGAAGAACTCCAGGCAGTCGATTTTGTTCTCGTGGACCTTACTCTATACTTAGACACCCACCCAGAGGACTATAATGCCATTAACCAGTTCAATCAGTTCGCTAAAGAAAGACGCAGATTAAAGAAGGTTGTTGAAAGCATGTATGGACCTCTCCAACAATTCGGCAACAGCTACTCTGGTTATCCATGGAACTGGGATGACGGTCCTTGGCCTTGGCAGATCTAAATTCAAATTAGGAGGGGGTAAGGAAAATGTGGCTTTATGAAAAAAAATTGCAATATCCCGTAAAAGTTAGCACATGTAACCCCATGCTCGCTAAATTCCTGGTGGAGCAATATGGCGGGGCTGACGGAGAACTAGCAGCCGCACTTCGTTACTTAAACCAGCGCTACACGATTCCCGATAAGGTAATTGGACTGCTTACTGATATTGGTACTGAAGAATTTGCTCACTTGGAAATGATCGCTACGATGATTTACAAACTGACCAAGGATGCCACACCTGAACAGATGAAACAAGCTGGACTTGATGCCCATTATGCGAATCATGATAGTGCCCTTTTCTACCATAATGCTGCAGGTGTTCCGTGGACCGCATCCTATATTCAGGCAAAAGGCGACCCGATAGCTGATCTATATGAAGATATCGCTGCCGAAGAAAAAGCAAGAGCAACTTATCAATGGATCATCAATATGAGCGATGACCCTGACCTGAATGATGGCTTACGATACCTTAGAGAACGCGAAATCATCCATTCCCAGCGTTTCCGTGAAGCAGTGGAAATCCTAAAGGATGAACAAGGGAAAAAGAGAATTTTCTAAAATAAACAGAGGCTGACTCAAAAGGTTGAATAAATTCGACCTGAGAGTCGCCTCTTTTACTTTTTATCCAATTTATGGGTTTGGATTTGATGGATTTATAAGGGAAAGAGGGATATTCCTCCCCTTAGTTACCCTAATTTTTGTTCGCTTTCCTTGTTGGCTGCCCACTTCAAAAGATTGTGTGCAGCGCAAATAAGACCCCAATCCGTGGTATTTTTGGAGAGGCCTCTTAACCCAAATCTTTTAAACCCTCGATTGTGTTTAATCTGCCCAAATACTGGCTCGACATCTATTTTTCTCTGCCTGTATCTTTGGCTTCCTTCTTCCGCAGCCAATCGTTCCCGAACTTCTTTTCGTTGTTGTTGGTTTTTCACTGAGACCTGTACGGTCTTTGTATCTTTGTCTTTGGCACAGGTTGTTTGGAATGGACAGTTCATACAATCGGTACAGCGGTACGTGCGCTTCACGGAATCGTAACCGTTGTCGGACTTTCTTTGACTCTCATACTGGAAAACCAGGCGTTTTCCGTTTGCACAAATCCATTCATCTAGCTCTTCGTCATACTCCATATTTTCAACTCGGCCAATTTGTTCCTTCCATGCCTTTGTCTGTTCCTTGTCAAAAGTATTGTATTTAATGTACGCTTCTATTTCCTGTTCTTCACAATGTGCATAGTTCTCTTCGCTTCCATAACCAGAGTCGGCAATAACGGCCTTTGGCTTCGGGCGGTTATGTTTTTCCAAAAGTTCAAGATGGGGAATCATGCATCCAGGATCTCCAGCCCGTTGATGGAGGCTGAAGTTGGTGATGAACTGATTTTCTGTTCCAATCTGAACATTATATCCAGGCTTTAACTGCCCGTTCATCATGTGGTCCTCTTTCATTCGCATAAAAGTGGCATCGGTATCCGTCTTAGAAAAGCTGTTTCTCTCTCCAAAAGTCTGTTTCTGAAGTTCATACTTCTGCTTTCGAGGTAGAAGGTCTTTTTCCAGTTGGCGCTTTGCCTTCTTTAAAGGTTTGTTTTTTGGATCCTGTTCCAGTCTCTCTTCCAGCTTTTTAATGGTTTCTTCAATTTTTGCAGAAGAGATGGGTGTCTCTTCGAGCTTTTCCTGAAAATCTTGTTCCCTTTCTGCTTCTTCATCTTCTTTGGTGATTTGTTCAATCCCAAAGACAATCTGGCGGAATTTCTCGTCCAACTTTTTATCGTATTTTTCAGTGGACTTCTTCCAAACAAAAGTATACTTGTTGGCGTTTGCCTCCAATTTGGTCCCATCCAGGAAATAGTCTTCTAGCTTCACAAGTCCTTCCTCCCGAAGGAGGTCGACTATGGAAAAGAACGTCTCATAGATGACATCTTTCATGCGTTCGGAACGGAAACGGTTGATGGTACGAAAATCAGGCTTCTGTTCGCCGGAGAGCCACATGAACATAATATTCTCTGTTAGCTGTTTCGCGATTTGTCGAGAGGAATAAATACGGTTGGCATATGCATAAAGAATGACTTTTAACATCATTTGAGGATGGTAAGGCGGCCGTCCTCCACCAGGATAAAGAGAGAGAAAGATATTGGGGTTCATCTGGTCGACGGCAAAATCAATCAATCGAACAAGGTGCTGTTGAGGAATCAAAACTTGAATGTCCATTGGAAGGGTCAATTGGTTTGTGTTATAATTTTTATACAAGAAAATCTCTCCTTTTGTATAGTTGGTTGTGGTGACTTAATTATAACAAAAGAGGTTTTTCTTGTATTTTTTTGCACAAAAAATGAATTTAGAAACCTGAGTTGATTGGAGTGGAAGGCGCGTAGACTCCTGCGGGCGCAGCTGGTCAGGTGAGACCCCGCAAGAGCGAAGCGATGAGGAGGCTCAGCGCCAGCCCCGCGGAAAGCGAAGCGCCTGGAACGGAAATCAACGGACCATTTTTACAAGTAGTCTCAAAAATAAAGAGGGTGCCCAAAAGTTTATACTTTTGGGACACCCTCTTATTTATTTTCATGGAATAGATTGATATCAAATTTCTTTTTCATCATATCAAATACAATATGGCGATTTTTCCATTCCTCTTCTTTTTTCCACAAATCCTTGCTCCGGTCTACTATTTCACAGCGGAGTGCCTGATATTCCTTCTCTGCCTTTTCTCGCTTCTCTTTCAATAGGATCATGAACCCGTAGGTCCCTACCGTTATAATGAGGAAATATAGATTCGCGGAATTCTGGACGTACACCGAAAATATCTCGGCGAATGAATAGGAGTACGGCTTCAAAACGGTTATATAAAGATAGTAAAAGTAAATTGTAATCAAGCTTATCGTTGCCCATACAGATAATAGATGCCTTGATTTAAAACGGTCGAACTTTTTCTTGCGGTCGATTAAATTCTGCAGCATCCTTTTCGTTGCTGGATCTGTACGGTCATCCAGATTGATGATTTCTTGTTCCATGGCAAGCCCTCCCCTTTATATAATTTTTATGAACTTGTCCAGGGAGATATGATTATGCCAATGCAAAAAAGAAAAGAGATGCTTTCCATTTATTGAGTCAAAAAAAAGCCTGGAGTTTAACGAGGCCACTGAAAAAGTCCCCACTGGATAGCTTGTTAAATAGGACCGGTTGATTTCCACTCCAGGTTGCTTCGCTTTCCGCGGGGCGTGCGGTGAGCCTCCTCAGCGCTAAAGCGCCTGCGGGGTCTCACCTGTCCCGCTGATCCCGCAGGAGTCTACGCACCTTCCGTTCCAATCAACCTAGTGCTACTAAACCTTATTTAGACAAACTATAAACCGTTCAAATCCTGACTTTTTTAAGGGATTTGGGCGGTTTTTATTTTATAATAGAATTAATTTAGCTGAAATGGGTGGTTCCAATGATGTCAATGCAACAATCAATCAAACTAAGTCCTTATATGGGTCTCTATGACCTTATCGTGCCAAAGGATAATATGTTGCGTCAGATTAATGATCTGGTTGACTTTACCTTTGTTTATGAAGAGCTCAAGGATAAGTATTGCCTTGATAACGGCAGGAACGCAATCGATCCCATTCGCATGTTCAAATATCTATTATTAAAAACCATCCATGACCTTTCGGACGTGGATATTGTTGATCGTTCGAAGTATGATATGTCGTTCAAATATTTTCTGGATATGACTCCAGAAGAGGAAGTTATAGACCCGAGCTCCCTGACCAAATTCCGTAAATTGAGGTTAAAGGATATTAACCTCCTGGATCTGCTTATTAATAAAACGGTGGAGATTGCTTTAGAAAAAGAGATCATCAAAAGCAAATCCATTATTGTCGATGCCACTCATACAAAAGCCCGTTATAATCAGATGAAACCGAAAGAAGTTCTGATGGAGCGTTCCAAGAAGCTAAGGAAGGCAATTTACCAAATCGATGAATCCATGAAATCCAAATTTCCTTCCAAGACAAAGACTGATGTGTTGGAGGATGAAATTGCCTATTCACAGAAACTCATTGAAGTGATTGAAAAGGAAGAGACCCTGATTCAATACCCGGTAGTAAAAGAACAGCTTAACTTATTGAAAGAGACGGTCGCAGATGACCTTGAACAGATCAAATGCTCAAAGGATCATGATGCGAAAGTGGGACACAAGACGGCAGATTCCTCTTTCTTTGGATACAAGACCCACCTGGCAATGAGCGAGGAACGAATCATAACGGCAGCTGTCATTACGACAGGCGAGAAAAACGATGGCAAGCAACTTCAAACTCTTATTGAGAAAAGCGAAGACGCAGGTATACAGGTTGAGACTGTGATCGGCGATGCGGCGTATTCAGAAAAAGACAATATTAAGTACAGTAAAACAAACAAAATAAACTTGGTCGCAAAATTGAATCCAAGTGTTACCCAGGGATTCCGCTCAAAGGAAGACGAATTCGAATTTAATAAGGACGCTGGGATGTATGTCTGTAAAGCAGGACACCTCGCAATCAGAAAGGCTCGAACCGGAAAGAAAAACACTGGAACGAACCAGGTAGATACCTATTATTTTGATATTGATAAGTGCAAGCGTTGCCCCTTAAGGGAAGGCTGTTATAAAGAAGGTGCGAAAAGTAAGACGTATTCTGTTTCCTTGAAGTCAACTGAACACCTAGACCAGGCAGAGTTTCAGGAAAGTGAATACTTTAAGCAGAAGTCCAAGGAGCGCTATAAGATTGAAGCGAAGAATAGCGAGTTGAAACACAGACACGGGTATGATGTAGCCACATCCTCGGGTCTAATTGGCATGGAAATGCAAGGCGCCATGGCCATTTTCACGGTCAATTTAAAAAGAATTTTAAAACTGAAAGGGCAACAATAGAGGCCAAAGGGGACAAGAAACTGGAAAAAAAGCCGATTCAATTCCAAAAATATGGAGTTGGATCGGCTTTTTTGTTTGGTTATCATGAAAATCTAAAAAATCGGCAGATTTTCAGTGGCCTGAGTTTAACTCCGGCTAATTTTTGATCGGTATTTTCAGTACTTGTCCTGCTTGAATCTCGTTTCCCTGGAGGTTATTAGCTTTTTTGATGATTGGGATTCCATCCTGGGATTTATAGTAGGTCATTGCTACTCTAAATAATGTTTCACTTGGTTTTACTGTATGGAAAATGACCTTTTCGCTGCTTTCGGGTGCATTTTCTTTTGCTGTTTTGATGTCTTCTGTATTAGCTGGTTCTGTTGCGGTTTCAGCAGAGGCTGGAACAGCTGTTTTTCCGCCTTCTTTTTCCTTACCATCAACTGTCCCTTCTACAGTGTTTTTGTCCCCGCCGCTTGAAGGAGCAGGTCCAGCTGCGACTACATCGATTCCATCAGGATCAGCAATTTCCTCATAGGATGGTGCTTCCTGATCGGCTTGCTGTTCCTTACTATTTATATCATCCTTGCTTTCAACGTTGATCATTTCTACCCCAGCACGTTCCAGGGTCTTATTCAAAGGCATCTTAGTGCCATCCAGGTAAGAGAGGATGCTGAAAAATGATATAGGAAGCAAGATGAAGAATAGAGCCATCAGTCTGATGACTGGGTATTTGACCTTAACTTTTGTTTTTTTGTGTTTTTGCCTGTGCATCTCACTCCTCGGCGGAAGTGATTCCTTTTTTTCAATACTATTCTCGGACTTGCGCTCTACTCTTTTTCTCAGCCGCTCCGCCTGGTCCCTGATAGGTTTTTCCTTATTCACTGTCTGTACCCCCAATTGTTGCATGAGTCCTGAATTTAATAATCAAGCCTAAGATAAAATCAATGAAAAAGTGCATCATGATTGTAACAAGAAGATTATTGGTCACCATATAAATATAGCCAATCAAGAAACTCAGTAAAATGATATTAGTAAACAAAAACCAATTGAACAGATAGCGATAATGAACAACTGCGAAAATGATGCTCGATAGGATCAAACCAGTATTCGTCTGGATGACTCCTCTAAAAAGTATTTCCTCACTGATTGCCACCATAGCCGCAATAAGCATGATTTGAACGACACTTCTATTTTTAAAGATCCTTTCGTTCAAGCCGCCATCGTCATAATAGGATTTCGGCAGATATTTCATGAGGACGTAATCCATAACTACGACAGAGGCTCCCGCAGTGAGACCTATTGACAGAATGCCCCAATCTCTCCAAACAAATATTTCCTTGAATTCATTTAAGCTATCAAACAATATCATACCTAATATCGCCGATATCGTTAATAGTAAAATTTGCGTAGCAACCAAGTGGAAAAGCAGTTCTTTTTCAGTAAGTCCTGCCACTGTTTCCTTATATCGATCCTTCATTATATCCGCTCTCTTATCAATAGAATTGAAGCCAATTCCTGCTTCCAGTCCAACTCAGCTTCACATTGACTAGCTGATTGTTCGGTGTCTTCAAAATGATTTATTTCTATCCCACAAATGCTGCAGCAATTCCGGGGCTTTTCCTGTATCTCTTCGCCGAACAAATCCAAAATAAAAGTTCTCTTGCAGTCCTTCGTGTGGATCCATTCGAGCATCTTCTTGATTTTCATGTTTTTTACAAATAAGCGATTTTCGATTAATTGGACGAGGCTTACTTTATCCCTTTTATAATCCATACTTTCTATATTAGACAGATAATCTTCGACAATCCTCCATTGTATCTCGGTGAAGCCGCAGATCATTGACAGTTCTTCTGCACGCCCGGCAAGATCTTGATAATGTATCTGGTTTTCGATAAGAAAGGCAAACAGCCTATCAATCTGGTATTGATCGGGCATCTCCCCTTCTGCAAGCTGGTATGCCAGCTGTTCGTCCCCCGGAGTGTAAATCAGGATAGCAATCGAATCACGGCCATCCCTTGCTGCCCTCCCTATTTCCTGAAGATAGGATTCGATTTGCAAGGGCATATGGAAATGAATCACAAAACGGACATCTTCTTTATTTATCCCCATTCCAAAAGCGCTTGTGGCACAGACAACATCCAGTTGTCCATTGATGAATTGCTGCTGGATGAGGATCCGGCTTTCCGGGTCCAGGCCACCATGATATGCCATCGCCTTCATGATCCCATTCTCCCTCAAATGCACCGCAGTTTGCTCAGCGACTTTCTTGCTGGAAAAATAAATGATTCCTGGACCTTTTAAGTATTTCACTAGCTCGACTGTCCGGTCCAGCTTCTCCTGAAAGGTAGATGCGAATTCCAAAGCAAGTGAAATAGCAGGACGGTCGACTGAATAGACTACTTCATTCCAAACTCCTAAATGAAGCTTTTCGGCAATATCTTTTCGAACCTCCGCTGAAGCAGTGGCTGTCAGTGCAAGAGTCAAAGGGCGGCCAAGCTTTTCGCGGAACTCTCCAAGCTTCAGGTAATCCGGCCTAAAATCATATCCCCATTGAGAAATACAATGGGCTTCATCCACAACAAACAGCGAGACAGACAATTTTTTAATCCGGTTCAATACTGAATCAATCCCCAGCATTTCTGGAGAAATGAAGATAAACCGATATCTTTCGAGTTCTTCCAATGCTTTAGCTTTCTGCTGCGGTGACAAAAAGGAGTTCAAGGCAATTACTCGCTTTTCACCCATAGCCATCATTTGGTCAACCTGATCCTGCATGAGTGACAGCAGAGGAGATATGACCAAAACAGGCCCGTCCAATAAATAACCCGGTAACTGGTAGCATAAGGACTTCCCCGTTCCAGTAGGCAACATGGAAATGGTATGTTTATTTTCTAAAACGGATTGTATCGTTTCTTCCTGCCCTGAACGGAATGCCTCGAAGCCAAAATACTTTTTTAAATATCGTTTTAATTCCATTCGACATCACCATACTTAGCCAGAACAAGCCTGATTTCAAAATAGGATGCATCAGCCACTTGTTCCTTGATTTGCTTTAATTTTCTCGCGTTATTCTGCTGAGCTGCCTGAAGAATTCTTTGCCTTTTCTCATGAACTACATAATCGTCTATATTGAATTCACTAATCGAAAGGGCAATTTCCACTACATGATCTTCGATCGTGCTTTGTTTGAGGTTCCGGACAGCTGCGACCTCCTCCAGGGTGTATCCCCTCTGCATCAATCTATACGTCTTTTCAGTCGAAAGCGTCAAAGGCACGCTTCTCTCCACTTTTTTTATCAATCCACTAAGTAATGGATAGGTATGTTCGTTCCCTATCACCTTATCGAACAGCGCATGCAGGCAATTTAAGAATTCGAAATGATAATGCGCGGGTTCCAGACCAATCTTTTCAGAAGCCTGTATGGTCGTCAATCCAATTTTTTTGAAACCTGTCAGCCTTAAAACAACCAATTCAGGTCTCGCCTTTTCATTATCGAGAGCAGATATAAGCTCTCCATAAAGCCTTTCTGCAAGCTTGTAGCGATCTTCATTTTGCTGTTTAATGAATTGTTTAACCCAAATATGGATTTCTCGCTTATTCCTTACAGGGATAAAGGAGCGTTCATGATTGATCAGATTTGAACTCACCTGGATCAGCAGCGTCAATCTTTCCCAGAAAGTATCCGTTACCTGATGGTATCTCCAGCCATTCAGATAATCAGGAAGCTTGTATTCAGCTGCCTTTTGTTCCAGTGCTTGCACTCCCTTTTCAGTTAAAATCACTTTTGTTTCTGCAATTTCCTCCACCAGTCCCCTTTGCTGAAGCCTATCAATCATTTTTTCGAGGCCAGTACGGGTAACTGTTGGATATGTATGAAAATATGGGGTGATTTTATACAAATGAGCATCCTGAATCGTTTGCGAGGAACGTTTGCCCTGAAGAAGGTGAAATAACGAATATATGGTTCTTTCGCCATTGATTTTGTTCAATATAGACAAAACAACTGTTTCCAGATACGTTATCTCCATAAAATCACCCTTGAATGAAAAATTAAGCAAAGGGCACGATAATATTCGTCGCCCACTATAGCAGAAAAATAATATACCATTATTTTAACATGAAAATATCTAGTAAAATGTTTTATTTTCAACGAAAAAATCACTCAACGCCTTGTGTGATAAGCATTCTCAATACTTTTTTTATTGAAATGTTGGCGATACAGTTTTACAATAGGTATGAGGAATACGTTTTCACTGATTCGGTGGAAACAGCATATTATTGTTAAACACTTGGGAGGAATTATATCATGGCTAAGTACACAATTGTTGACAAAGAAACTTGTATTGCATGCGGAGCTTGCGGTGCAGCTGCTCCAGATATCTACGATTACGACGATGAAGGCATCGCATTCGTAACACTTGATGAAAACGAAGGTATCGTTGAAATTCCTGATGTATTAATTGACGACATGATGGATGCATTCGAAGGCTGCCCTACAGACTCAATCAAAGTTGCAGATGAGCCATTCAACGGAGATGCTACTAAGTTCGAATAAGAAAATACATAATTCCCGCTTACAGGCGGGAATTTTTTTATTGGGCTTTTTCCATAAAACCTTGTTGCTTTCCCAAAACCAGCAATTGATTTTTACGAGACCTTTTAAAAATTTTTCCCTATTAAAAATTAAAAAGCAACGGTGCAGGCCGTTGCTTTGGTATCAATCTATATAAGATAAGTTTATGCGTTTTTAAAAGTTTGCTGTCTCTCGATCCATGTTTTCATCCTTGTGAACATCAGCATGAAAATGACAGACATCAATATGCCTTTTACGAAGTTAAATGGTAAAATCCCTGCAACAATCATCGCCCTGGCTTCTGGTCCAGACATGGCTGGCATATTCAAGAACAATGTGTAAGCAGGAAGGAACACGTAGTAGTTAAGGACACTCATCAGGATGGCCATACTTGTTGTCCCAGCCACCAGTGCAAACGTCATTCCTTTGTGCGATTTCATACGCTGATAAATGTAGTAGGTTGGCAGGATGAATAAAACCCCTGCTACAAAGTTGGCAACATGGCCTACAGGAACACCCGTATCACTGCCTGTCATGAAATAATCAAGCGTATTCTTCAAGAATTCTACTAAAATACCGGCTACCGGACCAAAAATCAACGCAGCAATCAATGCAGGAATATCACTGAAGTCGACCATTAAGAATTTAGGGAACGGCGGCAGCGGAAAATTCAGCAGCATCAATACATAAGAGATACTGCTAAGCATACCAATTGAAACCATTGCTTTAACACTAAATTTTTTCATTTTTCCTCTCTCCTTATAGAGATCCATCTCACATAAAGAAGAAAGATTCAGCAATCACATACCCATAACAAATAAAACCCTCAAGTATTCTGTACTTGAGGGAGACTTGTGAAGGGCATGCTTAATAAACGGTCAAAACCTGCATTTTTTGAACGTCTGCAGAACCTCCATCTTCTCCCATCCAGACTATACTGTCGGCTTTGGAATCGCACCAAATCCTGCCCTTACAGGCTCGCGGGCTTAGAGAATAAATCTCATTACCGCCGATCGGGAATTTCACCCTGCCCCGAAGATAGACCATATTTATTTAACAGGTTTATTATACTGAAAAAAAAATCATTTGTGAAGATGTATGCTTGTGAAGATTTTTTGACAGATGAATGTAAAGATGCCCCCTGCCTTGTATGGTCCACATAATTTATAATTAACTTCTGCTAAATTCGGAATAAAGGAATACATTTAGATTAAATCAGTAATTTTTGAGAGCGCTTGCATTTATTTATGAACAATCTCGCAGTTTGACAAAAGAATATTCGTTTTGTAAAATAATCAGAAAATTAACACTTTGTTTTACTAAAAGGAGTGAGTAAAGGATGTTTCACGTTCTAGCGGCAGATTCAATTAAGGAAGAAGGCTTACAGCCCTTATTAGAACAAAATGGGGTCCAGGTACATATCGGGAGTGTAGATTCAGGTATTATCGATTTACAAAAGATTGACGCCCTTCTTGTCAGAAGCGCCACAAAAGTCACCCAGGAGCTGCTCGACCTTATGCCCTCACTAAAAATCATCGGCCGTGCAGGTGTGGGTGTAGATAATATCGATATCGCCGAGGCGACAAAACGAGGCATTATCGTCGTCAATGCTCCGGATGGGAATACCATTTCTACGGCAGAACATACTTTTGCGATGATGTCTGCATTAATGAGAAACATTCCGCAGGCACATTCTACTGTAAAAAATGGAGAATGGAAGAGAAATAAGTTTATTGGAAATGAACTTTACGGAAAGATATTAGGCATTATCGGTTTGGGGAGGATTGGTTCCGAGCTTGCAAAAAGAGCCAAGGCTTTCGGGATGTCAGTAAAGGTATATGACCCGTTTCTCACGAAGGAGCGTGCAGCAGTTTTGGGCGTTCAATTATCTTCTTTCGATGAGGTTCTCGCCGAAACAGATATCATTTCGGTTCACACACCTTTGACAAAGGAAACGAAAGGACTCCTTAACGAAAAGACTTTGAGCCAGACTAAAAAAGGTGTTTATCTCCTGAATTGTGCGAGAGGAGGGATAATTGACGAGATGGCTCTCGCCCATTTTATTGAGAACGGTCATGTTGCTGGTGCTGCACTGGATGTATTTGAAGTTGAACCCCCGGAGAATCACCCTTTACTGAAGTTTGATTCCGTTATTGCCACTCCACACCTAGGAGCCTCTACAAAAGAAGCACAGCTGAATGTGGCCACCCAGGTCGCAAGTGAAATCAGAACATTTTTTGAAAATAACCCTGTTGCCAACTCAATCAATCTTCCGGCTATGTCTAAAGAAATTTATGAAAAAATACAACCATATCACCAGCTAGCAAAAGAAATGGGAAAAATTGTTTCAGAATGCCATAACAAAGGAATCAGTGAGCTTACAGCCACGTATTCAGGAACTGCAGCGGAACTGGAAACCACCTTTTTAACAAAGGCCCTGCTTGCAGGATTTTTTGAAAACCGCATCGATATGAAAGTCAACGAAGTGAATGCAATCCACATTGCAAAAGAACGAGGAATCATGGTTGGTGAAAAAGTGACCGGAAATTCGTATGGTTACGCAAATACGATAACAGTAACCGCAAGCGGGGATGGAGAATCTTTTACCGTGAGAGGAACTTACATTGACCATTACGGCCCAAGGATTGTCAATCTCGACGGCTTTAACATCGATTTCCATCCATCAGGAAACCTCCTGTATATCCAGCATATGGACCGACCTGGTGTGATCGGGCATGTAGGAAAAGTCCTGGGTGATCATGACGTGAACATTGCTACCATGCAGGTTGGCAGAAAAGAAGCGGGCGGCGAAGCAATCATGGTCCTCTCGTTTGATAAGCCCCTTTCAATCGAAATGATAAGTAAGCTTGAGTCGCTGCAGGACATCGTTACAATTAATAGTATTGTTCTATAAGCACGACAAACAGGCCTCCAATTAGCGAGGCCTGTGTTTTTTTGTTTTGCGAACCGCTCCCTGTATCAAAAAAAATTTCCTGTTTTATCCCAGAGGAAAAGATTTTCGCTCACCTTTGGAAAACGTCATGATTTCCTTATAGCCAACTTCCTGTGCAAGTTCAAGAGCCTGATCGAAATCAGCACCGACATGCTCAGGTACATGGGCATCTGAGGACAAGACAATCGGTATTTTCTTATCAAAGCACATCTGCAATAGGCGTTGGTCCGGATACAAAGTCTGAGTAGGCTTCCGCAGTCCGGCTGTGCTAATTTCCACACAGGTCTTGGACTGTGCCAAAGCCGAGGTCGCACGGTCATACTGTTCCATGAGGAAACTTTCATCTTCAGGCACATACCTAAAAATTTTGACAAGGTCAATATGACCGATGATATCAAACATGTTGGATTGAGCCAGCGTTACCACCTGGTCAAAATAACTTCTATAGACTTCATAAACATCTCTTCTATCCCATTCTTTACGATATTCTGCAAGGTCGATCCCAAAATCACCAATCCAGTGGATCGAGCCAATAACATAATCAAAGTCATAGCTTTTAATGAACTGTTCCATCTCCTTATGCTTGCCAGGAGTGTAGTCCATCTCGATTGACATTTTTACGTCGATCTCATTTCTCCATGCTTCCTCAAAAAGATGAACGTAATCAGCCATATCATAAAATCTACGTTCATCCACCCAGCTATTGCGTAAAATGTCTGCAGTCTGATAGAAATGATAAGCATGTTCAGATATCCCGAAATGCTGGATCCCTTTGTCACGTGCTGTATCAGTGAACTTCTTCATGTAGTCAAGTGTCAATGTTCCTCTCTCAAGATGGTTGTGATAATCCGTCAGCATAGTATCCATCCCCTTTTGCACTCTTTTACCAATTATACTTTCAGATATCACCTTGGTACAAGGAGAGATTATCGGGTAATTAAGATTTGCTGAGGCTGTATGGTGTCAGATGCCAAATTGTTCAGAGCTTTTAATTTTTCCACAGACGTGTTTGTTTTTCTTGCGATGGAGATGAGTGTATCCCCGGATGAAACGACATAACTCCTTCCAGCTGAACTCTTGATTATTAAAATGTCACCAGCAGAGATATGGTTATTGCTGATATTATTTTCTTTTTTAATTTTATCTACTGTAGTATGATATTTCTCTGCGATTGACCAAAGAGTCTCACCTTTTTGGACGGTATGCTTATCTATAGATTGCTGCTCCACAGCATCTGTACTTTCTCCATCTTTATTTTCATGTTCAGAATGTAAGCTTTCACCTTGTTTCCTAATATCGATATTATCCATCATTCGAAGCTTGGCGACTGTCTCCACCGTCACTTCATTTCCTTTTTTCTCCATAGCTACGATAGGCTGCCCCACTGCAGCTTCACCAAAAGCCAATACAGGATCGATCGCATTTTCCTTTTCATAAGTCCAATTATCCTTATGGACTTCGAAATGGAGATGAACTCCGGAGGAATCTCCTGTATTTCCCATCAGGCCGATTACATCACCCTGATTGACAACTTGTCCTTCTATTACGTTCCTTTTATTCAAATGTGCATATACAGTTTCCAGGTTGTTATCATGCTTGATGAACACAACATGTCCATATGAACCCGAAAAATATGATTTTGTTACTACCCCTTTATCAACACTATGTATAGGTGTTCTGGACTCACCGGCAATGTCAATTCCCTTATGATGGCCATGACGTGTTCCATATAAGTCGGTTATGACTCCATCAGCAGGCCATACCCAATCTGATGTTAATTTTGTTATATCAAGCATTTCTGCCTGAGAGTGCTTTCCGCCAAGAAATAGCAAGCTGATACAGAGTGCCATGATCCCGGCAATGAGTAAACGCTTTATGTAATCCTGCATTTTCTTCCTCCTTAACTTTTGACTCCCTTTCCATCCCTATGACAGCCTGTACAAAAATAGAACTGAATCGTGGAAAAGCAGCAGCAAAAAAAGCACATTCGTTATAATTGGTGGGAAACTGCTTTTTTATGCAAAAGAAGGAAAATTTGTTTATGGGCCTGTGATGGCAAAGAGCTCAAAGTAAAAAAAAGAAAGACCAGGTGGCCTTTCTTTTAGTCAATGTTTTTCTTATTGGGAGCAAGTGGCAGCGAGAGGACTTCGTTCATATTGAAAGGTCCAATTTGGTCAATGTTCGCATTTGTGAATCTGACCCCTGTGTATTCAAACTCACTCACCGTCATTAAGATCGCCTCGAGATGTGGCAGGAAACTTTCGTCCAAAGTCGTATCATCAGTTAAAGTGATTTCTAACACTTTATCTTTTAATTCAGTTTTTGCAAACTTAAAACCATCCGGCAGGGAAGGTGAAAGATACCCTACCTCATCACCCTTCCGCATCTGCGCAAAGGCATCACCAACTGTTTCATACTGTTCTTTGGTCGGCACAAGATACGGATTCTGTATACCTTCAACTGTCAAAAACAAGTATGCACGCCTCTTTTTTGTCTCTGCGTTGATTGGAAGCTCCTCCATGGAGCCAAAGTTGCCCAGGTCAATCCCGGGTTTGCTCTCAGTAGTCAACACCATTTTATCGATTCCTGCTCGTGAGAAATTCTGTGTCATGGAATCAACAAAAATAATGTTTGTAGCACTTCCATATTGAAATGGGTGATTTGGCTTTACATCCATTGTCAGTGTCTTACTGCCTTCATCGTAGTTCCAGGATGCATCCATTGGATAGTAATCGGTCAATCCCCATTCCTCTTCTTTAAGCTTAGGCATCATTTCTGTATAGCTGTCTATCCAACTTTTTCCTTCTTGCTTTGGCGTTGTAACAGTAACTGGAACAACCGTCATAACCTGCTGGTCAGGAATGGCGTAGCTGAGGAGTTCCGTAGTCTCGGTGTCTATTTCCTCAGGATATAACGAAATCAGTCCCTCATAAGGATTTCCTTTATCCATGGCGGCAAATTCATTAGCCTTTTCTTCACCATCTGCTGAATCCGCCATTAAAGTGTTCTCCTTTTCAGCAGCACTATTACTTGCCGAATCATCTCTGACAGCTGTATCCATTTCCATGGACGACTTGGCTTCAGAGGCGGAGTTTCTATCCATACTCTCCTGAGATGCGTCGTTGACATCCAGCAATCCCGGAGAAAGGATGAAGGCGAGGAAGAGTACCGCAGCTAGTGCAACTCCTGGTACAACCCATGCTGGCATTTTCTTTCTTTTTTCAACACGATGGGCGATATTCGAATAAATGTCACGAGAGTCGCGATGGTCTTTTATCTTTGGCATCTGGCCGAGGATTTCTTCTAGCTGCTTATCGCTTAGCTGTGACTTTTTCACTAGTCATCCCTTCCTTTTCAATCATTTCTTCCATAAGCTTTTTCAGCGTCTTCAATCCGCGGTGCTGCGTTGTCTTCACTTTGCTTTCCGTCCAGGATAAAGCTTCTGCTGTTTCGCTTATGGATAGCTCATGTATATAGCGCATGATGATGACCATTCGCTGGTCAACCGTGCATTGATCTAGGCACTTGTACATCATTTGGATTTCTTCACTTTGGAGCGCCATTTCTTCAGGCAATGGCTGATCATCCCTTACCTGGCGTGCCGACATATCAAAGGATTCAAGCAATCGCTGCTTCCAGCCCTTCTGTTTTCGGAAGTGATCAATCGCGACATTCTTCGCAATCGAAAACAGCCATGTCTTTTCACTGCTCTTGCCCTCAAACCGATCGTATGCCTTCAATACCCGGATGTACACTTCCTGTACAAGGTCTTCGGCTAACTCCCTGCTTTTTACCATATAAAATAAAAATTGAAAAACGTCATGATGATATTTTTGATACAATTCATCAAAAACGGAGTTCATAGGTCATTTCGCCTCCGTATTCATTAGATTAGTCGAAAAAGATTAATAAAAGTTTCATTCTAACTATATTATTTTTAGAATGGAAATGGAAGGAATTTTCGAGGACAAAATTTGATGAAGTTAACTAAAATTTAAAAGGTTTAATAAGATGAGGAAAGCCATGGAATAATTAATTCTCATGGGGGGGATTCTAACGGACACTTTTCTCCTGAATTCCTTTAGGGTTGTCCGATAGAGGTGCACTAACGGACACTTCTCCCTTAATTGCATTTCAGTTTGTCCGATAGAGGTGCTCTAACGGACACTTTTCCTTTAATGCCACATCAGTTTGTCCGATAGAGGTGCTCTAATGGACACTTTTCCCTTAATTGCACTTCAGTTTGTCCGATAAAGGCGGTCTAATGGACACTTTTCCCTTAATTGCACTTCAGTTTGTACGATAGAGGCGGTCTAACGGACAATTTTCTCTTAATTTCCATCATTTTTGTCCGATAGAGGCGGTCTAACGGAGATTTTTTTCCCCAAGAACACAAACAAGCCCACCCCAATACGGGATGGACTTGTTAATTGTTCCTTGTGAATCAAGATTAGTCGGCAAGTTATTCAATATTTCGAGGGATGAAAAAGGAAAATGTCGTTCCTTGTCCGAGTTTGCTTTTTACCGAGATATTCCCTCGATGTGCGTCGATAATATTCTTGGCGATAGCCAGTCCAAGGCCGGTTCCGGATACACCGCGAGTTCTAGACTTGTCGCCTTTATAGAATCTCTCGAACAGGAATGGCAAGTCTTCCTCGGGGATCCCTGGTCCCTGGTCGCTAACCTCAAAATATAAGCCACGTTCATCGGTTTTGCCGCTGAGTACAATCGATGCCGAATCCGGGACATGCCTGATTGCATTATCAATCAGATTGGTAAGGACCTGTTCGATGCGGTCCGGATCAAAACGGAAATCATGTTCTTCTGAATCAAACCGGACTGATAACTCAATCCCCTTCTCTTTCGCCAGACCATGAAATTTTCGGATAATCCGGTTTACATAAGGGTTGATTTCAACGCTTTCAACGTTGAGAAGAATATGGCCTGCTTCCATACGGGCCAAATCGAGCAGTTCATTAACAAGGCGGCCCATCCTTAACGATTCATCGTAAATGACTTTGGCCATTTCCTTCTTTTCTTCATCTGTTTGGGCGATGTCATCGACGATCGCTTCACTATACCCTTGCATCATCGAAATCGGTGTACGCAATTCATGTGAAACATTGGCGATGAAATCTTCCCTCATTTTGTCGAGCTTTCTTTCCTCAGTCATATCACGTACAACTGCTACAGCTCCACGGATGAACCTTTTATTATAAAGCGGGCTGACGATGATTACCCAGGTACGTCCCTGTGCTGTTATCTCCCCAACCTGCTCTTTCTCCGTATTGACCGCAAGCTGGAATAACTCCATGACTTCGGATGGGACGGCATCTGTATTCTCGGAAGCAAGGCCCTGCTCATAATACCAGTATCTCAAGAATACTTCGGCAGGCGGGTTCGTGATCAGGATGGTTCCATCACGATTGAAGGTGATCACTCCATCTGCCATACTGCTAAGGATGCTTGTCAGCTGTTCTTTTTCCTGACTCAATGCATTCATATTGAATTTCAGCTGTCTGCCCATCTGGTTGAAGGCGGTTGCTAATTCCCCAATTTCGTCATGGGTGAGGATCGGTACCTTTGTATCAAACTTTCCTCTGGCAACTTCGAAGGCTGCCTCCCTCATTTTTCGCAGTGGGGCAGTAATCCTTGTAGACAGGAAGAATGCAAAGATTGTCGTCAAGACTATGGCAACGCCAGCAGCAAGCAAGATGAACTTGGTTGTCAGCCTTGTCGTCTCTTCCATCACTTCAAGCGACTGGTATATGAAAACTGCTCCATTTTCATTCTCAAACTGATGAAGCGGAACACCAATCATTAAATATTGGGTATCATCCACCTCATTCGAAACACCCGGCATGGAAGTAATCATATCCACTGTCTGGTCGTTCTCAAAAACAGCAGCAAGATCGTCATCATTCATAAAAAAAGAAATAGGTACATGTGTCGTGTCTTCTACACCAGGCGAATAAAAATAAGTATTCTTATCTTTAATGATCGTTACCCTGGAGTCATCATCGACCATCTCCCATGCAATCTCTATGCCTAATTGTTCCTCCTGACCAGGGTGGTCTTCCAGCACCCTGGCTATTTTTTCAGCAGTATTGGTCATTCCTCTCCTGGTTTCATTAATGTGATAATTTTCAAAGAATTCCATCAACATGACTGTCAGGATGAATAACACAAATGAAACGAGCAAAAGGATGGTAATCCAAAGCTTACCTACTACACTGCGCCAAAACATCATTCATTGACTACCTCGAACTTGTAGCCAACACCCCAGACTGTCACAATCATCTTCGCAGCCTGTTCTGATACTTTATTCAGCTTCTCGCGCAATCTTTTAACATGAGTGTCAACCGTTCGCAAATCACCGAAAAATTCATAATGCCAAACTTCCTTCAATAGTTGCTCACGGTCAAAAACTTTATCTGGGGCTTTCGCCAGGAAGTAGAGCAATTCATACTCCTTAGGCGTAAGGCTGACTTCTTTGCCATCTGCCAAAACCCTATGGGCATCATTATCAATGGTTAAATGAGGGAAAACAATCACGTCTTTTGCCGTCGTTTCTGTCTGCAAGTAACTTGTGCTCGACGAACGGCGAAGCATAGCTTTGACCCTCAAAACAACTTCGCGAGGGCTGAACGGCTTGACGATATAATCATCAGTCCCAACCTCGAATCCTTGTACTCTGTTCACTTCCTCACCCTTCGCGGTAAGCATGATCACAGGAGTCGACTTCTTTTCACGAAGGTCACGGCAGACCTCGATGCCATCTTTACCTGGCATCATCAAGTCAAGCAGGATCACATCATAATCATTGGCAAGTGACTTCGCCAGTGCTTCATTGCCATCTTCTGCTTCATCAATTATATAGTTCTCTCTTTCAAGATACATCTTCAATAATCGTCTGATTCTTTCTTCATCATCCACTACTAAAATCTTCACGTCTTTTTCCATAAGGTATATCCCTCCCTGCGATTATTTTACATAAATAAGAATCTTCTTTCCATGCTTTTTTAAAAAAGGCCTTCACTAAAGACAGTGAAGGCAGTCATAAAATTGACACAAATTAGGATCCTGCATAAGAATGAAGACCTGCAATAACAAGGTTAACTGCAACCAGGTTGAACATGATAATGATGAAACCGATGACCGCAAGCCATGCGGATTTTTCACCATGCCAACCTTTTGAAAGGCGTAAGTGAAGGAATGCCGCATAGAAAAGCCAGGTAATCAATGCCCATACTTCCTTCGGATCCCAGCCCCAGAAGCGTGTCCAGGCAATCTGGGCCCAGATCATTGCAAAAATCAAGCCGCCAAGCGTGAATACCGGGAAGCCGATCAGTACTGAACGATAACCAATTTCATCAACGAGATCCATATTGATGTTTTTCGTCCATGGCTGCAATACAGCAGCAATGCGCTTACGTGCGATGACTCTTAATAATAGATATAATACTATACCCGCTGCGAGCGACCAAATAACCGTATTCAACTTCTTCGCACTGATGATGGCAGGTGTCTCGAACAATGGTTCGAAGCGGTTTTTATCAGTCAGCTCGTATTGATGCGGTCCAACCAAAGCAGGAATTGTGAATTCCTCTGTTGCTGGCTGTCCATCCTTGTTGATATAGTTGAAGTTTGCTGAATAGTCTGTTGCTGCAAAGAAACTTGATACAAAAATGAAGCCCAGCGTACTGATCAAGCCAAATAAGACAACTTCAAGCCATAATGTACTTTTGCTTTTCTTCGACTGGTCAACACTTCTGACAAGATAAATCAGACCAGCAGCAAAGCTTACTGCCAGGATTGCTTGTCCAATCGCGGTAGTCGTAACGTGGATATGGAGCCAGTAACTCTGCAATGCCGGAATCAATGGAGTAACTTCCCTAGGGAACATACTTCCGTAGGCAATGATCAAAGCTGCTACCGGCAAGGTGAACAAGCCGAGCAGTGGCGTCTTATAAATGAAATAAATAGCGATAAATGCCCCTACCAAGGACATCCCGAAGAATGTCGTAAATTCGAATAAGTTGCTGACCGGTGCGTGTCCGGAAGCAATCCACCTTAAAACAAAGAATGTCAATTGGGAAAGGAAACCTGCAATCGTGACTAGGATCCCAATTTTCGCCCATTTATTTGGGGCATTTTTTTGATTTGCATGCCTTTTATCCTTGATGGCTCCCCCAAAAAATAAAATACCAACTAAATAGAGGATAAACGCTGTAAACAGAAAGTTAGAACTCAACTCAACCATTAATTTTCCCTCCTTACTCCTTCTTGTCTTCGGCTACCTGGTCCTCTGGAGCCTCTATTCCTGAATCGGAAAAGACATCTTCTAGTTCTCTTTTCAAACCATGCCAGTTTTTATTTGTATGTGCGGCTGTCCAAACCCGGCCATTCACACGTCTTAACCATATACGTCGATGGTTCCAGTATGACCCCTGGATGACACCGATCATGAATATTAACCCACCAAGCCCAATGATCCAAAGGGTATGGTCTTTTCTTACAGTCAGGGCTGTCACATTCTTCGTTTCAATCCCTGCGAACGTCATCTTGTAATCATTTTCACCTAAAGGTTCGAGATTCTGCCTGATAGCTACGAAACTGATTTCCCCTTCTGGTTTTTCAGGGCTGAACATCTTGAAGATGAACGCAGGATTATTAGGGATGCGTGACTTTGTCGCAGGCTCCCCATCTTCATTGAACTCAAAATCCGGGAAATAGCTCATTACTTCAACTTTGTAACCATTGCCCAAATCGTAATGCATTTCTGGATCATATAAATCTACTTCTACATTACCGAATTGTTCTTGTGTTTCTTTATTCTCAAGAATGAATGACATTTTGTTCATTTCATCAAGCTTATAGTCAACCTGGTATAAAGCAAAGCCATCTACCTTCAGAGGTTTATTAACCTGTATTGCCTGATCGCGGAGTTTTTCCAGCTCAGGTTTTTCACCCGGGACGATTTCTCCCTGCCTTTGATAAAGAGTAGCATTGGTCTGATAGTTCTTAACAACAGTCCCTGCCTTGTCGATGGCATCCTGGAAGACTTCTTGATCCTTATCTTTGTCGTACACTTCAAAGATAAATTGATTGTTCTTGAGATAGTATTGGCCTTCCGTTCCAGGGATTGCCTTTGTTTCGCCTTCCCTTAACCAGAGGATTTCATCCACATACATTCCAGGCACGAACCTGAGCATTCCACCAATCAAAAAAATGATCAGGCCAAGGTGGTTTACATAGGGACCCCATCGTGAAAAACGATTCTTCTCCGCAAGGATATCTCCATTCTCCTCGCGTAGTTTATAGCGCTTTTTCGTCAGATTTTCCTTAATCTTGGCTGCCGCTTCTTCTGACAACTCTGCATCTGACATACCGAACATTCTCTGGCGCTTCAAAAAACTTTCATGTCGTGACACTCGCTGGTTTTTCAGGGACCTATATAATGGAACCACCCTGTCCAGGCTTGCGATTACTAGTGATATACCTAGCGCTGCAATCAATAGCAGATACCACCAGGAACTGTAAAGATTATGGAATCCCAGGTCATAGTAAAGCTTTCCAAGCCAGCCATATTGGTCTTCATAATATTCCCATGCCGGCATAACAGGCGGAATATACATTTCCTGTGGAAAAATCGTACCTAAGGAGGATGCGATCAAGAGAATGACGATCAGCCATACCCCTACCTTTACTGATGAAAAGAAATTCCAGATTTTATCGATGATTGTCTTGTTATAAGTTTGTGATCGGCGCGCGCTGCCTTCATAGCGCATATCAACTAGCTGCTTCTCTCTCTCTTTTTCTCCCAGCACTCGCCCGCAAGATTCACATAGGATCGTTCCCTGCGGATTTAGATGGCCGCACTCACATTTTACTTCGTTCATAGTAAAAACTCCCTGTTCCCCTTACTTTTAAGGTTTAATCTGTTCCATAAATTCGCGGACTGTTTCTTCAGATAATTCCCCGGTATGGCTTTTTACGACATTTCCTTCTTTATCTATCAAAAAGGTAATTGGCAGAGGATTGATCCCATATGCTGCCTGTACTGGTCCCTCGTCGATCAGAACAGGAAAAGTCATGCCTTTTCGTTCAATAAACCTATTTACAGCAAGTTCTGATTCACCCGAGTCAATCGCCAGGACCTGGACTCCCTGGTCCTTGAACTGCTGGTACTGATTTTCGATATAAGGCATTTCTCTCTCGCATGGCTTGCACCATGTTGCCCAAAAATTAAGGAAAACTCCTTGCCCTTTATAATCAGAAAGCCTGTGTTTATTGCCTTCCATATCAACAAGGACAAAATCAGGAGCAGGTTTTCCAATCACAATCTTCTGGTTTTTATCCTTATTCATGTTGGCGTATAAAGTGTAGCCAACTGCCAGAACCATAACCGCAAGAATAATAGTTCGAGTGATTAGCCGCTTCTTTTTCATCCCTTAAACCTCCCACCGTATTTCTCCCTCATTATAACATTACAACTGCACCTTTATCGGTAAGTTTAGGATTTTTTCATTGCCTGGACACGGAGCTGCTTTACCTCATGATGTGTAAGCTCCCTGATTTCCCCAGTTCTTAAGCCGTTCAGCGTCAAGAATCCATATTTTTCTCTTTTCAGCTTTAATACCGGGTGTCCAATTGCTTCAAACATCCTCCTGACCTGTCTATTACGGCCTTCATGGATGGTAATTTCGACGATTGCGGTATCTTTCTTTTTATCGACACTCAGCATTTTCGTCTTTGCTGGCGCCGTTTTCCCATCCTCCAGCATGACGCCGCGAGCCAGGCTTGTCAGCTTCTCTTTTGAAGGGATCCCTTTCACCTTCGCAACATACACCTTATCTATCTCATTACTTGGGTGCATCAGCAAATTCGCAAATTCACCATCGTTCGTCAACAATAGCAGTCCCGATGTATCATAATCCAGCCGCCCCACAGGATAGATGCGCTGTTCGATTGTCTGGAAAAAGTCCGTAACCACTTTGCGTCCCTTGTCATCCTGTACACTCGAAATAACACCGCGGGGTTTATAGAACAAGAAATAAACCGGTTCCTCCCCTTCAATCTGAACTCCATCCACTTCGACCCTGTCAGATGGGGTCACCTTCCGGCCAAGTTCTTTAACAACACTGCCGTTTACCTTGACTCTTCCTTCGAGGATCATTTCCTCGGCTTTTCTTCTCGATGCGATTCCTGCATGAGCAATCACTTTTTGCAGTCTTTCCATGAAGGTCACTCCTATTTAATATCAATTACCTATAGTTTATATTAATATCTAATCTATCCCTATGAATTATGACATAACTCTCGCTGTTTTCAAAGTAAGCAATGGCGTAAAAAGCGAAAAATAAATAGGCGATGTTAATTGTTCTTTAACATTGTTTCTTTACGCTCATCTGCTAAACGGATATTTTCCTTATATAATGATGATTATCTATCTTCAGAAGAGGCTCTATTATCATTCATTGTTGAAGATCGAGAAGGTATGAGGGTTCATAAGCGGAGGATTTCCGGCTATTGTATATAAAGGGTGCTTATGAAGCAGAAATAACAGGAGATATTCCGGTTATCTGCTATAACTAAGACAAAATCCAACGATTTCGATTAAATAAGCGGAAAAACAACCCTTATTTTTCAAAAAATACAGGTCGTTTTGAATTTAAGCGGAATTCTTCCGTTTATTTTCAAACACAATCGGTTATCACAGGCCCAAAACAAAATAAAGAAGATACCCAGAGCAGGTATCTTCTTTATTTTGAGAACATGAATGTGACGACGATGATTGCTGTTACGATGGCGACTGCATCAGCAAGGAGACCGACTTTGAGTGCATCTCCCATCTTCTTGATCCCTACTGCCCCGAAATAAACGGTGAGGACGTAGAAGGTCGTATCCGTGCTTCCCTGAAGGGTCGCTGCCAGAGTCCCTATAAAAGAGTCTGGTCCATGGACCCCGATCAGGTCACTAGTAATTCCGAGTGCCGCTGTGCCTGAGATTGGCCTGATTAACGCGAGCGGGACTATTTCTGCCGGAATTCCCACCAGCTCAAGTGCAGGGCGGATCCAGTTCACCATGACATCAAGTGCGCCCGAGGCCCTGAATACCGCAATCGCGACCATCATCCCTACCAGGAATGGCATGATGGATACTGCCATTTTAATCCCTTCCTTGCCGCCTTCTACAAAACTTTCATATGTGGGGACTTTTTTATACGTTCCATAAATCAGGATAAAAGCGATCAAAACAGGGATGAACCATAATGATATCGCAGACACAATTTCCATTTGATTCACCCCTTCTTGCTTCTTCTATAGTAAAAGAAACGGTCTATTAATATGGCTGCAACGGCAGAGACAGCAGTTGCCACAAGCGTCGGTCCAACTATATCTGTAGGGTTGGAGGCATCATAATTCATTCTGATTGCAATCACAGTGGTTGGAATGAAGGTGATGCTTGCTGTGTTGATTGCAAGGAATGTGATCATCGACCGGCTTGCTTCATTTTTCCCATCATTCAATTCCTTTAGTTCTTCCATTGCCTTAATCCCAAGAGGTGTTGCGGCATTCCCAAGCCCGAACATATTCGCGATCATATTCGATAGTATGTAGCCCATCGCCGGATGGCTGGAGGGAACTTCTGGGAACAGCTTTGAAATTAAAGGCTTAAATAATGCAGAGAGCTTTGATAAAAGACCAGAATCTTCAGCGATCCTCATCATGCCGAGCCAAAATACCAGGATGCTGATCAATCCGATACTAAGTGTGATGGCTTCCTTTGCTCCTGTAAAAACAGCTTCGTTCACCTCAGCCATTGTGCCATTCACCATCGCAAAGCCAAGGCTGATCAATATCATAAACACCCAGATATAATTAACCATGTTCATTGACCCCTGCTATTGAGGTAAAGATGTTTTTAAAAAAATCAAAAAATGACTTTTCTTCTTCTTTCTCTGCTTTGAAATAGACAGGTAAACTCGCAATCTGCTGATCGTCCAGGTATACATTCGCGCGGCCAGCGATGGAATCTCTCATTTCCTCCTGATTCAGTGCTGACTTTTTCAACTTGTACTCCACTCTGACCTGATCTTCCTCTTCAGAAGTCAACGGGTATACAAATGAATGATCCAGATAAACTTTATTCTTATAGTGCGAATCCTTAATTCCTTTAACTTTTCCTTTGGAAAGAATTTCAGCAACATCATATTCCGAAAAGGCTGCTTCAAACATCTGGATGTGGTCATTCCAATCATCAGGTGCATTTAGTGTGACAGCAATTAATCCAAAATCATCCTTTTGGGCCGTTGAGACTAAAGTTCTTTTCGCACGCTTTGTATAGCCCGTCTTTCCACCTGTACTATATTTATACTTTTCAGTCAGAAGCCTGTTTTTATTTTTCCATACCCTGTCCCATGTTTCAGTTGGATTGGGAGCCCTGTGAATTTTCGTCCCGGAAATCTCTTTGTATACTTCATTTTCCATAGCATAGCGAGTCAAAATTGCCATGTCATAGGCTGTGGAAACATGGTCTTCATGATCGTCCAATCCGTGGGGGTTGGCAAAATGCGTATTTTCCATGCCAATTTGCTGTGCTTTTTCGTTCATCATGTATACAAATCCATCGAGACTGCCACCAACATGTTCCGCGATCGCGACAGCAGCATCATTACCAGACCTCAGCATTAAACCATATACCAGATCCTCCAGCCTGATTTTTTCTCCCGGCTTCAAGTAAATGGAAGATCCTTCGGCACGGACTGCCTTCTCGCTCACTTTCACCTTTTCATCCAATTTGCCAGATTCTATCGCAAGGATGGCCGTCATGATTTTCGTAATGCTGGCTATCCTGCTAACTCTGTGTGCCTCTTTCTCATATAACACCCTGCCAGATTCCTGTTCTATCAAAATAGCGCTTCGGGCACTTACTGAAACAGTAGCCTGTGCTGTTTGAGGAATGCTGCAGATTAACAGAGTGGCGAGTAACAATAATTTTATCCAAATCCTTTTCATTGACAGACCCTCGTCTCCTTTGGCAGTTTGTACAAGTTTATGCAGGACAAGGTGTGTTATGACATAAATCGGAGGGAGAGAACAGTGTGGCCAGATTATTTTTCCTGAATTATACTCAGTCCATGAAAAAAGGAACAGCTTTTAAAATAGCTGTTCCCTGATATTCATTATCTGGATTGGAGCATCTTTGTCCGATAATCTGTCTCGTAATATTCAAGCTCTTCACGGATTCTTTGAAACCCGTTTTCGAGGCTGACCATCAGTTCGTCGAGGTGAGCAGGCACGATTTGCCTGAACTTGATTGCATTTTTACCAGTATAGGCGGCCCTGCTATCCTCATACCAAGCATCACTTTTAGGAGAGAAAAACTCTTCAATGCATTGATAGTAAATACGGTATAGAGTTTTCTCAGCTGCCGGCTTCGAGAATACTTCTGCCTGGAGGATGACCTTGCAAGCGTCCAGACCTTCTTCACAGTATACAGCCAGCTTTCGAAGGCTGGAAAGAACGATTTTAAAGTATTCTTCGTCTGACGTCTGCCCTTGTTTTAGTTTTTCAAGGGTTGTTTCATTCAGGTAGTTTTCAAGCTTCACCACGGTATCCGCCAGAAAACCCCTAACTTCTTCGATTTGTGTTTTTACGATTGTATTCCCCAAATTGACACCCCCAATGGAATTTAACCATTTCTAATTGCGAGACTTGCCGCCAGTCCGACTGGCTCTAATGAAAGATTTACATACTGGAATTGGGTCTCTAGCTGTTTACCCGCAACCATAAATGTATAGATCCTGTGAGAAAGGCTACAAAGTTTGACGGAACTATACTGGCTGGACAATAAAATCTAAAGGAGAACGCACTTCAAATGATCCTTTTTGCTCGATGCCTTCATAGATCCCAGGAATTTTATTGAAATCAAGGCCTTTGAAAAGATCCGCAAACTCTCTCTGTTCATTTATATATACCCTTTTGCGGTGTCGATATCCCGGATTTTTCAGCAATGCAGCCAGTGCCACCAAATCCCTCATATATATATCCTTGTTTCCTGCTTTGAAGATGGGATCCTTTTCAAACGGAGTGATACTTCCAGCCAACTCATCAAAATACCTTACATAAAGAACATGCAGGGTTTTCTCATTGCCATCTTCCACAAAAGTTACTTCGCTTCGGTTGAAAAAATCCTCCGAGGTGTTAGATTTTTCTTTTTCAAGTTCATAACCAATACAGTGCTTTATAAGCATGGTATTCCTCCCGTTGGACATTCATTCTTACTTAAATCTTTATGTAGAAAAAATGCTTTTTGAATCCCAGCAGGCTGGCACTCGTCAAAGCATTTCTCAAATAATTATTTTGATTTTATCATAAATTCTAAACTTTGTGCACAAAAGCTATTGATCTGCTTCCATTGTTTCCTGGAATTTCTCAAAGAATAAATCTGCGTCATCCTGCAATTCGTCATCCTCGACATGATCCGGAAGCGGAGGAAGCTCGCTAATATTTTTCAATCCGAAGTAATCCAGAAATTCTTTTGTTGTTCCATAAAGAATCGCTCGTCCAGTACCTTCTGCTCTGCCGACTTCTTTAATCAGAGCCCTTGATGATAGTGTATGAAGCGGCCTCTCCGTTTTCACTCCACGGATTTCTTCAATTTCAGCCCTTGTAATTGGCTGCTTATAAGCTACAATCGCCAAAGTTTCAAGCGCAGCTTGTGACAAATGAGCGGTTCCTGGTGATTCAACAAGCTTTTTTAAATAATCAGCATGTTCTTTTTTCGTGGCTAACTGGAATACTCCGGCGAGCTGTACGATTGTAATTCCTCGGTTTTTGTCTTTTTCATAATCCTGCTGAAGTTCGGTAACAATTTCATTTGCCTGTAATTCATCCACTTCGAGTACGGCTGTAATTTGCTTCAGGCTCAATCCCTCATCACCGGCTGCAAACAGAAGGCTCTCCAAAATCCCTTTCCATTTTACTATTCCCACGCGTTTACTCCTTTCTGGCTGTCATGTATATCTCAGCAAAGTTCTGCTCTTGTTCTATATCGATTTCTTTCCGTTTGATCAACTCAAGAATCGCAAGGAATGTAACGACAATATGCTCACGGTTAGATTCGGGAAACAAGTCGTAGAACTTTTTCCTTTCACCGCTTTCTTTCAAGAAACTTAGGACCTCATCCATCCTTTTTTCAATGGAAATTTCCTGGCGGGCGATTTTAGTTGACATTGGCCTTTGCAGCTTTTTCCTTCTTAAAAGCTTTTGAAATGCACCAAGCATATCATACAAAGAGATATTCAAATCCGTATTTTCACCCTTGGTTTCATGGGCAAATTCCGTAAGGTCACTTGGAGGCTTGGTATACATAAGTCCCCGTTCCTCTTCGAGTGATTTCAGGTCACTGGCTGCCTCTTTGAACTTTTTATACTCAATCAATCTCTCGACAAGTTCATTTCGCGGATCTCCATCATCCTCAAATTCAAAATCATCTTCCAGCTCTTCCTCGTGCTTGGGGAGAAGCATCTTGCTTTTGATTGCTAACAGCGTCGCTGCCATCACGAGATATTCACTTGCGACATCCAGCTGCAATTCCTTCATTGCATGGATGTACATCAAATATTGTTCAGTTATTTCCGCTACTGGTATATCGTAAATATCAATCTCCAAACGATTGATCAAGTGCAGAAGTAAATCCAATGGGCCTTCAAAGGCCTCGATTTTCACATTATATTGCATCATTTCCCACCAAAATTCCTTTTATGAACCATCATTATATAAGTATAGTAGATTCACTTCATGTTATCCATTACTAATTTACACCGTTAAAACTGAAGTTTTTGCAAAAATAGGCGATGCGCCCATACCTTTATCCATAATCCTGCATATGCTGAGATTGAATACTAGGCTATTTCACCATTAGGAGGTAATGCTAAATGTCAGATAAAAAAGGTCATGGTCATGGTTGTGGATACGGTTCAGGATTTGCTTTAATCGTCGTGCTTTTCATTTTGCTCATCATCGTTGGTGCTGCCTGGTTATAAGCTTGTGCAAAGCCAATGAAGAAGATGCCCGGCACAAGCCGGGCTTTTTTATATTCGGCATTCTGGTACTTCTTCCTTTTATCTTTTTTTTGAAAATATGCTAAGCTAGTAGTACTTGATTGGGGGTTATTTCATGACAAAATATCCAATATCCTATATACAATATCTCGCTCATTTCCATGGAGACAGAGATTATTTTGAATGCCATGAAATTCTGGAAGAGTATTGGAAAGCGACAGATGCAGGAAATAAAAAATCGATCTGGGTTGCATTGATCCTTTTGGCGGTATCTAATTATCATCATCGCCGCAATAATTTCCCGGGAGCCATTCGAACTTTGGATAAAGCTTTGGAAATCTTTTCAGAAGATACGGAAGCAATTAGCCGCTTGGGGATCGATCCTGGACTTTTGTCAGGTACATTGCGAAAAAGAAAGGAAAACTTGCTTAATAAGATTCCATATACCAGCTTTAATCTGCCCCTATGTGATCCGGATTTAAAAAAGCTTTGCCTTGAGGAGTGCAGACAAAATGGATTCACCTGGGGAACAAGCAGCAATCTCGAAAACCCTGACTTAATCCATCGACACTCAACACGAGATCGAACCGATGTCATTTCAGACCGGCAACTGGCTCTGGAGGACAGGAAAAACAGAGAAAAATAAAAGGCAGCTGGATTTAACATCCACTGCCTTCTGCACTACTGCCTTGCTCATTGCACTTCTCAAAAAAGGATGCTGTTTCAGCGTTTGCTACTGCTGTCCATTCAGGAAACATCTCCTGCAGGGAATTGACCATACGCCGTCCTATCCCCTGGTGGCGGTGTGATGGATTCACCGAGATGTGCATAAGCTGCATCAGTTTATCCTCAGCGAAGTTAACACCCAAAAGCCCGATGATATCTTCCCCGTCCTTCCATAAAAACAGCTGCCACGAATCATCACTTTCATAATTCTTCATCGTCTGCTGAAGTTTTTTCAGATCCTTTTCATTTGGCATAAAAGATAATAATCCCATCGCGATCTTTTCAAATGCCTTTTTATATCGAATTAACATAAATATCCCTCATTGTGGTTTGCCAATAATAATGGAATGATAACAAGACTATTTTTTCCATTTTCCATCTAACTTAAACCCCTGGCTCCCCTTATAGTGGAAGCGATTGTAAAAACACTATTTTGATAATATATGTTCTTCCTCGAATGATGGTTCTTTATTTTACTTGAATTGATAATATCATACATAATCTGAAACGATACTTCAAATTATTTCTGAGACCTATTGTCCCGGCACGATGAAAAACCAGTAATAGGCTCCCCAGCCAACAGACATCAAAAGCAATAACAGGAATAAAAGCCAATTGTTCTTTCTCAAACGGAATCCCTCCCAATCTGTAATTCTACAACAAGACCGGTTTTTTCGCCAACGAAGAGAAGATTCCACTTTCTTTCCTTTAAAAAAAGCTGCAGAAAAGCAGCTTTAATATCTTACCTTTTCTTTAAAAGGAAGATCTAATTTTACCATATCTTCAAATGTTTCGCGGCGGACGACGAGAGTGTCCTTTGAATCTTCCAGGAAAACCACCGCTGGTCTAGGCAGGCGGTTATAGTTATTCGCCATAGAATACCCGTAGGCTCCGGTGCAAAAAACAGCCAGAACATCCTGGTCTCCAGCCTTTGGCAGCGGAAGATCCCAGATCAGCATATCACCGGATTCACAGCACTTCCCGGCTATCGATACTGTTTCTTCAGGTTTGTCCATAACTCTGTTCGCAAGCACTGCTTCATATTTTGCCTGGTACAAGGCTGGTCGGATATTGTCGCTCATCCCGCCATCGACAGCTACGTACTGCCGAACATTCGGGACATCCTTTCGCGAACCAACACGATATAGTGTTGTCCCTGCGTCCCCTACAAGAGAACGCCCTGGCTCAATCCAGATTTCCGGCATTGCCATCGAAAAATGGGAAGCTTGCTTTTTCACTTCAGCAATTATTTCCTCTACATATTGAGCTGCTGGGATTGGATCATCTTCGTCTGTATAGCGAATCCCAAAACCTCCGCCAAGATTAAGGACTGTGGATTCGAATGTAAGTGCCTGTTTCCATTGATGAAGTTTTTCAAAGATTTTCTGGGCAGCAAGGATGAAGCCCGTAGTTTCAAAGATTTGCGAGCCTATGTGGCAATGCAGTCCGAGAACTTCAATTTGTTGATCTTCCAGGCAAAGTTCAATCGCTTTATCTGCTTGTCCATTCTGAAGGTCGAATCCGAACTTGGAATCTTCCTGGCCCGTTAAAATATAATCATGGGTATGCGCTTCAATCCCAGGTGTAACTCGTAATAAAACCTTGATTTTCGTATTTTTGTCTTTGCAAATTTCCTTGAGCATTTCAAGCTCATAAAAGTTATCGACAACAATACAGCCTATATTGTGTTCAATGGCCATGAGCAGTTCATCTCGGCTTTTGTTGTTGCCATGGAAATGAATTCTTTCTGTCGGGAAGCCAGCCTTAATGGCAGTATAAAGCTCTCCGCCAGATACAACATCCAGCGAAAGATTTTCCTCAGCAGCCAACTGCACCATTGCCACTGTCGAAAAAGCCTTGCTTGCATAAGCTACTTGAGCGGTAATACCTGCATTCTCAAATGTTTTTTTGAAAGCTCTTGCCCGTTCCCTGATCAAGGCAACGTCATAAACATACAGCGGGGTTCCATACTTTTCAGCCAGCTGGATTGTATCAACACCGCCAATTTCCAAATGTCCTAGTCGATTAACCTTTGCAGTACCATGAAATTCCATGTTGTCCCCTCATCCCTTGCCATTTAAAGTCATGATTTTTCATTGTCCAGTCAATTCAGCCCAAACTGTCCTATCGTGCTGTTTAAGCAGTCCATCAGAAAAAGATAATAAAATAGACAGTTCATCAGGTGAACTGTCTATTTTATTTTTCGCTTTAAGTCTTTAGTAAATTAAAAACACTTTACCATAATTTGAGGGAGTGTGCAATTGCAACATGGTCAGGAATTTGATGGCTGCTTATAGCGATTCCGCGCATGCACGATACTTGGCCTGATTTTCGATCCTGGCACTGCCCTCCTGATCAAAATCTGCATGAAGGCAATAGGATGAAATGGTATGAATGGCCACAGATAAGGCGTGTTCAAGGATTTGATACTGGCAAGCAGCAACAGCCAAACCGTGGTGCCTGCGACAAATCCAGGGACATGGAATATCGCCGTCGAGATTAACAGAAATACCCTGCCTATTTTATTCGCTATACTAAGTTCATAACTTGGTGTCGCATATGTTCCAATTGCCGCCACAGCCACATATAGGATAACCTCCGGGACGAACATTCCTACATCGATGGCAATCTGCCCAATCAGGACTGCAGCGATTAAACCCATCGCTGTCGATAACGGGGTCGGAGTGTGAATGGCAGCCATTCTCAGGAACTCTATGCCGCCATCCGCAAGCATGATTTGCAAGAAGATCGGGATATTGGAATCTTCATTTGGCCCGATAAAGGAAATTTTATCAGGAAGCAAATCCGGATTTTGAACAAATAAGTACCATAACGGCAAAAGCATGAGTGATGCAAGAACGCCTAGGAATCGGATCCAGCGAACCATCGTTCCGACACCAGGTGATTGTCTGTACTCTTCAGCATGCTGAAGATGGTGAAAATAAGTCGTCGGTGTAATGATGACACTCGGTGATGTATCGACATAAATCAGAACATGGCCTTCAAGCAGATGTGTTGCAGCCACATCGGCTCTCTCCGTGTACCTTACGAGAGGGTATGGATTATAGCCTTGTTTCACCAAAAATTCTTCAATCGTTTTATCAGCCATCGTGATTCCATCGATTTTAATTGTCTGCAGCTCTTTTTTGATGACTTTGATCAAGTCAGGGTTAGCGATATCTTTAATATAGGCAATGGCAACATCTGATTTTGATCTCTCTCCTACCTTCATCATCTCAAAGCGCAGATTCTCATCCCTGATACGCCTTCTGGTCAATGCTGTATTGACAATGATATTTTCAACAAACCCGTCGCGGGATCCACGGACAACCTTTTCTGTATCAGGCTCCTGGGGCTGTCTTCCGGGATAGCTTCTGACATCTACGACTAATCCTATTTGTTCCCCTTCCACCAATATAACAATGAGTCCAGAAAGAACCTGGTCTACAAGCTCGTCCATCGTCTTGATTTTCTGTACAGACTGGTGGGTAATCCGATTCTCTACAATCTCCTGCAGATGTGTTGACAGTCTTTCGTTATCATTGATGTCCACCAGTTCTTCAACAATATGTACGATGAAGCTTGTATCGCACAAACCGTTCACATAATAAAAATGGACATTCTTTTTAAGGATCTTCAGTTTCCTGACTCCAAGGTCAAAACTAGCTTCCAGGCCAACATTATCTTTCATATACTTTTCAGCTTCATCCAATGATTGCGGGATGGGCAGCTTGTCATTGTTCTTTGGCATAGAATCCGCTCCTTTCAAGGATGATTTCCACTGCTTTCTTCGTTATTGGCGAACCGATCTTATAGTGGTCATGGCGTGCCATCTTACCGATATCCCCGATCCCGATTATTAACGGGACATCAAGCGTATCCAAACAGTACACCGTATCTCCATTAATTCTTCCTATTTCCAGTTCCGGAACTCCATGCTTGTCAACTCCATACGGCGTGAGTTCACCATCCCGGTCTATGCAAAAATCCACCCGGCTCCATTCAGCCATATGTGTTTTCGAAGCGACTGCAATCGCTCCAAGCACCTCAATGTCTTCGTGCTCAGCCACATATTTAAGAGCCTTCTCCCCGGCTCCTTCTCCAAGAAAGCCACTGTCATCGAACATTACCAATACAGGGTCCTTGGCAGCTTTTTTAATTAATTTAACAAGGTGCGGCCCTGAAAGGACAGAAGGATTTCCATGTGAAAGGGAGATACAGCGTCCGCCTACTTCGGCAGCCACATGCTCGATTGCACGCCGGGCATAATCATCACCATCTGTAATTAAGATTACCTTCCTTTTTTCGGCCATTCTCTGCCGTCCTTTCTGCCACTCATTTTTCGCCCATCTTGAAAATTGCTGCTGGAATTTGCAGGACACATGCTTAAAAGGCTGGTTTAAATGCTATCGTCCTACAAAGTAAATCCAATGGAATAATGAACCGAATATTTTTCCCAGTACAATTGCCATCAGCAATGTCTCGAGCTTATCATCGACCCTGACTCTTTTCGCAAGGATTGGCAATACATTCAGTACCTCTGTCAACGCGGCAGCGAGCATACCGACAAATATGCCTCCCGCCAGTCCAAGTGGGATTGTCACGTAAGGAGAGAAGCTCATCACAGGGTCTCTCAGGCTTCCGGCTGTTCCAAGCAGAGCGCCTAATACTACTGCCCACTCATACCAGGAAATCAATTTCATCGTTTTTGTCAGTTGTGTGAGTCTGGGTATCACTCCGAGTACCGCTAAGAAAGCTACAAATCCAGATCCTACTGCAAGCCCGCTCGCCAGCCCAATGAGTACAATGAACAGGACATTAATCGTCATTAAGATGTTTCACGCTTTCCTTGTTTTCATGAAGGATGACATATTGGTCAAGAGATTGCTGGTAGTTGAACATTTCTACCTCAAGCGGGCTCGGCTCTTCATTCAGCCTCTTTTTAAATACATGGTTAAAAAACAGGATCATGCCGAGGCCAATGCCGATTGAGTAGGGAATCTGGAATAACAGCGGCTTTGCGACTTCTTTTCCCGTCATGATAAAATAAAGCCGCTGATGTACTGTCTGCATGCTGACATCTTCATGGAAGTTCATGATGGTCAACGCTGCACCGAAAAATAGCAAGAACCATACTAGGATAAAAAAAGGAATCGACATCCCTTTCTTCTTGTAAATCACCTCGATAATCGTTTGCGGAGGGCCAACAGTCTGGATTTCATGATCAGGGTATATCCCTGAAATGAAACGAATGACCTTCATGACATCGACAATGTGTATATGGTCCTGCGGCAAAATCTTTTTAACTTGAAGAGCGGCCAGGTCTTGATATATCTCTTCACTAGCGATGATCTGCGCAATATCCTTCATAAATAGCGTTTGCTCAGGTTTGACCTGGACGCGATTCCTCATGCGGATATAAATCGTTTTTTCCATCAGGTTCACTTCCAACACAGTGTTTTCCTCGTATATTTAGTATGTATTCCATCAGTTATTTCATGAAGTCCAATAATTGGTTAAGGTGGCAAGCCGGATTTAACACTTCATTTTTCATAATCTGGTTATTTCAAGGACTCAAAAATTATTGGTGACCTTTTTTTCCTGAATCTTGATTTTTCGGGCGCCAATGGGCTCTATTGATGACCTCTTTTTTCTGAATCTTGATTTTTCGGGCGCCAATACGCCTTATTGGTGACCTCTTTTTCTGGAATCCTGGTTTTTAGGGCGCCAATACGCCTTATTGGTGACCTCTTTTTCTGGAATCCTGGTTTTTAGGGCGCCAATACGCCTTATTGGTGACCTCTTTTTCTGGAATCCTGGTTTTTAGGGCGCCAATACGCTTTATTGATGCCCTTTTTTCTGTAGGACACAAAAAAGCCATATGGATTCAAAGATCCATACGGCCTTTCATTTGCTGGAGTATTTTCTTTTCGAGGCGTGAGACTTGAACCTGGGATATGCCAAGTCGGACTGCGACTTCAGATTGGGTCTGATCCTTATAGTACCTTAAATATACGATCAGCCTTTCCCGTTCGTCCAGCTCGTTAATCGCCTCTTTTAATGCAATTTTATCGAACCAGCGCCCTTCTTCCCCATTGTCAATCTGGTCTAGCAGGGTAATTGGGTCGCCGTCGTTTTCGTACACCGTTTCATGGATGGACGCCGGACTGCGGCTTGCTTCTTGTGCCATGATCACATCTTCCGGTGAAAGCTCCAGAAACTCGGCTATTTCGTTGACAGTCGGTACCCTGCCAAAATTCTTGGAAAGCTCATCCTTAGCTTTCCGGATCTTATTACCGGTTTCTTTTAGCGACCTGCTCACTTTCACGGTTCCGTCATCCCTGATGAATCGCTGGATTTCACCAATGATCATCGGAACGGCATACGTTGAGAATTTCACGTCATAAGAAAGGTCAAATTTATCAACTGATTTCAAGAGGCCGATGCTGCCAATCTGGAACAGATCGTCCGGTTCATATCCCCTGTTGAGGAAGCGCTGAACGACAGACCATACGAGCCGCATATTCTTCTGGACGATTAAATCCCTGGCTGCCTGGTCACCCTGCTGGCTTCTCAAAATCAGTTCTTTGACTTCATGGTCCTTAAGATACGTTTGGCTATTATCCTTTTTTACCTCCACATCCATAAGCAGAACTCCCTTAATTGCACAGCGCTTTGCTCTTTGACAGGTGCTTTTTCAAACGAATCTCTGTCCCAAAGCCGGGCTCTGATCTCACTTGTACTTCGTCCATGAAATTTTCCATAATCGTAAAGCCCATACCGGACCTTTCAAGTTCAGGCTTAGATGTATACAGAGGCTGCATGGCTTCATCGATATCAGGAATTCCTATACCTTCGTCCCTAATCACCATATCTACCATTCCATCCTGAAGCATCACTGAAATGAAAACTTTCCCATCCGGATTGCTCTCATATCCATGAATAATCGCGTTCGTTACAGCTTCCGATACAACTGTTTTGATTTCGGTCAGTTCGTCCATCGTTGGATCCAGCTGCGCAATGAAGGCAGCAACAGTAACGCGGGCGAAAGACTCGTTTTGGCTTAATGCGCTAAAATGAAGATTCATCTCATTATTCATGGATCAAGCAACCCCCAATCTCTCTAATGCATATTCTTCTGTCGGTTCAAGACGGATAATTTTGAAAAGTCCCGACATATCAAATAATCTCTTGATTGGCGGAGAAATCGCGCATACAACCATTTCTCCATGAAGCTGCTTGATTTGTTTATACCTTCCTAAAACTACCCCAAGACCTGAACTATCCATAAATGTAAGATGTTCGAGGTTCAAGACAATGTGGCGGACTTCTTCGTTTTCAAGGGCTTTTGTTGCCTGCTCGCGAAGCTGGTCTGCAGTATGGTGGTCCAATTCACCACTTACTCGAATCAATAAGACGTCATGCTTCACTTCGATATCAATGTTAAGACTCACTATCCAAAGCCTCCTTATCTGGTATAGTGAGTCAAATTCTCCATTGATTCAGTCAAATCCTTCTTAAGAACAAAACTAGTGCCCATTCGCTAAAACTAGATGGAATGATGGAGTTTTCGACATTCCCTTTCAAAAATCAGCATTTTTACTGATTTCCCGCTCTCGTAAACATTCCAAATGAGCGTTTATACAAGGCCCACCAGCTGGCTTTCTCTACCGTCGCATCAGCAACAAGAGCTGTCTCAGCAAGTGTTTTGCCGTCTTTAACCAGCTTCAAAGTACCCACCTTGTCCCCTTTTTGGACTGGTGCTTTAATGCTCTTATTGAGAGTGATTTTCTGCTTCACATCCTTGACGTCGGCACCTTTTTTAGTCAATAGGGAGACGCTTTCAGATGTGACAGCGTTTATTGTCTTCTGGTCACCTTTGCTGATGGCTGCTTTGCCAAGTGCATGCCCTTTTTTGAACATAGGATGGGTCTGGTATTGGCTGAAGGCATAATCCAGCATTTTCGTTACCTGTGCGTTCCTTGCCTTTGAGGTTGGGGCCCCAAAAACAACAGCAATCGCACGCATACCATCCTTTTGTGCTGTAGCCGTCAGGCAATATTTCGCTTCATTTGTGAAACCTGTTTTCAGTCCATCCACTCCAGGATAAAAACGAACGAGCTTATTCGTATTGACAAGCCAGAATTTCTTTTCAGAATCCTCCCGGAGATAATCTTCATACGTTCCAGTGAATTTTGTGATTTTTTCGTATTTCAGCAACTCTTTTGCCATCATGGCCATGTCATACGCTGAACTGTAATGTCCATCGACAGGCAATCCGGTAGTGTTTTTGAATACTGTATTCTTCAGGCCAAGCTCCTTTACTTTCGCATTCATCATTTTGACAAATGCTTCTTCAGAGCCTCCAATTCGCTCAGCCATCGCTACTGATGCATCATTACCTGAGCCAATTGCGATTCCTTTCAGCAATTGCTCAACTGTCATTTCTTCTCCTGGCTCAAGGAAGATTTGAGAACCTCCCATTGAAGCAGCATATTCACTGGCTCGGACTTTTTCGTCCATCTTCAGCCTGCCTTCATCCAATGCTTCCATGATCAAGAGCATAGTCATGATTTTTGTCATGCTGGCAGGCGGGAGTTTTTCATGACTGTTTTTATCGAATAAAACCTGACCAGTATCACGTTCAATCAAAATAGCTGAACTGGCATCATCAGCCAGTCCCGGGTCTCCTTCATTGGCGTACCCAATTGGGGATGTAATTGCAGCGCCCATCATAAAAACAAGCAGTATACTCGTCAACTTTTTCAGATTCATGGCCATAACCCTCCTATCTTTATAAGGTCTATTTTTTCCAATGAATCCATTTTTATACAATCAGGGCATATAAAACCTTAATTTTCTGCACACAAAAAAGCGAAGAGTCGCCTCTTCGCTTCATTCCGCTTTTATTTATTCAGTGATTTCTTCATGAACCAAAATCGGTGCATCAACATGTTCACTTGTTACCTTAATATTTTCATACAGCATTTCCTTCACTTCGTTTACATCCTCAAAGTTGCTGTAAATCGTTAGAAGTGATTCACCTTTTTCGACTTTATCGCCGATTTTCTTGCGCAATACCAGGCCTACTGCCAGGTCGATTACAGATTCTTTCGTAGCTCTTCCTGCTCCAAGAAGCATGGCAGCTGTCCCTACTTCGTCAGCAATGATTTCAGAAACATATCCTGCCTCTTTCGCCTCAAGTTCAAATGTGTATTTTGCCTGAGGAAGCTTGCTTGGATCATCCACAACCGAAGCATCACCGCCCTGGGATGCCAGGAATACTTTGAATGTTTCAAGTGCAGATCCGTTCTTGATCACTTCTTCCAGCTTGCTGCGTGCTTCTCCAAGTGACTCACCTTTTCCAGCAAGGAAAACCATGTGGCTGCCAAGAGTCAGGCAAAGTTCAGTCAGGTCTTCAGGGCCTTCACCCTTCAATGTGTCAATTGCTTCCTTAACTTCTAGGGCGTTGCCGATTGCATAGCCAAGTGGCTGGCTCATATCCGAAATGACAGCCATCGTTCTGCGGCCAACATTATTACCGATTCGGACCATTGCCTTTGCCAGTTCACGAGAATCATCAAGAGTCTTCATGAATGCGCCTGCACCCGTTTTAACATCAAGGACGATAGCGTCAGCTCCTGCAGCGATCTTCTTGCTCATGATGGAGCTCGCAATCAATGGGATGCTGTCAACAGTAGCGGTTACATCACGCAATGAATACAGCTTTTTATCAGCCGGAGTCAGGTTTCCGCTTTGGCCGATGACGGCAATTTTATTTTTGTTTACAAGATTGATGAATTCCTCATTATCGATTTCAACATGGAAGCCTTCAACAGCCTCAAGCTTGTCTATGGTCCCTCCTGTGTGGCCAAGTCCGCGTCCGGACATTTTTGCGACCGGTACACCTAAAGCTGCTACTAAAGGTCCCAGAACAAGAGTCGTTGTATCACCAACACCGCCTGTAGAGTGCTTGTCGACTTTCACACCTTCAATGGCTGATAGATCGATCTGGTCTCCAGATTTCACCATGGCCATAGTTAGGTCGGCGCGTTCTTTTTCTGTCATACCCTGGAAGAAAATCGCCATTGTCAAAGCACTTACCTGATAGTCTGGAATCGATCCATCTGTATAGCCATCAACAAAAAATTGGATTTCTTCAGTTGATAATTCATGTCCGTCACGCTTTTTCTCGATAACGTCAACCATTCTCATCCTTATCACCACTTATCATTATTTAGCCGGGAAGCTATTGATTTCTTAACCTAACGTTTTTACAATTTCATTTACGAGTAAAAGGAAGCTCGATTTCACCTTTTCAGTCGTTTCAATTACCTCATCATGGCTTAATGGTTGATCGAGGATTCCTGCTGCCATATTAGAGATACACGAAATGCCGAGCACTTCAAGGCCTGAATGCTTCGCAACGATCACTTCCGGTACTGTGGACATTCCGACTGCATCACCGCCCATTGTGCGGATCATCCGTACTTCGGCAGGGGTTTCGTATACTGGTCCAGGATTACCGACATATACTCCCTCTTTGATTGTGAGGTTGTTCTTGTCAGCAACTTCTTTCGCGATTCCTCTTAAGTTCTTGGAATAAGCTTCGCTCATATCTGGGAAGCGTACGCCGAAACGTGATTCATTTGGGCCGATTAGCGGATTGGTTCCCATATTGTTGATATGGTCAGTAATGATCATCAAATCGCCAGGCTCGAAGCTTTCATTCACACCGCCCGCTGCATTCGTAACAATCAGCTTATCAATTCCCAGTTCCTTCATTACGCGCACTGGAAAAGTAACTTTATCCATGCTATAGCCTTCATAATAATGGAAACGTCCTTGCATCGCGATCACTTCGACACCACTGAGCTGTCCGCAGACCAGTTGGCCTGCGTGTCCTTCTACTGTCGAAACCGGAAAGCCAGGGATTTCGTTGTAAGGGATCTTAACCGGGTTTTCGATATCCTCCGCAAGTACGCCAAGCCCGGAACCGAGAATCAAACCAATTTTCGGCTGTTGCTTTAGCTTGTCATTAATAAAAGATGCTGCATTTTGAATATGATTGTAATCCATAAAATCCACTCCTTATTTCAATTCATTTAGGAAGCTTGTTCCGTGGTCTGGCATTTTCACATTGAAGTTTTCCGCAACAGTTGCACCGATATCTGCAAATGTTTTACGGACAGGCAGTTTTTTCCCTTCATTCATTCCTTTTGAATAGACGAGAAGCGGCACATATTCACGCGTATGGTCTGTTCCGTGATGAACCGGATCATTTCCATGGTCAGCAGTGATGATTAGCAGGTCATCTTCATTTAATTTCTCGAATACCTCTGGAAGGCGTGCATCGTATTCTTCCAACGCCTTTCCATACCCTTCAGGATCACGGCGATGTCCGAACAAAGCATCAAAATCCACAAGATTCAGGAAGCTCAAGCCTGTAAAATCCTGATCCAGTGTCTGCAGCAATTTATCCATTCCGTCCATATTGGAAATTGTACGAAGAGATTCAGTTACGCCTTCTCCATCATAAATATCTGAGATTTTACCGATGGCCAACACGTCGAGGCCTGAGTCCTTAAGTTCATTCATGACTGTTCTTCCAAACGGCTTCAGGGCATAATCATGGCGGTTGGATGTACGTTTGAAGTCCCCTGGTTCACCGATAAATGGTCTTGCGATGACCCTTCCTACCATGTATTTTTCATCAAGTGTCAATTCCCTGGCAATCTTACAAATATCATATAGCTCTTCAATTGGGATGATTTCTTCGTGAGCAGCAATCTGGAGTACTGAATCAGCAGATGTATAAACGATCAATGCGCCTGTCTTCATATGCTCTTCGCCAAGTTCAACAAGGATTTCCGTTCCGCTTGCCGGCTTGTTCCCGATGACTTTCCTGCCGGTACGGGATTCGAGCTCATTTATCAATTCATCCGGGAAGCCATCAGGGAATACCTGGAATGGCGTCTGGATGTTCAGGCCCATGATCTCCCAGTGTCCAGTCATTGTATCTTTTCCGTTAGAAGCTTCTTCCATCTTTGTGTAGTAAGCCAGTGGCTTGTCGGCCGGAGCGATGCCTTTGATTTCCTCGATGTTGCTGAGTCCGAGTTTTCCCATGTTCGGCATATTCAGGCCATTCATTCTTTCTCCGATATGGCCCAGTGTATGTGAACCTTTATCTCCAAATTTTTCAGCGTCTGGGGCTTCACCAATCCCGACTGAATCCATGACGATCAGGAACACTCTTTTATATGTAGTCGACATTCTTTCTCCTCCTTAAAATAGTGAATGCGTTACTAACCTTTTTTACAATTTTATGATACCCTTTTTTATTTCAGATAATCGAATGCTTGCGTTTTCATTTGTCAGAAGTCTGACATCCTCATTGTACTAAATAAAATGAAAAATACAAGAAAAAAAGCCGACTTTTAGCCGGCCTTTTATGACAATTCTATGAAACTATTATACTACTGTTTGGATTGCTGAACTTTTTGGCCATTGTCGTAAACACGGAATGCATCAAGGTGTTAGGCACGGGGGTGAAATTTTGTATAGACGTCCTTCAATCTTGTCTTCGTGACATGAGTATAAATCTGGGTTGTCGAGATGTCTGCATGGCCCAGCATTTCTTGTACAGCGCGAAGATCGGCGCCATTTTCAAGCAGGTGGGTGGCAAATGAATGTCTCATCGTATGCGGTGTCAGCTCTTTCTCAATTCCGGCTTCTGTTGCAAGCCGTTTGAGGATTTTCCAGAACCCTTGACGTGAAAGGCCCTTCCCATGGTGATTCAAAAATAAAGAGTCATCCTTATGTTTTTTGGAGATAAGCTTCGGGCGGCCATTTTCAAGATATTGCTCAATTGCATCTGAAGCGGTTTTGCCAATAGGGATGATTCTTTCCTTGCTGCCTTTCCCCATGCAGCGGACAAATCCCATCGTCAGGTGGACATCTGATAGTTTCAATCCTATCAGCTCGCTCACACGGATTCCGGTCGCATACATCATTTCAAGCATTGCCTTGTCCCGATAGCCAAAATGGTCTGTCAGTTTCGGGCTCTCGAGCAATGTTTCAACCTCTTCCATACTCAATACCTTCGGCAAGGACCTCTCATGCTGAGGGCTCTCGATATGAACCGTCGGATCATGGTCGACCGCCTTTTCCCTCAGCAGGAAATGATGGAAAGCCCTGATTGAGGCAATATGCCTTGCCAGTGTTTTCGATGATTTCCCTGTGTCTTTCAAATGACCAAGGAAATGCACAATCTGGGGACGCTGTACACCGTTTAAATCCCCTAGCTGTTCAACATTTTTAAGATATGTGATATAACTGTTCAAGTCACGTTTATAGGAAACGATCGTATTTTTCGAAAGTCCCTTTTCAACAACTAAAAAGTGGATAAAGTCGTCGAGCCTGTCTTCCATTCTTATTACTCTCCATTCAGATAAAACAGTATCAGCCTTTCAAGCATACTACCCTTTTCTTCACCAAAAGTTCCTGACACCTTTATTGCTGCTCCCTCTGGTGCGTCATATCGATGATAGCTTTCATACTCTTCGTTAATCCACATGATACCATAATAAAATAAGATTGTGCATCCAGTGAATAATATAAACACCTTTAATGTATGCAGGACCAATCCAAACCAAGATTTCATTTTCTTGCCTCCAAACCGACACATAGAACAATTGTTGCTGCTGTTTAAAGTCGCAACATGTTCTATCGACTATACTTATTTACTAATCTGTATGCCAATTTGGACAAGAATTATACCTAATGCTGAAGCAATTTCAATAGAAAATAAAAAACCCTTCTTCAATGGAAAAAGGGTTTTGGAATCATTCATCAGTCTCAGTTGTTTCTTTTTCCTGACACCTATGGCAAATGCCATGGAAAGTCAGGCGATGATCTTTGATTTTAAATTTCCAGTCTCTTTCAACGATCTCTTCCACATCTTCAAGAAGGTCGTCCTGGATTTCATCCACTGCACCGCATTCGATACAGACGAGATGATGGTGGAAATGGGCTGCGCCTTCCTGGCGGAGATCGTAACGGGATACACCGTCGCCGAAGTTGATTTTATCGACAATTTTCAGTTCAGTCAGCAATTCAAGTGTCCGGTATACTGTTGCCAAACCGATCTCAGGAGATTTCTCTTTGACAAGCAAATAGACATCTTCCGCACTCAAGTGGTCTTCTTCATGTTCAAGCAACACGCGAACAGTAGCTTCACGCTGCGGCGTTAATTTATAGCTGGACGAATGCAGCTGTTTCTTGATTCTCTCAATTCTGTTTTCCATTTCGATAACTCTCACTCCCCCGCCACTATTCTTATATTATATCAGAAGGGGAATGAGATTCAAAATAAAATTATTACAAATAAGAAACAATAGTTATTTTTATTTAATATTTATTTTAATTTATTGAGTTGATTACAGCCTTCAACAATGCCGGGGATAAATAAGCCTCCACTCCTGCCGCCAGAGCCAGGAAAACAAGCGCTGCGACAAACGCAAAAATATACCTGAAAAACTGCGGCATGATTGGCTGGTTGATTTTTTTCATGAATTGGTTCCGGATCATTTTCAATGAAAAAGTCACCGCCATTGCTGCTGTGATGATGAATACCGGGATAATAATGAAATTTTGCGGAAGGATGGAAACAAAAGATAAGAGGAATCCGTCCCATTGCATTTGGTTAACAAGAAAACCGACAGTGAAGCCAACAACCATCCCTTTCATGAAAAGCAGGATCAGAATGACAGGAAGCCCTATGATTGACACTCCAAGAATCCAGATGAGTCCAATGAATTTCCCATTGTGTAAAAAGCTTTGCAAAAACAAATCTTTTCCGTCCGCTACTTTTCCAGATGCAGCCTGGCCAAAAAACTGCGATAAATAATAGAATAAATCCTCTTTTTGAGTGAAGCTGAGGCTATTCACGATTATGGCCCCAAATATGACTCCCATCAAAAACAGGACAATGACAAAAAGATAGATTGAGGAATATTCTCTTAAATGGGTTACTGCGACGTCCTGGTACCTTCGTTTCTTCATCTCTTTTCCTCCTGCATATTGGTTACTACCATCATATGCATGGACAGAGAGTCTATGACTGCAAAGCTTTCAATTTCAATTAATAGAGAACAAAAAGCATAAGCGCCTTGGTCAGCCCCTACAAGCGCTGGAGGGCCGACCGGTGAAGTCGTTCTTTGACTTCATTGGGCGGACCGAAGCGACTCGAGGGGCTAGGCGCTGGAGCTGGATTAACAAAAAATCCGGCCTCAAGACCGGATTTAATTAATCAGTTATCTTTCCGTATTTTCCCCCACCGCCTGCGTGAAAGGCGAGCTGGCCTTTCCTTGCCTTATCAATAGTTATAGCAGTCTTTTCAGGGATTACCTGTTTCAAGGAATCAAGAGGCACTGAATGGAGGACGGCCATTTCTGTACCAAAATGGTCCATAAGCTTTTCTAGCATTTTCGGTCCCAGGCCCGGTATGAATTCGAGCGGCACCTGGTGGATATATGGCGGCCTTTCATATTGATTACCCTTAGAAGTCCTTAGTTCCTGTATCCTATCGGCGACACCTTTTACCTTTTTAACAGATCCGCAAACAGAGCACGCCTCATCAAATGATGGATTGTATGCCAGGCATTCAGCACAGACCGTACGGTGATACTTTCCAAGCTGAGGATCCAGACCGTAATTTGCTTTGATGCCCCTGCCTTCCGCTTTGCTTAGCGCAAGTCCCAGTTCCCGGAAAGATGGCTCAGCCATTTCAATCTTCTGGTATTCTCTCGCGATTTTGGCAAGCGAATGGGCGTCGGAATTCGTTACAAACGTATAACGGTGCAGCTCGGCAAGCTGGTCTGCCATGCTCGTATCTGAGCTTAAGCCTAATTCTATTCCATCGATGAGGTCTGCATCGAACACCTCGGCAAGAGAATTCCTGACACCTTTTCCATATAAGCTTTTAAAGGGCGTAAATACATGAGCAGGAATGAAGATACCTTCAAGCTCTTTAACCTTCTTCTGCAAAACACGGCCAGATATATAGATTCTTTGAGAGCTCAAATGAATGTTTTTCATGTAATTCTTTAGCCATTTTGAAAAATCTCTCATCTTCTGGAGAGTTGGCAAATAGCATAATACATGAATTGGCCCCTGGGTGCTCTCATCATTAATCTCAAGCTCAGAACCAAGGATCACACTCATCCCGCCATAATTCAATCCACCTTCAGGATGTTCCTGCAGTTCACCTGCCTTAAGCAGGTCTTCCATCTCATCAAGCACTTCCGGTGAATGGCTGTCAATGACCCCTATCATATTCAAACCTTTATAATCTCTTGCATGGCGGATGATATTGCTGAACGTCAGTGATTTTGCTCCGGTGATTTTAACAGCACGGCCTGATCTTGTCCTGCCAATATGGATGTGGAGATCAACGAAGTAATTCTTCATTTACTTATCCAATGCCTCCTGTAATTGCAGATGCTGTACCGCGTAAGCCGTTTTCGCATCGTAAATTTTCTGTTCTTTCACAAACTGGATTGCCTCTTCAAGGGTGATTTCCAGCAAGTTGACAAACTCATCCTCGTCCGCTGCCGCTGGATTGGTTTTTTTTGCAAGCCCGGTTGCTTTATAGACATGGATAATCTCATCTGCGAACCCAGGAGAAGTGTAGAAGGAGATCAGCCATTCCATATTGGCACATTCATATCCAGTCTCTTCCTCAAGCTCACGGGCAGCACAAATTTCAGGCTTCTCGCCTGCCTCCAGCTTGCCGGCGGGAATCTCAATGATTGTCCTTTCAAGTGCCTTCCTATATTGCTCCACCATGATAATTTTATTGTCAGCAGTGACTGGGATGACCGCGACCGCGCCAGGATGCTTGACGATTTCCCTTTTTGATGTTTTTCCATTTGGCAGCTCTACATCGTCCACTTGCAAGCTAATGACCTTTCCTGTAAAAATCTGCTCTGTCTTCAATGTTTTTTCTTCAAGAGATTTCATTCATGTCCACTCCTGTTCTAATCCGATATCGATTGCTCATACATTTTATCATACTTATCCGAGAGGAGTATGCTGATGAAAATATACGTCCATGGCAAGGGGATCACACTTGCGGGCAAGGCATGGGAAATCAAAACCATCCTGAAAGAGTATGGCAAAAAGCATGAACTTGTAAAAGATTGGGTAGACGCAGTCAATCAGCCTGCACGCCGACCAGAATAGTTGAATACACTTCTTTTTATCCGTTAAGATGGAAGCAACATCGGAACGGAGTGATTTTATGAAAAGACGGAAACTAGGTACATCTGATTTGTTTGTCAGTGAAATCGGACTTGGCTGTATGTCGCTTGGAACAGATTACCCAAAGGCACAGGCAGTGGTTGAAGCTGCCCTGGAAGAGGGAATCAACTATTTTGATACCGCTGATTTGTATGACTTCGGGGAGAATGAAAAAATCGTCGGACAAGCATTGAAAAATGTCAGGGAGCAAGTCGTCATCGCAACGAAGGCCGGCAATCGCTGGACCGACTCGAAAGACAGCTGGACTTGGGATCCTTCAAAGGCTTACATCAAAGAAGCCGTCAAGCAAAGCTTGAAAAGACTGGATACCGATTATATTGATCTCTACCAGCTGCATGGCGGGACAATCGATGACAATATGGACGAAACAATTGAGGCTTTTGAAGAATTGAAAGATGAAGGCTATATTAAATTTTATGGCATATCGTCCATAAGACCGAATGTCATTCGAGAATATGCTCAAAAATCAAACCTCGTCTCCGTCATGATGCAGCTCAGTATTCTGGATCGCCGCCCGGAAGAAGAAGCTCTCCCGCTCCTTCATGATAAAAACATCAGTGTGGTAACAAGAGGCACGGTCGCGAAAGGCATGCTTAGTGACAAAATGCTCGAGAAAGCAGCTTCCAAAGGGTATCTTGATTATAGCTATGACGAATTGGCAGAGGTCCTTCCTCTATTGAAAGAGAAGGTCGCTTCATCCAGATCCCTTGCCGAAGTCGCCATTCAATATAATTTAGCACACCCTGCAGTCGCTTCCGTTGTTGCAGGAGCAAGCACGCCTGAACAAATCAAGGAAAATGCAAGGGCTGCGAGTTCCGCTTCACTGTCTGTTGAAGAAATCAAGTTAATCAAGTCCATTACGAAGGCAAATAAATATGAACAACATAGATAAGAAAAAGGAACACCTTCGCGTGCAATGCGAAGGTGTCCTTTTTTTTGATCTAATCCAACTTCTAAGCGAGCATCAGCAGAAATGTATAGCCTGCCATTCCAGCGGCAAAGGCCCAAAAGTTACTCTCCCTTTCCTCCGGGAGCTCTTCTTTCATTACATTTAAGATGACTCCGCCTGCTAGAAGAGCAAAAAGCACGGCAATGACGTTTTCATTCACTCTCCAGGTGATCCCGATTGCCCACCCAACCAATATGGCGGCAGCGAGAAGCCATCTCCCTATACGATCATATATTTCCTGATGAGCTTCCCTAAGTGCATGGTCACTGGTGATAAAATGCACCGCCAGTGCTATAAAGTAAAAGATGAGTCCCGTTTTTGTTTCCTGTTCACCATGAAGCAGCAAATATCCTATCAAACTGTTATAAAGAAAAAACGAAACGATATGGACCCAAAACACTCCTTTCGAAGCACGGTCCAAATTGTGTTTCTCTTGCTGTCTTTTTTTCGAGGTTTTAACCAACCGTTCCAGTCCATAAAAAATGCCCAAACCAATCATGGCAACAATATATGTATGGTTTTCGAAGAACTTCAAGGCATCTGTTTGGATATTCTTGTCTAGGACCTCGTTATGTTTATTCAACTCAGGAAGCAGGTGGATGAACACATAGGCAACAGAAATGCCTCCTGCAGCAGAAAGCAATCTGCTGCGAGGAAAATCGTCGAGGAAAGGTAAATATCTTGAAAATAAATGGATGCAGACAAATCCAGCGGCCAGCATGAAAGTAATTAGTAACAAATGCTCTGCTCCTTTGCTTTTTGTTACCTAATTGCCCTTTCGCACAGGAAGCAAAACATTTTATCCAACCTCTTTTCCACCCTTTATCTTGCCGGTCTCCATAACATTGCTTTTTGCTCAAGCTCCTTCACGATTGGTGACTTTTCAGCAATGTAGGAATCAATGTCATATTCATATTTTTGGGCAGCTATCTCTTTTACCTCAGCATACTTGCTGGCTTCCGATGGGTGAGCCCTTAAGTAATCACGAAAAACAAGGTGCCTGTATAATTGGGGGCTGCCTTTTTCAAAAGAGTGCAAATGAACTTTTCGAATCCCGTTTTCGTCATGTTTTTGAAAATAACGCCGCCCGGGGATGCCGTTTTCCCCTTTCGCATCGTAACCGGCTGCCTCAATCGCGGGTGTCGCCCTTTCAACTTGATCAAGGGCTTCCGCTGCTAACATGATGTCTATGATTGGCTTGGCGCTGAGGCCCGGGACAGATGTACTGCCGATATGATGGATTTCAACGTCTGCTGCTTCAAAGATGGATTCAAGAAGCTGCTTCTCTTTTTCAAAAAGAGTTTCCCACTCGGGATTATATGGAACTACCTCCACTCTTCTCCGGGTCATTTGAACTTCTTCCAATCCATGTCGCTTTCCGAAAGCAATTCTTCAAACGATTTATTCTTCTCCCTTAGACGCTTTTCTTCCTTCTTGCGCTCCAATTCAGCCTGCTTTTTCTTTTCTTCTTCGTCCTTTAATTGTTGCTGCTGGTCTTTTAGCTTTTGCATGATATCTTGATTCAGGAGATCGCCTAGTGTTGCTGGCTTATCCTCTTTTTTCACTTGTTGCTGGCGTTTTTGTTTCTTTTTCATCGTTGATCCCTCTTTTTTACTCAGCAGAAGCATAGCTGCTTAGCCTATTTTTTAAGATTATATCATGAAATCTCTCAGGTTAAATAAGCAGAGATTTCATGAAGAAGGAACGCCCTTTATCAGGCGTTCCCGTTTTATCAATATGCGTCTAAGATGACTGAGTCGTCTACCTGCAATTCTGGTTCTGTTGATTTGATGACATCATCGACAGAGTAGCCGGCAGCTACTTCAACCAGCTTTAGCCCGAAAGGTGTCACGTCTAGGACTGCCATGTCGGTTATGATCCGATTGACCACACCTTTTCCGGTGAGTGGCAGACTGCATTCCTTCAGGATTTTCGGCTCGCCGTTTTTATTTACGTGTTCCATAATGACAATGATCTTTTGGGCACCGTGAACAAGGTCCATCGCTCCGCCCATTCCTTTGATCATCTTGCCTGGAATCATCCAGTTTGCCAGGTCACCTGATTCAGCAACCTCCATCCCGCCGAGAATCGCTATATTGATGTGTCCGCCGCGAATCATGGCAAAGGACTCAGCAGAATCGAAATACGCAGCACCTGGAATGGCAGTGACCGTTTCCTTTCCTGCATTGATCAGATCAGGATCGACGCTTTCTTCCGTTGGGTACGGTCCGATACCGAGGAGGCCGTTTTCTGATTGAAGGACAACCTGCTTGTCATCAGAGATGAAGTTTGCCACGAGCGTCGGCATTCCGATTCCAAGGTTTACGTAAAAACCATTTTGAATTTCTTTTTCAGCCCGGCGCGCGATTTTCTCCCGGACATTCCCTTTGTTTTTAATCATAAGCCTTCTCCTTTCATGTTCAGCCAGAGTTAACCTCTCACCGTCAGCCTTTCAATCCGCTTCTCCTGGTTTCCTTCAATCAGCGTTTGGACATAGATGCTTGGAGTATGAATACTGTTCGGCTCCAATTCCCCAACTTCATATAGATTTTCGACTTCGGCAATCGTGATTCTGCCGGCTGCTGCTATCATAGGATTGAAGTTCCTTGCCGTTTTATGGTAGACAAGGTTGCCCATCTTATCGCCCTTCCATGCCCTGACAATACTGAAATCCGCTGTCAGCGACTCTTCCAGGAGGTATTCCTTGCCATTGAACATGCGGGTCTCTTTGCCATCTGCAATTGGAGTGCCCACTCCTGCCGGGGTATAGAATGCTGGGATTCCAGCACCGCCAGCCCTGATTTTTTCAGCCAGTGTTCCTTGAGGAATCAATTCGACTTCGATTTCACCAGACAGTACCTGCCTTTCGAACTCTTTGTTCTCCCCTACATAGGAACCGACCATTTTCTTGATCTGCTTGTTTTTAAGCAAAAGGCCAAGGCCCCAATCGTCGACACCGCAGTTATTTGAAATGACTGTCAGGTCTTTTACTCCTTTTTCAACAAGTGCGAGAATGGCGTTTTCAGGAATTCCGCAGAGACCGAATCCTCCCACCATCAGGGTTGCGCCATCATGGATATCCGCTACGGCATCTTGAAAGGATGTGCAAATTCTTTTCATCGTTTTTCCCCCTTTTACAATGGATAGCCCTGGTCCTCCGTCTAAATGACAGGCTGCCAGAGTTGCTTGTTAGTATGAAAGATTAATAGCTTTATGCAAGTTCCACAACAGTGGCGACACCCTGTCCGCCTCCGATGCAAAGCGTGGCAAGGCCTTTTTTCGCTTGTCTCCGTTGCATTTCATGGATCAGCGTAACAAGGATCCTTGCACCGCTGGCTCCAATCGGATGGCCTAGAGCAATTGCTCCGCCATTGACATTCAGGATTTCCTTGTTGAATTTCAGCTCACGGTCGACAGCGAGTGACTGTGCAGCAAACGCTTCATTCGCCTCGATCAGCTCCATGTCTTCCATTGTCATGCCTGCTTTTTTCAAAGCTTTCTTAACTGCGTCAACCGGTCCGATGCCCATGACACTCGGATCAACACCAGCACTTGCGTTAGCCCTGATCACGACAAGCGGTTTCAGGCCAAGCTCTTCCGCTTTTGCCCTGCTCATGACAACGAGAGCTGCAGCTCCGTCATTGATTCCAGATGCGTTCCCCGCTGTTACGCTGCCATCTTTTTTGAATGCAGGACGCAGTCCGCCAAGCTTTTCAGCAGTAGTTCCTTTTTTCGGATACTCATCTGTATCGAAAACAACCGGATCTCCTTTTCGCTGAGGAATTTCAATCGGTACAATTTCATCTTTGAACTTTCCTTCTTCAATTGCTTTTGCAGCCTTTTCCTGGCTGGATGCTGCGAACTCGTCCTGTTCTCCGCGGCTTATATCGTATCGAGAGCATAAATTTTCTGCGGTTACACCCATATGATAGTCATTGAAAGCACACGTGAGTCCGTCGGAAGTCATGCTGTCGACGAGCTTCTGGTCACCCATTTTGAAGCCATCACGGGCATTTTTCAATAAATAAGGTGCCTGGCTCATGTTTTCCATTCCGCCGGCAACGACAACCTCAGCATCTCCTGCGATAATCGCCTGTGCTGCCAGATGGACGGCTTTCAATCCTGAACCACATACTTTATTGATGGTCATAGAGGAAGCGCTTTCAGGGATTCCCGCCTTAATAGCTGCCTGTCTAGCAGGGTTCTGCCCAAGACCTGCCTGAAGAACATTCCCCATAATGATTTCATCCACCTGATCAGGCTGTACACCTGCCTGCTTCAATGCATCTTTAATTACCGCAGCCCCGAGATCTGGTGCGGATATATTCTTTAAACTCCCATTAAAACTGCCAATAGCCGTTCTTACAGCAGCTACGATTACTGCTTCTGTCTTACTCAAACTGCTCACCCTTTCTCTGATTCTCACATTTTAATAACTTCTATTGCTTTTGATAAAATCCCTTTTATTTTATCAAAATTTTATTTATTCTTGCATTTTTAAAAATATTCTATTTACAATTAAGATATCTTAAGAGGAGGGGTATTTCAAATGCTAAAGCTTCCCGAGAAGGTTGAAATAATAGAAGTTGGCCCGAGAGATGGGCTTCAAAATGAAAAAAGTTTTGTTCCCACGGAAGTGAAAAAAGAATTTATCAATTCATTGAAGGATGCGGGAGTTAAAGAGATGGAGCTTACTTCCTTCGTCTCCCCTAAATGGGTTCCGCAAATGGGGGATGCCGCCGAAATTGTTGCTGACTGTCTTGACTGCAATACAAGGAATATCGTCCTTGCTCCTAATAAAAAAGGAATTGAACGAGTTTATATGACAGATTGCAAAGCGGTCGCTGTCTTCGTTGGTGTCAGCAATACCTTCAACCAGAAAAATATTAACAAAACGACTTCCGAAAGCCTTGCGGAGGTTCTGCCGCTGATCGCTGAGCTTAAGGAGAAAGACTATTTTGTGCGTGCGTGCATCTCAACTGCTTTTTATTGCCCATATGAAGGCAAGATTGACGAAGATGAAGTCCTTGCACTATGTGGGGAGTTCGTTCGTGCCGGAGTCGATGAACTAAGTGTTGCCGACACAATAGGCATGGCTGCACCCCATGAGTCCTATTCTTTATTCACAAAATTGAAGGATGCCTATCCAGATGTTCTGTTGACTGCGCATTTTCATGATACAAGGAAACTGGCCCTTTCGAATATATTCGCCGCTCTCCAGGCAGGAGTCACCCGATTTGACACTTCTGCGGGCGGCCTGGGCGGATGCCCTTTCGCCCCTGGTGCTGCAGGCAATGCCGCTACTGAGGATGTCGTCTATATGCTGCACAGGATGGGAATCGAAACCGGTGTCGACCTTGACAGGATGCTCAAAGCCATCGAGGTGGTCAAGCCTCATCTCTCAAGGCCGATCGAAAGCACCTATTTCAAGCTGAATTCTGTGACTGTTTAACTTTTTGCATAAGCTCCTGATTTAAAATCCATCTTATTAGATGAGGTAATTTTGATGAAGGGAGCATGTTGCATGAGCCAAAAACGGGACAAAGGCTACAGCCAGCAAGGCAAGCCAAACGCAGATAATGTAAAACAGCAGATTGCCGCAGAGGATCTTGAAAAAGCGCTTCATCCGACAAAGCGCCAAAATTCACAGCAATAAAGAAAAGCGTAAGCGCCTTGGTCAGCCCCGACAAGCGCTGGAGAGCCGACCGGTGAAGTCGTTCTTTGACTTCATTGGGCGGATCGAAATCGAAAAGCGGAGGCGACTGCTCAACTCCGAAAAGCGCTGGAGGGCCTGACCGTGAAGTCGTTCTTTGACTTCATGGGCAGGACCGAAGCGTCTCGAGGAGTTAGGAGCCGCAGCTAGACAAGCGACTCGAGCTGCTTGAAGCTAACGCTTCTCGCAAGATACTCCATGAAGCCTTCTCAGTGATGAAAACTGGCTAGGCGCTGGAGCTGGACATTTCTCGAAGTGATATAATTCATTCACTAAATTTACGGTGGACCGCCTGATTCGGCGGTCTTTTTCATGTTTGTACTGCCCAGACTAATGGTAAAATAAAGAAAACAGGTTATCGGAGGGTTGAGCTTGAGAAGAGCGTTCCGCGTGCTATTTTCTTTTTTGTTTGTCCTGACCTCTCTCGGGGTTTTTATATCCAATAAAGTCATGTTCCTAAAAAGGAAAGATGACGAAGAAATCTTCAACCGAGAAACGAAAGCTGGGCATCTGGTGCCTGATGAATATGATTTGCTGCCAAAAACGGAAGTCACCATCCCTTCGTCCTTTGGCTACTCATTGAAGGCCGTCCTCGTTGAACCACATGACACAAACCGTTACATCATCATTGCCCATGGAGTGACCCAGAGCAAGACGAATTCGGTAAAATATATGAACCTTTTTTTGAATCGAGGCTTTAATGCTGTCATCTACGACCATCGGCGTCACGGTGAATCAGGGGGGAAGACCACCAGCTATGGATATTATGAGAAGTTCGATCTGAAGTCGGTAGTTGACTGGCTCAGGGAAGAGAAAGGTCCTGATCTGCTTCTAGGCATCCACGGGGAGTCAATGGGAGCGGCAACCCTCCTCCTTTATGCTGGCATGCTTGAGGATGGTGCTGACTTCTATGTTGCTGATTGTCCATTCTCTGACTTCAGCGAACAGCTTGCTTACCGCATCAAGGAAGAGGTCAAGTTTTTGCCGCCAAAACTATTGCTGCCAGTCGCCAGCATGTTCGTCCGCATCCGTGATAAATATTCTTTGAGTCAGGTATCACCGATTGCGGTTATCGAAAATATCAAGAATCCAATCCTTTTCGTCCACAGCCGCAAAGACGATTTCATCCTCCCCTCGATGACTGAAGCTTTGTTCGAACAGAAACAAGGACCGAAGAAGCTATTCATGGCTGAAAACGGACTCCATGCCCAATCCTATAGCGAGAACCGGGAGCAGTATGAAAAGGTGCTCGATGAATTCCTGGAGGAATATGTCTTTGCCGATCATGAAACCTCAGATGCTGATTGAGCGAGGCCGTATCCTACGATCTAGTCTGTTATCAGGCTCGTGTAGCCAATTGTGCCTATCTATCGGACATTTTTCTCTTGTTCCAGCTTCTGTTTGTCCGATAGACCCCTTCTTTCGGACACTTTTCTCTTGTTCCAGCTCCTGTTTGTCCGATAGAGCCCTCCTATGAGTCATATTTCTCTTATTCCAGCTTCCGGTTGTCCGATAGAGCCTTTCTATCGGACACTTTTCTTCCGTTCCAGCTCCTGTTTGTCCGATAGACCTTTCCTATTGACATTTTTCCGGGGCGCGGTTTCACCCTGGCTTTTAGGCACCCTGTCACTAGTTTATTGAGCGCAAAAAAAGATTGGCTCATCTCCTGAGCCAATCTTTTATTGTTTTTCTCCCTGGCGATCCATTTCTTTGCCGGCGCCGTCCAATGCCCTGACTTCCTTATAATCGCCAATTGCGTAATAAAAGCGTTCGTTTTCTTTTTCTAAGATTTCTATTTTGGTAAACTTGCCATCTGGTCCTGCAGCTTCAACTGTTTTGATGTCCGGATTCACGACTTTCCCGAAAATCACGGGAATCTTTGTGTCCAATGTTCCGTCTTCATCAAAGGTTGTGAAAGTGTCGGCATACAGGATCATGAAATCACTTTTATAATAAGTCCAGTGGTTATGCCCAGCATTTTCCCAGCCTTCTTTTTCGCTGCCTTTGATATAGGCGACTGCCAGCGCGTCGAATGTGTTTGAGCCGTCTTTTTGCTCTGTTGTGTAAAAGATGAGATATCCATCCTCCACCTTTTCCTTGTGGACGATTTGTTTGATGTTGAACGGAATGTCGTTTTGGATTGCTTCCCCCGCAGTTTTATAGGCACACGCCGATAGCACCAGCACGCATAAAATGGTGATCGCTGACCTCCACAATTTCCCCATCTTTCTCCCCCTGCCTTTGCGTCAAACTTCTATGTATTTCTGCATTCCTCTCTCTTATTTAACCTTTTTTTCAATTTTTTGTAAACTTATTACCTTCTTTTATCATAAAAGCTCATTCTTGGATTCAGATATTCATTCGGGCTCTTTAACTGGAAACATCCATTGCTAGCTTTAAAATCCAGCGTCATTTCCTCATCAAAAAAGACCTCTTTTGCTTTTTCAATGTAAATTGGAATTCCACCCGTTTCTATTTGTTGTTCTTCCTCATTTTTTTCACTTTCAAACCAGAGGGCAGCTACCCCATTTACTGCACAGCCGCATCCATCTATATCGTATTTCAACTTTACATACCCTTGTTTATCTGATATTTTTTCGCTCAATTTATTCGATGCTGCTTCGGTGATTTTTAATTTCATGCTCGCCATCCCCTTTCGATGCTTCATTTTATCATAGTGGGGAAATTTTTTCGTTTCAGAACCCTTTGCCGAAATGTCTTGCTTTTTTTCAGTTTAACTCTTACTATCAAATATAATTCTGACAATTTTGGAAAGGGGTGCTTTTTTTGTCTAAAGTAACAATTAAAGTAAATGATAATGGTTCATTAAGGATTACTGGTGATGTTGAGTTGCTGGATGGTGCCGGCAACAAGTATGAGACAAAGCCTGTATTCTCGCTTTGCCGCTGTGGCATGAGCAAGAACATGCCGTTCTGCGATGCTTCCCATAAAGGGAAATTCGAATCGGTTGTCCGTGCTCCGCAAGCTGATGAAACGGAATAATTCATGTGAGGGCAATGGTTCATCCATTGCTCTTTTTTACGGGGAGTCTTTCTATTGAACACCTTAAAAGGTGGTCCCTTTGGGCTGATCAATGTTCAGCTACCATTCTTCCGCAAGCCTGACATCGGCAATGCTGGAAATCCCGATCCGATGGATTTCTTCGAATCGGTCAACTATATGGAGCTTCTGCCCAAGTTCATTCCAATAATGGATTTTTCCAATCACCAATTCATATTTTCTTTGCCTGTAATAGGTGATGCTGAGCGGACGGTTATACTCCATTGCTTCGAGGATCGTATCATTCAATTGTTCCAGCTGCTGTTCATCCAGCTGCTTTTCCTTTTCATGTTCGTCCTCCTGTGACCAGTCACGCAGCATCTTTACATGTTCAGGAAGCATCATTGATGTCCATTTAATTCTTCCGCGGTCGCGAATCATCTTGCTCTCCTCCTCTTTTTATCAACCCTTATGCCCGCCAACGAGTGCGGCGCGATGCCTTGCTGTCCCGGCTGCCGTATATGATACTGCCCTTAGGAGCGCTGTCGATCCGTAACGGCTGCGGATCCGGTCCATTGCGTAGCCAAGCTCTTTCTTTTTCCAGCCGTTTTTTTCAAAAAGATTCAATTGGAATTCGCTATCGGTGACGAGATTCCCAAGTGCAATGGAAATGCTCCGTACCGTTTTTCCTGCATAGTTCTCGGCAAAAAGCTCAAGGCAGACACGATATAAATCCATTGTGATATTTGTCGGTTCTTCAATTGTCCTTGAGCGATGGAAGCCACCGCCGAATTCATCCTGGCTGTAGCCAACCCCGAAGCTGATGGTCCGGCCTGCCTTCCCATGGCTCCTTGCCCGGCGAGCGACCTCCTCGCACATTTCAAGGATGACATGCTTGATTTCCTCTTCTTCCTTATAGTCGCGAAGCAGAATCTGGCTTTTCCCAAAGCTGACCTGCCCTTCCATGATCGGCGCGCCGATATCCGAAAAATCGATCCCCCATGCATGCCAGTACAGCTGGTTGCCCATGATGCCGAACTTCTTCTCCAATTTCTCGAGATCATAGCGGGCCAGCTGGCCTACTGTAAAAATCCCCATGCTGTTCAGTGTTTTTTCGACGCGGCGGCCAATTCCCCACATCTCCCTGAGAGGTGAGACGTTCCACAGCTTCGTCTGGACATCGTCATACGTCCATTCAGCAATGCCCTTCTTTTTAGCATCAAGGTCAAGGCAGAGTTTTGACATAAGCATGTTCGGCCCGATTCCAATTGCACAGGGAAGCTGGAACTCGCGCTCAATATCATCTTTGATTTTTTTGGCGATCGAAGCAGCGTCTCCCCAAAGCTTCGAAGCTCCGTCCACCTTTATGAAGCTTTCATCAACACTGTAGGTATGGATGGCTTCCTTTGGTACATAGCGATTGAATACGCGGGAGATTTCTGTGGAAATGCGCAGGTATGTGGACATCTGCGGATCAACGACAATAATTCGCGGATCATCGGGAATTTCAAATTTCCGTGACCCCGTCTTGATGCCAAACTCCTTTTTCAAACGTGGTGAGGCTGCGAGGACGACGCTTCCCGGGCGATCAAGATTCCCTACGACAGCCAGGTAGCATTCAAGAGGGTCGAGGCCGAGCATCACGGCAGCACAGCTCGCATAGAAGCTCTTCATGTCCACGCATAAAATTTTATTTTGCGGCATTTCGCTGTAATCGACCATTTTTCTTCTCTCCTTTCCGCAAGGGTAATCCACCAATAATAAGAACATCTGTTCCGTTTCATTATACCCATTATATTAAGCGAATATGCGTTCGGTTTCAATGGTAATTTTCCGGTTGACTGACTTAATTAAGGTGTAAATGGTGAGTCATGCCAGGACTGGAGATTTTTATGGATGAGTGTTTTCAAGGAGAATTCCAAGTATAATCAAGAGTGGAGAGGTGCTTTTTTATGGATAAAAAACTCATTCGCAAAATGGTCCAGAAATGCTTCGTGCAGTACCGGCATGATGATTCACTGCCGTTCAGCGAGGCGGAGTTCGAAGAAATATACCTAAAGATTTTGGAACAGAAAAATGAGGACCCTGAGGCGGATTTGCATGACATCATCAATGATGCGGTATATGAATTTTTAGCAACGTAAAAAAAAACTGAAAGTTAAAGGCTGCCCTGGAAAACAGGACAGCCTTTTGATTGACATACTATTTCTGGTTGAAAACTCTTTTTCCAAAGAGCTCGAATGTCCGTGGAAACAGCGAATAAAAGATGCTTCCTGGACTCATCCATCGCGGCAGGTTGATTTCACGTGTTCTCGTCATCATGCGATTGACCACTTGTTTCGCGACGTATTCAGGCTGCAGCATAAAACGTTTTACGTTTTTGACGTATGTTCCCTGTTTATCTGCGACCTCAAAGAAGTTCGTAGCGATTGGGCCTGGATTGACTGCAGTGACATAGATGTTGTCATCAGCAACCTCCATCCGCAGGCTGTTCGTGTAGCCAAGCACCGCATGCTTTGTTGCCGAATAGACACTTGATTTAGGTGTGGCAATTTTGCCAGCCTGGGAAGCAATATTGATGATATGGCCGCTTCTTCTCTGCTTCATTGCAGGCAGTACCATCGACGTACATGCCATCAAGCCGACGACATTGACATCGAACATCGTTTTGATCTCATCGATTTTCGCTTCATGTGCATAATCAAATATACCAAAGCCTGCATTGTTGACCAGTATATCCACATAGCGGATGTCCGAAAGAACTTCTGCAAAAACCCGCTTGACCGCTTCTGGATCTGCAACATCCAGCTGCTGGGCATGGACATTGATCGCATACTTCGATTGCAATTCCTTTTTTAAAGTCTCCAGTTTATCGATACTCCGGGCCAAAAGGACGAGGTTCGCACCGCGCGCTGCACAAAGCTTGGCAATCTCTGCCCCTATTCCCCCGGAAGCTCCGGTAATGATAATATTTTTTCCTTTTAAGGATGGCATCGTCTTTCACCTCATTTTGCTGTATAAACGAAGGAGGTACCTTCTTCCCTGACTGAAATTGCGTCCAGGGATTGTAAATAATCAAGCTGGCCGACTGTTTCCGAAATGGTCAGATTCAGTTCCCGCTCATAAACTGTCGGGAATAGAAATTTACAGATTTCAAAAACAGTGAGCTCCCTGCCTTCGAGCATTCCCCTTACCTGTAAGGCCCTATCATGCTGGCGGGCGATCCTTTTTTCAATCAGGCTATGTAATTCTGTTATTTCCGTCCCATGTCCGGTGTATACTAGCCCAATCGGATACTGCTGCAGTTTTTTCAGTGATGCATTATATTGTACCAGCGGCTTCGGTCTGTCCGTTTCACCTGGCAGCGGCGGCTCAAGCAATGGGTTGGGTGAGATTCCTGCAAGGATTGTATCCCCGGCAATCATTGTGCCGTCTTTTTCACGCAGCAGCACGATATGGCTCTGGGCATGTCCCGGCGTCTCGATCACCCTCCACCCTGGCAGCGCCGGCGGAACATCGTTTTCCGAAATAGTCCCAGTCAACGAGCGATTGCATGAAAATACCAATGTCTTTTTCATGATTTTCATCGATGGCACAAAATATTGTTCAGGTATTGCCGATTGCAGGAAGAACTGCTCATAGAATTCCTGATGTTCCTTCTCGAATGCCAAAGTCCTGTTGATCCACCTTTCATTCAGCTGATGGCCAAATACGCTGAGGTCTGGCGAAAAATAATCCAGCATTCCAACATGATCAGGATGATCGTGAGTCAGGATGACCTGCTCGATATCCTCCGGCTTCAGTTTCAAATCGGCAAGCTGTGATTTGAATGACTCCCAGGACTGCTCCGTCTTCGTTCCCGCGTCAACAAGGGTCAACCTGTCCCCTTTTATTAAATATGCGTTCACATCACCGACCGGGAAAGGCGTCGGCAAAGTCAGTTTGGCAATTCCATTTTTCCATTCAGCCATATTATCCATACACCCCAAAACATTATTTTTCTATAAGGTAAACACAGTGATTGTCGTGATAATCATTAAACTTTAATGGACCTGGCATTTTTCCAATATAAAGATAAGTTTACCTTTAAAGGAGACAAATGTCATTATATTCACTTTTTGTTATCAGAAAAAACTAAAAATTTATCATTTTCCTCTTGACATAGAGGTTGTCTTTCTTGCATAATCACTATTAAAATTTCGTAAATCTTAAAAAGCATTCGAGCAAGATCAGTAGACAGGAATGGTGATAGAGAGTGGAGTCCACCGGCTGAAAGGCTCCGCCGCCCTCTTCATGTTGAACCCTACCTTGCGAGCTGCCAGGCAAACCTGGACGTAAACCGGCGTTAACGGATGTTGAGCTGCACTTTTTCGGCACTGGCCGAGGAAGTGAATGAAGGTGGTACCACGGAAGCATGGCCTTTCGTCCTTTTTTGGATGAAGGGCCTTTTTGTTTTTCCAGTGAAAGTTGTAACAAACAGAAGAAAAATTATGGAGGCGATCTTGATGAAGAAGCTTGTTTTTGTTGGGGCAGGTTCGATGGCAGAAGCGATGATTTCCGGAATAGGGGCAAGCGGGCTTCTTCCGGGAGAGCAAATGTGGGTCACGAATAGACAGGATACTGACAGATTAAAAACACTGGAACAGAAATATGGAATAAAAGCGACATATGATTATGAAGTGCTTTTTAGGGACGCTGATGCAATCGTCCTGGCGATGAAACCAAAGGATGCAGCAGGAGCGATTGAGGAGATTAAACCTTATTTATCCGACGGAATGCTGATCATTTCCGTGCTCGCCGGAGTTTCCATTGACGCCATTGAAACGGTTGCGGAAAAATCGCTTGCTGTGGTTAGGGCAATGCCAAACACCTCGGCAGCGATTGGCAAATCGGCAACTGCCCTGGCAGTGAACTCCCATGTGAGTGAAGCGCAAAAGTTGCTGGTGCAGGAGCTTTTTAACACTGTTGGCCTGACGACGATCGTAGAGGAATACCAGCTTGATGCCGTTACAGGCCTATCAGGAAGCGGACCTGCCTATATTTATTACCTTGTCGAAGCGATGGAAAAAAGCGCGGCTGAAATCGGTCTCGAAAAGCAGACAGCAAAGCAGCTGATTATCCAGACGCTGCTGGGCGCAGCTGAGATGCTCACGCAGTCTGATAAGGAGCCAGCCCAGCTCCGTTTTGAAGTGACCAGCCCGGGAGGCACGACTGAAGCAGGCATCACCATTCTCGAGCAGCATGGCGTCCAATCAGCATTCGTATCCTGCATCAAGGAAGCCACCGCTCAATCAAAAAGGCTGGGCCACCTACTTGGCGATCAACTGGCAGCTGCAAACCGCCCGCTATAAAAATTGCAAAAGTGTCCCCTGTTTCTCTACAATGGAGAAAAACAACAGGGACGTGTACATGGTGATCCTAACCTTACTGTCTTTAACATTGCTCATTTGGATTTTAGCGACAATCGATGCCTTGATTGGTTTCAGGAAAATGGATCCACTCGAAAAGGCCGAGGCTGTTGAGCAAGGACAAAAGCTCAGCGTGATCGTGGCTGCCAGGAATGAAGAAGAACATATTTTACAAAGCGTTCGCACGCAGCTGAACCAAACCTACAAAAACACCGAGTGGCTCCTGGTCAATGACCGCTCCGAAGATGGCACCGGAAGTGTGATGGAAAGCTTGAAAAGTTTCGATTCAAGAATCAAAGTAATCCACATCGAAAGTTTGCCAGAAGGGTGGCTTGGCAAGAACCACGCACTCTATAAAGGCTATAAGCATGCGACAGGGAACCTTATCTTATTTACAGACGCTGATGTCTTGTATCATCCTGAGGCTTTTTCAAAAGCGGTTGGCTATTTCGAGAAACATAGCCTTGATCATTTGACTGCTGCTCCAAATCTTAGCGCAAAGCCCTTTTGGCTGAAGGCCTTTGTTGCCTTCTTCTTATTTGGCTTTTCCTATTACAAGAGACCATGGCTCGGCAATAATCCACGTTCGAAAACGGGAGTCGGCATCGGCGCATTCAATATGATCACCCGGTCGGCCTATGAAAAAGTCGGCACACATGAATATATAAAGATGCGGCCTGATGATGATTTGCAGCTGGGAATGATGGTAAAGCGGCTGGGTCTCAAGCAGCGGATCGTCACCGCCATGACGCTCATTGAAGTAGAATGGTACCAGAGCCTGAGTGAAGCATTAGGAGGCCTGGAGAAGAACACCTTCGCCGGCCTACACTACAGGATCAGCATGGTACTCTTCTCAGTATTCGGTGTCTTTGTATCCCAAGTCGTTCCTTTTTTCACTCTTTTTTCGAAAAATCAGGCTGTGGCTATTTTAAGTGCTGTTAATCTCGTATTCCTGGCTTTTCTTTATGTGATGGTCACAAAGAAGATGACTCGATTTTCACCATGGCTGTTCTTTGTCCTTCCGTTCACTGCCCTGCTGTTCATTTTCTCCATCCTGAGAGCCAGCTACCTGACTATTAAAAGAGGCGGCATCATCTGGCGCGGAACGAAATATACCCTGGCTGAATTAAGAAAAAACACATTGCGGTGAGTACAATTTTTCCTTTCCTGATTAAGCCCTGTTATACTTAAAATATATTTTGGTTAACGAAATAAAAGGAGGCTTCTGGATTGGAAAAGAAATTATTTTCCCCTTATAAAATCAAGGATTTAACACTGAAAAACAGGATTGTCATGGCTCCGATGTGTATGTACTCATGTGAAAAAGAAGATGGGATCGTCACAGACTTTCATATCGCACACTATGTGAGCCGTGCTGTCGGCCAGGTGGGATTGGTCATTCTCGAAGCAACTGCCGTCACACCGCAGGGCCGGATTTCGCATCAGGACCTGGGAATCTGGAACGATGAGCATGTGCCCGGCCTGACAAAATTGACTCAACAAATCAAGCAGAGCGGTGCTGCAGCAGGAATCCAGCTTGCACACGCCGGCCGAAAAGCCGCATTGCGTGATGAAATCATCGCTCCTTCTGCTTTAGCATTTGATGAAAAGTATAAGGAACCAAAGGCAATGACGGTTGAAGAAATCAAGGAAACTGTCGAGGCGTTCAGGCTGGCTGCTGAGAGGTCAAAACGTGCTGGTTTCGATGTGATCGAAATCCATGCTGCACATGGCTATTTGATCAACCAGTTCCTCTCCCCGCTTACGAACAAACGCGAAGATGAATACGGCGGCACTGCCGAGAACCGCTTCCGCTTCCTTCGGGAAGTCCTTGAAGAGGTAAAAACAGTTTGGGATGGACCTCTGTTTGTCAGGGTTTCTGCAAGCGATTATCATGAAGAAGGCTTGACTGTCGATGATTATGTATCAATCGGTGCATCGCTCAAGGAACTGGGAGTAGACCTGATTGATGTCAGCTCAGGTGCGGTTGTACCTGCAAGGATCCATGCCTATCCAGGCTACCAGGTTAAATTCGCTGAAAAAATCAAACATGAAGCCGATGTGGCTACTGGCGCGGTCGGTTTGATCACCACCGGAATCCAGGCTGAAGAAATCCTCCAAAATGAACGCGCTGATCTAATTTTCATCGCACGCGAACTGCTGCGCGATCCATACTGGCCAAGGACAGCAGCAAAAGAGCTCGGCACAAGCATTGAATCACCTAAGCAATATGAACGAGGATGGATTTTTTAAGATAGAACCATCAATATAGAAAAAGAGGCTGTCATTCAAACAGCCTCTTTTTCTATGAAATCATTCTTTTAACAGACTTTCTCCAGCAATATTCTCCGGTACATATCTCCGAACATGACCCCTTCATCTGAAATCCGCTTAACTCTGGCTGTTTCTGTTGAGCTGATTTCCTCAAAAGATACACCGATGTCCGTGCCAAGCAGTTTAATCACATTTCTAAACGCTTTTTTAACATATGAAAGTTCTTTGCCAGGCTGTGCAAATTTATCGAAAATGACCACCAGACCTTCCCTGCGGCAAACTCTGATCATTTCGCCAAATGCCTTTTTGCTGTCGGGTACTACTGATAATATCAAGCTTCCGATCACATAATCGAAAGATGAAACGTCAAATTCAAGCTGTTGGGCATCCATTTTTAAAAAGGTTATCGAAGAATCCCTGAATTTATCTTTTGCTCTCTGCAGCATATCCTCAGAGTAATCGATTGCCGTAATCTCCAATTGGTCATATGGCAATCTCTCGATATCTGCCCCAGTGCCTACACCTACGAACAGCACCCTGTCCCCCGGACGGAACTGGATTTCGTTGAACAGTATGTCCCTTGCTTTCGAAAAAGGGCCAGCATTGAAGAATCTGTCGTAGATCGGGGCCCAGCCTTTGTAAATGAGCTTATTCCAGGAATTATTCATGGGAATCCTCCAGCCAGAATCAGTATGTGCTACATCTATTTATCTTTGACTCTCAAAAGCCTCAAGCCATTCAGAGTGACAATCAAGGTCGCTCCCATATCTGCGAAAATCGCGATCCACAGGGTGAGCCAGCCAGGAATGACAAGCAGCAGGGCCAGCAATTTCACGCCAATTGAAAAAGCAATGTTTTGCTTGATAATAGCCAGTGTTTTGCGGCTTAATTTTATTGTGAACGGCAGTTTTTTCAAATCATCTGCCATCAAGGCGATATCAGCGGTTTCGAGTGCAGTATCGGTTCCAGCTCCGCCCATTGCGACACCGACTGTAGCTGCGGCAAGTGCCGGCGCATCATTGATCCCGTCACCAACCATCGCGACTTTCCCATGGTTTTTCTGTAAAGCCTTTATGAAATTCAACTTCTCTTCAGGAAGCAAATCGGACTGGATATCCGACACGCCTGCCTGGCTGCCAATTGCCCGGGCAGTCCCTTTATTGTCCCCTGTCAGCATGATTGTTTTTTCAACGCCAAGCTCGTGCAGACGAGATACCACTTCCTTGCTTGACTCTCTCACTTCATCGGCAACCGCAATTAACGCAAGCAAGCTGGTTTGTGAGCCTACTACCATAACGGTTTTCCCTTCCGATTGCATACCAGCAATTTTTTCAGAGACAGCAGATGGTATTCCCCCATCCACTATTTCCTCAAGGTATTTAGGGCTGCCAACATGATACCTGACTCCGTCAACAACAGCTTTTATCCCTTTACCAGTTACCGAAGTGAAATCTTCAACCTGCTTTTCCCTGAAAAGAACTCCTTCCGTTTCTGCCTTGCGGACGATTGCAGCAGCAAGCGGATGTTGTGATTTGTTTTCAACAGCTGCCACCACTGATAAAAGCTCGGTGTGGTCTGCAGATGCAAGCATCTCGAAGTCAGTAACTGCTGGAATACCTTTAGTCAGCGTCCCGGTTTTATCAAAGGCAACTGCTTTGAGCATGCCCATTTCTTCCAAATAGACTCCGCCCTTAACCAATACACCATTTTTAGCCGCATTGCCAATCGCGGTCACGATAGACACCGGTGTCGAAATCACGAGTGCGCATGGGCAGCCGACAACAAGGACAGCCAGCCCCTGATAGATCCAATCACTCCAATCTGCATTAAACAAAAGCGGCGGTACAATCGCAACCAGGAAGGCAACCAAGATAATAATCGGTGTATAATACTTTGCGAACCGGTCCACGAAAGCCTGCGAAGGTGCCTTTTCCGCCTGTGCCTCTTCGACAAGGTGAATGATTTTGGCAATCGTTGTATCATCGACCAGTTTAGTGATTTCAACTTCGATGAGACCCTCCCCATTCAGTGTCCCGGCAAACACCTCATCGCCTATCTTCTTATATGCTGGTACAGATTCACCTGTAATTGCCGCCTGATTGACAGCCGATGAACCAGCAACGACTTCACCATCCATCGCAATTTTTTCACCAGGTTTTACAATCATGATATCGCCGACTTGTATCTCATTTACATGAACACTGTATTCCCTGCCATTCCGGCGAACTAGCGCTTCTTTTGGGGCGATATCCATTAACGAACGGATCGAGGCCCTCGCCTTATCCATTGAATACCTCTCAAGCACTTCACTAATCGCAAATAAAATGACGACGACGGCTCCCTCGCTCCATTCGCCAATGATGGCAGCACCGATAATGGCCACAGTCATCAGTGCCCTCATGTCAAAATCAAGCTTGAGAAGATTCTTGATTCCACTTTTGAAAAGGGAGAAGCCGCCTATGATAATCGCGCCTAAGAATAAAAAGATCGCGGGCACACTTCCTTCACCATAATTAAACTGAAAATAATAGGCGGCAATGATCATCACGAGGCTGATCAGTACCTTAGAATTTTCCTGCCAGAACGGCTTCTTTTTTTCAGGAAGAATCTCGGCTTTATCTGGATAAAGCCTCAGGTTCTCAAAAGCGCCCGCATGCTCCAGGGCCTCAATCGAGGCTTTCCCGTAAACCGTCAGCTTGGAAGCGCCAAAATTAACTTTTGCATCAAAAACACCATCCAGGTGCTTTACGTTCTCTTCGAACTTCCCGGCACAGCTCGCTCAGGTGAAGCCCTGTACCCGGTATATGGTTTTCTCTCCAGATTGTGCTGCTTCAGTCATTCACATCCATCTCCTTTTGATGTTCAAACGCCAGGTGAATCAATTGCTTTACATGGTCATCGACAAGTGAATAATAAACAAGCTTACCTTCCTTGCGGTATTTAGCGAGCCCAAGGTTCTTCAAAAGCCTCAAATGGTGAGAAGCAGTAGCAGTGGACGAATTGACGACTGCAGCTACATCACAAACACAAAGTTCGTTGCCTACATATAGTGAGTATGCGATTTTAATCCTTGTTTCATCTGATAAAGCCTTGAAAATTTTTGCTGCTGCAGAAGTATTTTGTTCTTTCACTTCTGCTGAAACCTGCTCCACTTTTTCATCGTGGACGCAATTGATCTGGCAGACATCTTGCTCCTTCAAGTTGCTCACCTCACTCATTCAAATGTTCATTTGATTATATCTTATTCAAATGAATGTTTGATTGTCAAACAAAAATAAAAAAACCAGGAGATTTCCCAGTTTTAGATGTCCACCACTTAGGTTCCTACCTTAAACCCTAGGCGCTGTGAAAACTGAATGTTGATTTCACAGTGTACGAAAAATAAACGGAGAGATTCCGCTTAATTGGAAAAGGCCCTTATTTTATGAAAAATAAGGGGCGTTTTTCCGTTTATTTAATCAAAATCATTGGATTTTGTCTTATTTATAGCAAGTAACCGGAATATCTCCGCCTTACTGCTTCAAAAGCGGCCTCTATATACAATAGCCGGAAATGCTCCGCTTATGAATACACAAATCTACACCAAAGGAATACTGAGCCATATAAAAACTTAAATTCTATCATCCCATATTCGATTAAGCATTGTTTTTTCACTAGAAACGACAAGTTCGAAAACATCCGGGTTCGTCATTTCCATCAAGCAGTCGTATCCGAAGCTCTCATTGAAATACCTCATGAGCAGTGTGGTCATGTTGCCATGGCTGACCAGTAAAATATGGTCATGTTCTGAGCATAATACATCCTCTAAAAGCGATTTCGCGCGATTCATCGCCGTTGAATGGGACTCCCCACCTTCAAATACAAGCTCGAAGTCTTCAAAGCTTTGCTTTAATTTATCCCGCCAGTCCTCAAGGTTGACCGTGCTGAGCACTCTTTCTCCGAGTCGTTCATCTTGTTGAACACTTATTCCTCTTGAATCAGAAAGTGGTCTGATTGTATCGATCGCTCTTTTAAAAGGACTTGAATAGATGATGTCTATTTCTTTTTGCTTGAAAAAGTCAACGAGCGCCAGTGCCTGTTTCCTGCCCTGTTCAGTCAGGGGAGATTCAACAGGCTGTCCGGCAGCACTTGCATGTCGTACAAGATAGATTGTTTTCATACATAACACCCCTTCACTCAGTCATGGTCATAAGAAACGGAGATTTCCATAAAATCTTCCGCGACTACCGTATTGGCAAACACGGTTCGAGCTTCCGCTTCAAGCTCCTGCCAGTCATTCCGGTCATATCTGGAGCTAATATGGGTCAGGCAAAGCTGTTTCACATCGGCATTCAATGCTGTTTCTGCAGCCTGCAGAGTGGTCGAATGAAAATATTCATAAGCAAGTGTGCCTTCATCTGCTGAAAAAGTTGCTTCATGGACGAGAAGGTCTGCATTTTGCGCAAGCAATGCAGCATTTTCACACACTCTTGTATCACCCAGAATCGTAACAACTCTGCCTTTTTGCGGCGGACCGACGAAATCCACAGGGTTGATGACACTTCCATCATCAAGCAGGATTTCTTCACCATTCTTGATTTTCCGGTAATCAGGCCCTGGTTTAACTCCCGCTGCCTGGAGCTTGTCTGCAAGAAGAGTGCCCGGACGGTCTTTTTCCATTACTCTATACCCATACGAAGGAATTCCATGCTCCAGTAGCTTTGCTTCTACGATGAACTGTTCATCTTCAAAGATTACGCCTTCTTCCAGCTCGATGATTTCAATCGGATATTTCAAGTAGGATTTACTAATTTTCAAAGATACCTCAATATACTCTTTAATCCCGGGAGGTCCATAAACGGTAACCATCGATTCCCCTCCCTGGAAGGAACGGCTGGACAGCAGTCCTGGCAAGCCATAAATATGGTCTCCATGCAGGTGGGTGATGAATATTTTCTCGATCCTGCGCGGCTTTAAGCTAGTATGTAGAATTTGATGCTGAGTTGCTTCGCCACAATCGAACAGCCAGACAGCTCCGCGCTCCTCCAGCAATTTCAATGCGATTGACGTCACATTCCTCAGCTTGGCCGGTACACCCGCACCTGTTCCAAGAAAAAACACATCCATAATCCTAACATCCTCCCGTACAAAACGCCTGCAATCCTGGCAGGCAGGTTCATTATTCCTTTCAATATATCACAACTGCCATTATTCCTCTAAAACAAACACCGGATTTGAACAGAAAGGGATAGTTCCACTTAATTGGAACAAAACTAAGTACAGTTCAAACAGTTGCTAATTGTTCTCGAAACAGATAAAATTTTGTATTTGTAGAGTGTTTTTTTACATACATTTAAATTCACATAAAAGAGAGGTTCTATATTGTGGCACATACCGAAAAACCAACAGCTTTAATTATGATCTTCGGAGCTACGGGAGACCTGGCAAACCGTAAATTGTTTCCTTCCCTCTATAATTTGTTTGAAAAAGGAAAACTGGACAGATTCGCGGTCGTTGGCGTTGCCCGCCGAGCACTTTCAAATGAAGAATTCCAGCTTAAGGTAAAAGAGTCTGTTAAGGAGAATGGGGAGACAGATCCAAAGGCCGATCTCGACGAGTTTGTCTCCAAGTTTTATTATCATTCCCATGATGTAACTGATTCTAGTTCTTATCTTGCCCTGGGAAAGCTTTCGGAAGAATTGGACAGCCACTATGGACTTAACGGCAATAGGATTTTTTATCTGGCAATGGCACCAGAATTCTTTGGGACAATTGCCGAGCACTTAAAGAAGGATAAGCTTACCGATGTTTCCGGCTTCAAGCGCCTGGTCATTGAGAAGCCGTTCGGACATGATCTTGAGTCAGCCAAAGTATTGAACAAGCAAATCCGGACCGCTTTTACAGAAGATGAAATTTACCGGATTGACCACTACCTTGGAAAAGAAATGGTCCAAAATATCGAAGTCATCCGTTTCGCGAATGCGATGTTTGAACCACTCTGGAATAACCGCTACATTTCAAATATCCAGGTGACATCCAGCGAAACTCTTGGAGTCGAAGAACGCGGGCGATATTACGAGAAAAGCGGTGCACTAAGGGACATGGTCCAGAACCATATGCTGCAAATGGTTTCCTTGCTAGCGATGGAGCCGCCGATCAAGCTGACGACTGATGAAATCCGTTCGGAAAAAGTTAGAGTTTTCCGTGCCCTCCGCCCAATAAAGGACGGTGAGGTCAATGAATACTTTGTTCGCGGACAGTATGACAAAGGCGTCATGAACGAAAAAGAAGTACCTGCTTACCGCCAGGAAGAGATGGTTGATCCTGAATCCAATACAGAAACATTTGTAGCTGGAAAGCTAATGATTGATAACTTCCGCTGGGCTGGAGTTCCATTCTATATCCGTACTGGAAAAAGGATGAAGGCCAAGTCCACAAAAATCGTGATTCAATTCAAAGATATCCCGATGGATCTGTATTATCAGCCAGAAAAGACCGTCAATCCCAATTTGCTTGTGATTCATATCCAGCCCGAAGAAGGGATCACGCTCCATCTGAATGCAAAGAAATCCGGCCAGGGAGATGCTACTCCTGTGAAATTGAATTACGCCAATAAAGGCATTGACGGACTGAATACGCCGGAAGCTTATGAAAAACTGCTGTATGATTCATTGCGCGGTGATGCTACAAACTTCACGCATTGGGATGAAGTCGCATTATCGTGGAGTTTCGTTGATAATATTTCAAAAGTCTGGGAAAACACGAAGGAACCGTCATTCCCGAACTACGCATCAGGTTCAATGGGTCCCGATGCAGCAGACAAACTGCTTGAGCAAGACGGGTTCTTCTGGTGGCCATTCAATGACATCGACGTAGAAAATTGTTAAAATACAAAAATCCCGCCTGTTAACAGGCGGGATTTTTGTATTTGCACTGGTCAGCCTCCAAAAAAGAAATCAAGGATATTAGAGCCAGCAGATGCATTCTTATTATAGAACTCTGAGTATCCGCAATTCTTGCAGTAAACGACGGTGAATTGATTATTCTGGATATCAAACATCTTAGATAAGCCTGTTCCGGTCATTGCCACATCTTTCTGCCCTGCATCTCTGCTTCCGCATTTAATACAGCCATTTCCTTTCATGTAATCCATCTCCCTTTTTTAAGCTATATTACATTTACGCATCAAGCAATGTTTGGTTTCACTTTTTTCATCATTCTAACAGCTCACCTTACTCTCGTTAACGATGAGGGCAAGTTAATGCTCCTGGCCTACATAAAAATCACCGAAAAAGGATAACTTATGTTTGTTCTATTACAGACTAGAGGTGGCAGCATGGAGTGGTTTGGTCATAGCAATAAAGCTTTTACCTTTGACATGTTTTCTTTGAGTCATTTTGTGACTCTGACTATCTTTTTTTTCATTAGCACTTTCATTTTCATTCATCGAAAGAAATTAAGTGATAAGCGATGGAGGAAAGCCGAGCTGGCCACAGCCCTATCATTAATATTGATCGAGATCACCAACCATCTTTGGATGTACAAGCATGCTGTCTGGAAATTTGGACGGTCAATGCCGCTGGAATTATGCAATATCGGGCTTTTGCTCGCGATCGGTTTATTACTGACCAGGAAAAAAATACTGTTTGAGCTTTTATTTTTCATTGCTTTATTAGGGGCAACACAAGCTATAATAACACCTGCATTAACCTATGATTTTCCCCACTTCCGATTTTTCCACTTTTTCTATGCCCATATGATGATTGTTTGGGTGACTCTGTATTTTTTATGGGCTAAAGGTTTTTATCCTACTTTCAGTTCAGTCATAAAAGTAGTTCTCTTTATAAACCTGCTGCTGCCAGCTATCCTGTTCATTAATAAGACAGCTGACGGAAATTACTGGTTTTTGCGCCATAAACCGAAGAGTCCAAGCTTCATGGACTTACTCGGCCCCTACCCATGGTACATCTTTTCTTTGGAAAGTTTATTGGTGATTTTAAGTTTAATTGCATGGCTGTGCATGCGAAGCTGGCTAAGAGGTGAGAAAAAAAGCTCTTATTCAGAGTCATGAGTGGATTTATTGATTGTACCTATAAAAGGCTTGCGGAAGAACTCCGCAAGCCTCGAAGAAGCAAATCAGATATCAACTAATTTTTTTTATGAATGCCAGTGTGTTATCGATGATCATTTGCTGGTCGTTATCAAGTGTAGCCACATGATAGCTCTCTTTAAGACGAAGGACCTCTTTTATTTCCGAGCTGATATCATTATAGATTCTTTGCGAGTTATCTGGCGGGACAACATGGTCCTCATCCGAAACGAAAATTAAGGCTGGACAAGAAACTTTTGAGAGATTTTCTTTTACAGCTTTCATAAAAGGCAATATCTCTTTAATGGATTGAACCGGGGTTTTTTCATAGGCAAGCTCTACAACTCCTGGCTTCTTGATGTCGGAACCAATGGCATCCAGGAATCTAGTTCCTTCCAACTGAAGGACCGGCTCCATTGCCGGAATATCAATAGCCGCATTGATCAGGACAATTCCCCTGATTTCAGGGTATTTTTCAGCCATGTATAAAGTCAGCGTTCCTCCCATTGACAGTCCAGTTACAAAAATCTTATCACATCGTTCTTTTAGCCACTGAAACCCTTCTTCTACCGAAGCAATCCAATCCTGATAGGTTGTTTGTTCCATGTCCTCATAATGGGTTCCGTGCCCCTTCAATCGCGGTCCGCAAACAGTATATCCCGCAGCAGCGAATGCCTCGCCAAGCGGCCGCATACTCTGTGTAGAACCAGTGAAACCATGCGATACCAATATACCTACTGAACTCCCTTCAAAATAAAAGGGTTCCGCCCCCTTTAAAACTGGATAATCTTCTGCCATACTCAATCCCTCCAATCTTAATACCATCATTTAAAGGGTTCGACTGGGCCTTTTGAAAACCCTCCCTGCTGCTGAATAAACTTTTATAATATTAAAAAACACAGCGAACATTAATAATTCGCTGTGCTTCTTTGTTATTCCATCCACTCAGTGTGGAAGATTCCTTCTTTATCAATTCGCTGATATGTGTGGGCACCGAAATAATCACGTTGCGCCTGGATCAGGTTGGCAGGCAGTGTTTCCGTCCGGTAGCTGTCGAAATAGGAAAGTGCAGCAGAGAAGCTTGGCACTGGAATTCCATTCATGACCGCAGCTGAGATTATTTCACGTAACGACTGCTGGTAGCTTTCTGCGATTTCCTTGAAATATGGATCGAGCAGTAGGTTTTTCAGAGCTGGATCGCGATCGTATGCTTCTTTGATTTTTTGAAGGAACTGAGCTCTGATAATGCAGCCTCCACGGAAGATCATCGCAATATCGCCGTAATTCAGATCCCAGCCATACTCTTCGGACGCCGCTCTCATTTGGGCAAATCCCTGTGCGTAAGAACAAATTTTGCTCAAATAAAGCGCCTTTCGAATTGATTCAATGAAGGCCTCACGATTGCCATCAAATGATCTAACTTCAGGACCAGAGAGTACTTTGCTTGCTTCCACACGCTCTTGTTTCATTGCCGAGATGAAGCGTGCGAAAACAGATTCAGTGATGATTGGCAGCGGCACCCCTAAATCAAGCGCACTCTGGCTCGTCCATTTCCCAGTGCCTTTTTGGCCAGCGGTATCGAGAATCATATCAACAAGCGGCTTGCCGGTTTCATCATCCTTCTTTGTAAAAATATCAGCCGTAATTTCAATCAGATAGCTATCAAGCTCACCTTTGTTCCATTCTGCAAATACTTCATGCAGCTCGTCAGCATTTAAGCCAAGTACATGCTTCAACATAAAATAGGATTCAGAGATCAATTGCATGTCTCCGTATTCTATGCCGTTGTGTACCATTTTTACATAATGTCCTGCACCATCCGGACCGATGTAAGTAGTACATGCTTCACCATTGACCTTTGCAGCGATATCCTGGAAGATTGGGGCCACCAGGTCATACGCTTCTTTTTGTCCGCCAGGCATGATGGAAGGTCCGTGAAGTGCCCCTTCCTCCCCGCCAGATACGCCAGTGCCGATGAAGTGAAGACCGAGCTCGCGTAATTCCTGGTTACGACGTTGAGTATCTGCAAAATATGTATTGCCACCGTCAATGATGATATCTCCCTTTTCCAGATGAGGTTTTAATTGTTCGATCGTCGCGTCCGTTGCGGCTCCCGCTTTTACCATCAGGAGGATTTTCCTTGGTTTTTCAAGAGATTGAACAAATTCCTCGATAGAATAAGTTCCGACGACCTTCTTGCCTTTCGTTTCCTCAAGCATTTCATCCGTCTTTTCCCTGGAGCGGTTATATACTGAAACAGAATAGCCTCTGCTCTCGATATTCATGGCGAGGTTCTTTCCCATGACAGCAAGGCCAATGACTCCGATTTGCTGTTTTGACATATGATAACTTCCCTTCATTTTAGAATAGGTTTTTAGACATACACACTAATTTAACAATGATAACAAACTGATGCAAACAATCTGGTTTGTCCCTCTTTATTTTGACTTAACCTTGTTATGCTAAACGTCATTAAAAATCTTTTTTCTCTCTTTTACGCCCCTGGAGGAAATCTTTATTGAAGCTCGTCCCAGCCCCCGGATTCTCGCTGGTTCGGGGCTTTTTCACCTGTGAACCTGCACTTTCAATGATGCTCTTGCCGTATTTCTCACGCAGCTGGCTCATCGTATTGATCAGCGGCTCCTTTTTCGCATCCAGCTCATAAGAAAAAAGGTCTAGCTGCTTGACAGCTTTATCTGCTTCAAGCAAGTCGGTTCCAGTAATTCCTAGCAGCCTGATAGGATCTCCATTCCAATGCTTCAAGAAAAGCGCTTTGGCGGCTGTGGCTATTTCGTCCTGCTTCGATACAGGGTTCTGCAGCTTCTGGCTCCTGGTGATCGTCTTCCTGTCCTTAAAGCGGATCGTCACACTAATGCTAGTCGCGACAGCTTCCTTCCTTTTCATCCTTGCCGCTACTTGCTCTGACAGCACATCAAGAACTTTCAGGAGCTCATGCTGATTCGAAATATCACGCGGCAGTGTAGTCGAGTTGCCTATGCTCTTGAAATCATAGACAGAGTCGGGATCCACCCGGCGGTTATCCTGTCCATTTGCTCTTTCTTTCAATCTTAATCCATTGATGCCCAGGAGTCCTTTCAGCTGGATTTCATTTGCTGCCGCCAATCCGCCTATTGTATGGATTCCAATACTTTTTAGTTTGTCCGCTGTTTTTGTTCCTACTCCATGCATTTCACCGACCTCAAGCGGCCAGAGGATCCGTGGGATTTCTCGCTTTCTTAAAACGGTGATTCCCATTGGCTTCTTCATATCGGAAGCCGTTTTCGCCAGGAATTTGTTTGGAGCCACCCCGATACTGCAGGGCAAGTCTAGCTGCTCATAAATTCTTTTTTGGATGCTTCCTGCGATTTCAAGCGGCGCCCCCAGTTCTGAGCAATCCGTTATATCCATATATCCTTCATCAATGGAAACAGGTTCTACAACCTCTGTGTATTGGCGCAAAATATCGAACATTGCAGCTGATGCTGTACGGTATCTATCAAAGTTCGGTTTCTTTATGATTAATTCGGGGCAAAGCTTTTTGGCTTCCCATAAAGGCATTGTCGTCTTGACGCCGAATTTCCTCGCTTCATAACTGCACGTGACAATAATACCGCGTCTTTCTTCTGGATTGCCGGCAATCGCGAGTGGCTTACCCTTCAATTCAGGATCGTAAGCCATTTCAACTGAGGCATAGAAGCTATTCATATCAACATGCAAAATGACTTTGCCGTTCTTTGGATACATTTCTTTCATGATCCCACTTCCCAAATATACGTTCCCTTCTAGTGTATCAAAAAAACTCATTCATTACTTATATCGGGCTTGAATTTAGGTTAAGGTGCAGTTTTGAACATTATGTGAAGAAAAGGCTTTAAACGTTTAATATTTTTATACAGAAACCGATAAATAACCATGAGGATATAGAAAAGATGGGGGAATTTTTATGCAGCATTGGTCTATTGGCAGAAAGTATGCAAGCGTTTTCGCATTCATTATGTTTATCTTTTTAGGCAGCTTCATTTATGTAACGACTGTTTTATCAAACCTTCAGAATGCAATCGACCTTGCCGAAGAAAAAAGTGATTATGCAATCATGATCAGTGAAATGGGGGCCACATTTCGCCAGAAGTATATCATTATCACAGACTACATAACCGAACCGAAACCAGAGCTTCTTACACTGTACAAAAAAGAAACTGATCAATTTAACAGCTCTGCTGACAAGCTGAAAAACAACGTAAAAACAGAGGAAGCCAAAAGCTTGTTCAATGCAATTGTCCAAACAGATAAGCATATGGACAAAATCTGGGAAGATGAAATTTTAAGGACTGTTGAAAATTTCAAGACTAACGGCGAACAGGTTGATATTTTCACCCAAATCAGTCTGGCCAACAAGGCTGAAACGATTCGCGATATGAACATCGATAAGCTTAATGAACTCAGGACATCGATTCTTGATGAACGTACAAGGATCATGAAGGAAACTCATTCTACGATTGCCTCGATGATACGGAATACGTTCATTATTATCATATTAGCCTTTATCCTCTCTTCAGTAGCCATGTACTTTGTCTCTCGCAATATCAGCAAGAATCTCAAAAAAGTGGTAGCTTACTGTAAGAGACTCGCTAATGGTGAATTGAATGTCAAAGCATTGGAAGCGAAGAGTAAGGACGAAGTTGGGCAGATCATCCTCGCCATGAACCAATTATCCGGGAACTTGAAAACTTCGATTTCCAGTATCCTGGCATCATCGGACCTGGTAAATGATATGTCTAGGAACCTAAAACTTAATGCGGAAGCCACGACTGAAGCCAATAATGAAATTACTGCATCCATCATGCAGGTGGCATCTTCATCTGACGAACAAGTGAAAATTTCTGAACGTACAAATGAAGCGGTCGAAGATGTATCTTCCCAATTAATTGAAGTCACCGGGTCGCTAAAAGAGACCCTTTATACAACCTCTAGCACGAAGGATAAAATCGAGGAAGGCAAACTATATGCATTTAGTGTCACAGAACAAATGGACCAGATCAATGGAAAAGTGTCAGAATTAGCGAGTGTGATTCATTCACTGAAAAACAATTCTCTGGAAATTCATCGAATCATCGAAATCATCACGGATATTTCAAATCAGACCAATCTGCTGGCATTGAATGCTGCAATTGAAGCAGCAAGAGCCGGGGAGCATGGAAAAGGTTTTGGTGTCGTCGCACAGGAGGTCCGCAAGCTCGCTGAACAATCAGCCGGTGCAGCAGACAGCATCCGTACCATCCTTGAGGAGACTGGAAAAGAAACGAATCAGGCCGTAAACGTCATGGATGAAAGCCAGACGACCGTACAAAAAGGAAATGAACTGGTTGAGAAAGTAGCGAAAATCTTCACTGAAATAGCGCAATCGATTGAGGAAGTCAGCTCGAAGGGAAACACAGTGAGCAGTGCTGTCATGAATGCAAATGAAAAGATGGAATCAATGGCTCAGTCAGCCAATGAAGTGATCACTGCTTCCTCTAGGTCTGCACTATTCTTGGAGCAGGTTGCCGCAACAACCGAAGAACAAAATGCTACAATGCAAGAGCTGTTAGAATCATCCAACAAGCTGTCCAACATGGCCGAGGACTTGAGAAAGTCATTCTCCAGCTTCAAACTATAAAAGGAAACAAGCTGACCCGGATTAGATGGGGTCAGCTTGTTTATTTTGATGCCATTAATTATGTATTTCCTGCTTTTGCTGTTTCATATAGTCTTTGATTTCTTTTATTCCTTCTAGTGAATTGATCAGGGTTTGCGGGTCAATGATCATGATCATCCGTTTATCCAAATTGGCTATTCCCGTAATGAATATCGTATTTTGGTAGGCGATAAGGCCAGGCTGCTTCATATTTACCTCAGGAATCTCAAGGATTTCCTTTGCATCCCTGACGAGGACACCCAATGAGATTTCCGAAGTCTCAAGCACGATCAGTCTCGTCTTGTCATCAGCCCGAATATCCCGATGGTATAGGACCTTTTCAAGATCAATGACCGGAATCAACTCTCCCCGTACCTTCGTGATTCCGGTGACATAATCAGGCATATGCGGAATCGCTGTCATCCCTTCCAATTTTTCAATTGAAATGACATAAAGGATCGGAAAAGCGTATTCTTCATTTCCTGCCTGGAATACAACCGTCTTATTGCTATCAGCCATTTGGAGTACACTTCCTTTAATTAAATTTCTATCTATCACTCTGTTTAATCCTCATATGATTCCAGATTGGAAATCTGGTAGACCATTCCATGTATTATATCGGAGTCTTCAGGGGCATCTTTAGGATTATTGAAGAATGAGTGTATGTAATATACATTTTGACTTCGTGCTCTCTCTGAATTGTCTATTAAAGCATGGTTCCTGGACATTTTGACTTCCTGCTCTCTCCAAAATGTCTATTAAAGCTTGGTTCCTGGACATTTTGACTCCTGGTCTCTCCAAAATGCCTATTAAAGCATGGTTCTTGGACATTTTGACTTCCTGCTCTCTCCAAAATGTCTATTAAAGCATGGTTCCTGGACATTTTGACTTCCTGCTCGCTCCAAAATGGCTATTAAAGCATGATTCTTGGACATTTTAACGTCGTGCTGTCTCCGAAATGTCTATTAAAGCTCGGTTCTTGGACATTTTAACGTCGTGCTGTCTCCGAAATGTCTATTAAAGCTTGGTTCTTGGACATTTTGACTTCTTTCTCTCCCCAAAATGTCTATTATCTTGAACTAGACTCTCTACTTATGAAATTGTCTGCAAAATTCGTATCCCGCAAATTCTTCCCTTAGGCGTATTCATTTAAAAAAGAGGCTGACTCAAAAGGTTGAATAAATTCGACCTGAGAGTCGCCTCTTTTACTTTTTATCCAATTTATGGGTTTGGATTTGATGGATTTATAAGGGAAAGAGGGATATTCCTCCCCTTAGTTACCCTAATTTTTGTTCGCTTTCCTTGTTGGCTGCCCACTTCAAAAGATTGTGTGCAGCGCAAATAAGACCCCAATCCGTGGTATTTTTGGAGAGGCCTCTTAACCCAAATCTTTTAAACCCTCGATTGTGTTTAATCTGCCCAAATACTGGCTCGACATCTATTTTTCTCTGCCTGTATCTTTGGCTTCCTTCTTCCGCAGCCAATCGTTCCCGAACTTCTTTTCGTTGTTGTTGGTTTTTCACTGAGACCTGTACGGTCTTTGTATCTTTGTCTTTGGCACAGGTTGTTTGGAATGGACAGTTCATACAATCGGTACAGCGGTACGTGCGCTTCACGGAATCGTAACCGTTGTCGGACTTTCTTTGACTCTCATACTGGAAAACCAGGCGTTTTCCGTTTGCACAAATCCATTCATCTAGCTCTTCGTCATACTCCATATTTTCAACTCGGCCAATTTGTTCCTTCCATGCCTTTGTCTGTTCCTTGTCAAAAGTATTGTATTTAATGTACGCTTCTATTTCCTGTTCTTCACAATGTGCATAGTTCTCTTCGCTTCCATAACCAGAGTCGGCAATAACGGCCTTTGGCTTCGGGCGGTTATGTTTTTCCAAAAGTTCAAGATGGGGAATCATGCATCCAGGATCTCCAGCCCGTTGATGGAGGCTGAAGTTGGTGATGAACTGATTTTCTGTTCCAATCTGAACATTATATCCAGGCTTTAACTGCCCGTTCATCATGTGGTCCTCTTTCATTCGCATAAAAGTGGCATCGGTATCCGTCTTAGAAAAGCTGTTTCTCTCTCCAAAAGTCTGTTTCTGAAGTTCATACTTCTGCTTTCGAGGTAGAAGGTCTTTTTCCAGTTGGCGCTTTGCCTTCTTTAAAGGTTTGTTTTTTGGATCCTGTTCCAGTCTCTCTTCCAGCTTTTTAATGGTTTCTTCAATTTTTGCAGAAGAGATGGGTGTCTCTTCGAGCTTTTCCTGAAAATCTTGTTCCCTTTCTGCTTCTTCATCTTCTTTGGTGATTTGTTCAATCCCAAAGACAATCTGGCGGAATTTCTCGTCCAACTTTTTATCGTATTTTTCAGTGGACTTCTTCCAAACAAAAGTATACTTGTTGGCGTTTGCCTCCAATTTGGTCCCATCCAGGAAATAGTCTTCTAGCTTCACAAGTCCTTCCTCCCGAAGGAGGTCGACTATGGAAAAGAACGTCTCATAGATGACATCTTTCATGCGTTCGGAACGGAAACGGTTGATGGTACGAAAATCAGGCTTCTGTTCGCCGGAGAGCCACATGAACATAATATTCTCTGTTAGCTGTTTCGCGATTTGTCGAGAGGAATAAATACGGTTGGCATATGCATAAAGAATGACTTTTAACATCATTTGAGGATGGTAAGGCGGCCGTCCTCCACCAGGATAAAGAGAGAGAAAGATATTGGGGTTCATCTGGTCGACGGCAAAATCAATCAATCGAACAAGGTGCTGTTGAGGAATCAAAACTTGAATGTCCATTGGAAGGGTCAATTGGTTTGTGTTATAATTTTTATACAAGAAAATCTCTCCTTTTGTATAGTTGGTTGTGGTGACTTAATTATAACAAAAGAGGTTTTTCTTGTATTTTTTTGCACAAAAAATGAATTTAGAAACCTGAGTTGATTGGAGTGGAAGGCGCGTAGACTCCTGCGGGCGCAGCTGGTCAGGTGAGACCCCGCAAGAGCGAAGCGATGAGGAGGCTCAGCGCCAGCCCCGCGGAAAGCGAAGCGCCTGGAACGGAAATCAACGGACCATTTTTACAAGTAGTCTCAAAAATAAAGAGGGTGCCCAAAAGTTTATACTTTTGGGACACCCTCTTTAAGGTATTACTGTGCTGCTACTTCTTCAATCAATGCGATGACCATTTCGGCAAGCTTGTTGAGCTCTTCGATTGGCATTCTTTCATTCGTTGTGTGGATTTCTTCATATCCTACAGCAAGGTTGACGGTTGGGACGCCAAAGCCGGCAATGACGTTTGCATCGCTTCCGCCGCCGCTGTGGAGCAATTCTGAGCTTCTGCCGATTTTTGCAGCTGCTTTTTTTGCAAGCTCGACGACCAGGTCGCCTTCGCCAAATTTGAAGCCAGGGTACATGACCTGAACATCGACATCTGCCTTGCCGCCCATTTCCTGAGCTGCTGATTCAAATGCTTCTTTCATTTTTGCCACTTGCGCTTCCATTTTTTCCGGAATCAACGAACGCGCTTCTGCAAGAATCTCTACACGATCGCAGACGATGTTTGTCTGTGTTCCGCCCTGGAAGCGGCCGATGTTCGCCGTTGTTTCCTCATCGATACGGCCAAGCGGCATTCTTGAAACTGCCTTGGCTGCGATTGTAATGGCTGAAACACCTTTTTCTGGAGCAACACCTGCATGAGCAGTTTTACCATGGATGACAGCTGCTACCTTTGCCTGCGTAGGTGCTGCAACAATGATGTTCCCTACCTTGCCATCACTGTCGAGGGCGTAGCCATATTTTGCTTTAACCAATGAAGAATCCAATGCCTTTGCACCAACCAAGCCGGATTCTTCTCCAACAGTTATGATGAACTGGATTGTACCATGCGGAATCGATTGTTCCTTTAAGACACGCACTGTTTCAAGCATGACAGCAAGCCCAGTCTTGTCATCAGCACCAAGGATCGTCGTACCATCCGTCACAACATAACCATCTTTAATGGATGGCTTAACGCCATTAGCAGGAATGACCGTATCCATGTGGGAAGTAAAGTAGATTGTATCTACTCCTTCTTTTGTACCTTGTAAAGTACAGATCAGGTTTCCAGCGCCATGGCCAGTTTGTGCAGTAGTATCGTCCTCGAAAACCTCTACGCCGAGGTCCTCGAATTTCTTCTTGAGGACGCGTGCGATTTCAGTTTCATACTTTGTTTCAGAGTCAATTTGGACAAGCTCTAAAAATTCATTCAATAAACGTTCGTGATTAATCATCCTAGCCGACCTCCAATTATGTATATACTACTAGAGTATAACGCTAATTGAATCTCAATACCAAACACAAAATCCTACAGTGGGATGTTGCCGTGTTTTTTGCCTGGCCTGTCTTCCTTCTTCGTCCGGAGCATTTCCAGGGACTGAATCAGTTTGATTCGAGTTTCCCGCGGATCGATGACATCATCGACCATTCCCTGGCTTGCAGCGACATAAGGATTCGCGAATTTCTCACGGTACTCATCGATTTTCTGCTGCCTTATCTGTTCCGGATTATCACTGTTCTGGATTTCCTTCGCAAAAATAATATTGGCAGCACCCTGCGGTCCCATTACGGCGATTTCAGCATTCGGCCACGCAAAAACAAGATCCGCCCCGATCGATTTACTGTTCAGGGCGACATATGCTCCGCCGTACGCTTTTCGTAAAATAACGGTGAGCTTAGGAACTGTTGCTTCTGAATAAGCATAAAGGATTTTCGCGCCATGACGGATAATGCCACCATGCTCCTGCTTGATGCCCGGGAAGAATCCTGTGACATCCTCAAAAGTGATGATTGGGATATTGAAAGAATCACAGAATCTGATGAAGCGGGATGCCTTATCAGAAGAATCGATATCAAGCCCGCCTGCCATCACCTTCGGCTGGTTGCAGACAAGACCGACGACCTCGCCTTTAATTCTTGCAAGCCCAATGACAATATTTTTGGCAAAGTCCTTCTGTATCTCCAGGAATGATTCGGAATCGACTACCTGCTCAATCACTTTGCGCACATCATATGGTCTTATTGCATCGAAAGGAATGGCATCCGTCAAATCTGGCCTGTAGTCATCTTCATCATCTGCCTCTAGCCTCGGCGGCTTTTCTTCATAGCTTTGCGGCAGATAGCTTAACAGCAGCCTTACCTGCTCCAGTGTTTCTTCTTCAGACTGGCCATGGAAATGTGCATTGCCACTGATCGTGTTATGTACAATCGCTCCGCCGAGATCTTCAGCAGAAATTTTCTCCCCGGTAACCGTCTCGATTACTTTGGGACCGGTAATGAACATCTGGCTCGTTTTTTCGACCATGAATACAAAGTCGGTAATGGCTGGCGAGTATACCGCTCCGCCGGCACAAGGACCCATGATCACGGAAATTTGCGGGATTACACCAGAATAGATAGAATTGCGGTAAAAAATATGCCCATAGCCATCGAGTGAAACGACACCCTCCTGGATCCTTGCTCCGCCGGAATCGTTCAGACCCACGAATGGAGCGCCATTTTTAGCAGCCAGATCCATCACATTGGCAATTTTCTTTGCATGCATTTCACCTAAGGCTCCGCCAAACACGGTGAAATCCTGGGAAAACAAGTAAATCGGCCTGCCATTCACCTTACCGTAACCGGTTACAACTCCATCCCCTGGGCCCTTCTGGTTCTCAAGTCCAAAGTCTGTGCTCCGGTGCTGGATGAATGGATTCAACTCCACAAAACTGCCTGGATCGACTAGCAACTCTATTCGTTCCCGAGCAGTCAGCTTCCCTTTTTCATGTTGCTTTTCGATCCGTTCGTCACCGCCGCCCAGTTCGATTTCCCTGCGTTTATCATATAGTTCATTGATTTTCTCATAGATGTCTGGCATTTCTATTCAGCCTCCCCGTTCTTCTCGCAAAGTTCGTATAAAACACTTCCTGTCGATTTTGGATGCATGAATGCGACTAACGCTCCCCCTGCACCTTTCTTAGGAACATCCTGAATCATCCTGATTCCATTTTCCTTCATATCATTGATCCTTTCCTGGATCGACTCTACGCCAAGGGCAACATGGTGGATTCCTTCCCCACGCTTCTCAATAAAACCTGCGATGGCGCTTTCCTCAGATAACGGTTCAAGAAGCTCTAGTTTCGTTTCCCCTGCTTTCAGGAAAGCTACTTTTACTTTCTCGCTTTCCACTTCCTCTATCCCAAGTAATGGCAGCTTCAGCACATCTGTATAAAATGGGAGGGCATGCTCAATAGATTTGACAGCAATGCCGATATGGTCGACCTTTTTAATCATGTAATTCCCTCCAGATTATTATTTAAATATATTTAACTGTTTTAATATTCGACAAAAATGTCACAATTCCTTCTTACTTTAATGAACATTACGGATAATAGAGAAATTATGATTGACATAATATTAAGTTCACTTTACTTTTACACTATCATAAATTTTATTTAAAGGTTGGCATTCAAGCTTTGCTAAAAGGGTTGTTCAAATCAACACAGGGATGTAAAATAGTAGTGGTAGAATGCTTTAGTTTTGGAAGGGGGATCTCTTTATGCGTAAAACCAATGTCAGGAAGGTCGTAGTATACATCATGCTTTTTACTATGCTAGCATCAACCCTTCTTATGGGATTATCAACATTTCTTTAATTGATATAAATAATCAAAGGGCTGTCATCTGACAGCCCTTTTCTATTCACCGATTGCTCCATATTCTTTGCCGATTTCTATAAAATCTTTAGAAGTAGATGTGATCAGGATTTTTGTTCCCAATGGAATATAGTCGTACAATGATTCAACTGCCTCATTTTGGAGGCGTACACAGCCCTGTGATATCCTTTTCCCGATGCTTGAAGGGTCGTTCGTCCCATGGATCCCATATGTCCGGCCATCTGTATTTTCAGCGTCAAATCCAATCCATCTGCTGCCCAGTGGGTTTTTCGGGTCCCCACCCGGGATGTCCTTCTTGCGATAGTAAGGATCAGGTGCTTTGACAGTGACGGTAAAAAGCCCTTCAGGCGTAAGGTCCTCAGATTTGCCTGTAGCCGCACTGACAACCGTCTGGACTCTGTTCTCATTGATTAAAGCGACTTCGTTCGTCTCTTTATTCACAATCACGAATGGGTCTCCAGGCATCGGATTTGGTCCAAGCGGCCAAATTGGTGAAAAAATGAAAGCTGCTAGAAGCATAGAAATAAACACTGGCATGATGATCCCTCCGCGGTCTATTTCCGTTAGTTTGCCTCGGAGGGCTGATTTTTATTCTTCCCAGTGTTCAACCCTTTAAACGACCTTTTCAGCAAAAGGAATTGTTCCATCTCATTCACAAAATGGAGCAGGGATGCCCTCGCCTCGAACTCTTCCCGTGTTTTTGGGAGCTCCATGTTCTCAAACTCCGTTCTCATTCTTAACAATTTTTCAAGATAAAACAGGACCGTATTCCCCGGATGGATTCCTTTGGACAGAGTTTCAACAAAGTCCGCTACCATATTAGCCTGCTCTACATGCTTAGGAATCGAGGTGACAGAAGGCAGAACCCTCTCAATTATTTCGAATTGCTTTTCTCTTATTTTAAAATATTGATAATACAGGTTTTCATCTCTCAAAAAGTGATTTTCTACATCCTGGATGGCCAGACTTTTCGCTTTTTCAATCAGTCTTGCAGTCTCTGTCAATTCCCTTCCATCCCAATCCGAATCGTTTTTTCTAAGATAGAGTGCAATCTCCCTGAATATCTTTTTGAACTGGGCTTCGATTTCTCTTTGGCATTCCTCCAGCTTGTTGTCGACACTCGGCATATACAAATTCATGATCAGTGCAACACCAATTCCGATCGTGATGATTCCCAATTCATTAATTAAAAGATCTGCTGTTACCTTTCCGGCAGAGTAGATATGCATGATGATGACACTGCTGGAAACGACTCCTTCCTTCGCCCTGAACATGACGACAGTCGGAATGAAAAAGAGCAGCAACAATCCAATGACTATAGGGTGATACATGATTCCCTCAAAGAACACTGCGGAGAACGCCATGGCAATTACACATGCCAGGAATCTATGCCAGGATGCCTGCAGCGATCGCTTCTTTGTCACCTGTATACAAAGAATCGTCAAGATACCCGCTGAAACATAATTGTCAAAGCCGAAAAACTGGGCAATGACGATGGCGAGGGCCGTACCAAGCGCTGTTTTTAACGTACGATAACCAATTCTGAATTTCACAATGTTTTCTCCCATCAAAAAACTTAAGCTCTAATAATTTGCAAATACCCGAAAGCTGATCCTCTTAGCACCAAAATTTGTATCCAATGTCCATTTGAAACTCGGGAAATTTCTTTGCAAAAAATGAAAAGATGACCACATCTAAGATATGATCATCCATTAGTTTATCAGATTCGACATCCTTTATAAAAGCTAGGGAAGTGTATCACAGCATTTTTTCAAGAAACTCTTTTGCCCTGCTGCTCTTCGGGTTGCTGAAGAATTCTGCTGGAGGGGCATCCTCGACCAATACTCCGCCATCAAGGAAGAGCACTCGATCCGCAACTTCACGGGCAAAGCCCATTTCATGCGTCACTATTGCCATTGTCATACCGGTATGGGCGAGCGACTTCATTACCTCAAGCACTTCTTTGACCATCTCCGGATCCAAAGCAGAGGTGGGTTCATCGAACAACATGACTTCAGGGTTCATTGCAAGTGCCCGTGCAATTGCAACGCGCTGCTTTTGTCCTCCAGACAGCCTGTTCGGATATTCATTTGCTTTTTCGGAGAGACCTACTTTTTTCAGCAGCTCCAAGCCTTGCATATCTGCTTCGGCCTTCCCTGCACCCTTAACCTTAATTGGTGCATACGTTATGTTTTGCAGCACGGTCATATGCGGGAACAGATGAAAGTGCTGGAACACCATGCCGACATTTTCACGGACTTTCATAATGTCCGTTTTCTTGTTGGTAATATCATCTGAACCAATCAAAATCTGGCCGCCTGTAGGCTGCTCGAGTAAATTAAGACAGCGGAGGAACGTCGACTTTCCTGAACCTGAAGGCCCGACGATGGCAACGACCTCCCCATTTTCAATTGTCGTTGAGATACCTTTTAAAACTTCCAGCTTGCCAAATGATTTATGAAGATTTTGTACTTTAATCACTTTGTCTCATTCTCCTTTCAACCAGCTTGCCGATGAATGTCAAGGAGATGACCATGAGGTAATAGATCAGGCCGGCAAAAATCATCGGCTCAAAAAATCTATATTGCTCTCCGCCAACAACATAAGCCCTGCGCATAATATCATTTACTGCAATAACCGTTACGATTGCCGATTCCTTTGTCAGGGTAATGAACTCATTCATTAACGCTGGCAAGATATTTTTCAGGGCTTGAGGAAGAATGATGTCCCGCATCATTCGGTTGCCGGGAACACCAAGAGCCATTGCTGCTTCTTTCTGTCCTTTATCAACGGCTAAAATTCCTGCACGAATGATTTCGGAAATATAGGCAGCCGAATTTAAAGAAAAAGAAGCGACTGCAGCTGTATAGGACGAAATCTCAAATCCGATGATCTGCGGAGCACCATAGTAAATAATCATTAATTGCAAAATGAGCGGAGTTCCGCGGAAAATCGATGTATAGGCATCCGCAAACCAATTTAGTAGTTTCGCTTTACTGATCTTGAAAATTGCCAGGACAATTCCAAACGCAAAGCCCAATAGCCCTGCGACAATTACTATTTTCAAAGTGACGCCGATTCCCTTCAAGATATATGGCAATGAAGGAAGGATGGCGGTAAAATCAAGATTCATAGTCTTAACAGCCCTCTCTGTCTATTTCATGAAGGAGAAAGGCGCCCAGAAGACATTAGCATTCTGAACGCCTGTTTTGAAACTTACTTTTCTCCGCCAAACCATTTCACGATCAATTTGTCTACTTCACCGTTTTCCATTTTTTCTTTCAGAACCCTGTTGAATTCTTCTGTCAGCTTGCTTCCTTTAGGGAACGCAATCGCTGAACCAGCTTCTTCCTCACTGCCATCCTCAATTGTGAATCCTTCCAGATCAGGGTTGTTGTCGAAATAACCTTTTGCAACTGTATCTTCAATAATCGCTGCATCGATACGTCCAGCTTTGATTTCCTGAACCAGTTCAGGGATCCTTGTGCGTTTCTCAATCTTGATTTCTACTGTTTCGGCAATTTTTTCAGCTTCTTCTTCCTGGATGGATGAAAGCTGGACACCAACAGTCTTTCCTTTTAGATTTTCGATAGATTTGATATTGCTTTCTTTAGAAGAAACAATCATATGTTTCGCAGTATAGTAAACATCAGTGAAGTCTACGTTCTTTTGACGTTCTGGAGTAGGAGTCATGCCTGCCATGACAAAATCAACGCGGTCTGCCTGGATTGCACCGATTAGGCCGTTGAAATCCATATCCTTAATTTCTACTTCGTACCCTAATTCACTTGCGATCAGATTGGCTAGGTCTACATCAAAACCAATGATTTCATCACTTGTTGCTGTTTCCACATATTCAAATGGCGGATAGTCAGCTGAAGTCCCCATTTTAAGAACTTTCTTTTCCTCACCGCCGTCACCTGAGGTTTTTTCAGTGCTTGTCCCACATGCTGCGAGAATTCCCATTAATAAAATACTCATCATAAAAATTGAAACTGCTTTTTTCATCTGTTATTTTCCCCCTATAATGTCCATTCTGTAATTTTATACAAGTCTATTAATATATTAGCTATTAAACTTATGTATTTATGAATAATAACTAATAATTATTAACTAAAATGTATTTTAACACATATTAATAAATATGCAATAATATTTTTAAATATAAATAACAAGAATTTTTCATCATAAAAAAAGAACCCCGGCAATGCGGGGTTCTTCTGCTATTATACTTCTTCGCAATATTCTTCGAATGCATTTTGCAGTTTGTTAACGACTTGCATTGGATCATGGCCTTCGATTTCGTGGCGTTCGACCATTTTGCAAAGTTTTCCGTCCTTCAACAATGCGAAAGATGGGGATGATGGCGGATAGCCTGTAAAATAGCTTCTTGCCTTTTCTGTTGCTTCCTTATCCTGGCCTGCGAAAACAGTTACAAGGTGGTCAGGGCGCTTATCATAATGAACTGCATGTGCTGCTGCAGGACGGGCAATGCCTCCGGCGCAACCGCAAACTGAGTTAACCATTACAAGGGTTGTTCCTTCTTTAGCCAAAGCCTGTTCTACTTCCTCACTGGAAGTTAATTCTGTATATCCAGCTGCCACGATTTCCTGGCGTGCCTGGCGGACTACATCATTCATGAAAAAATTGAAATCCATGCTCATCGATACATCTCTCCTCTGCTGAATAATAACTAGTACATAAATATATGATACCAATTAAAATAAATTTTTCAAAGTATGTTTAACTCCCACGGATTCCGGGAAAGGTAACAATACAGCTAGATCCATACCCCTAAACTCCCTAGATGAAGGACAACAGAACATTCTGTTGTCCGCTTTTTTTATGCTCTTTTCATATTCGATGAGAAAACAGCCTTGTTTAACAGACTAAAAGCTGCCCAAAATTGGACAGCTTATTTTTTTGCCTCAAAAAATGCTTTGAATAATTCCTCGACTCCGGATGCGACTGGCCTGCTTCCTGAGATGACTTCATTTTCCACCTTGGGAAGCAGGTGTTTAACTTGCCGGTGATGAAAGAAACTTGCCTGAAGCTGATCGACGATCATATCATTCAGCCATTGTTTTGTCTGGAGTCGCCTTCTTTCGTCAAAGATCCCGCTATTCTTGGTAAAACTCTCAAAGGCTCTGATTGTTTCCCAGATTTCTTCAATTCCCTTTTCCTGTACCGCTGAGCTGGTCAGGGCCGCTGTCTGCCAGCCTTTTGTCGCAGGCTGCAGGAAATGCAAGATCCGGTTGTACTCTTCTTTGGTCTTCTTCGCTGTTTGTTCATTAGGACCGTCTGCCTTATTCACAATGACAGCATCCGCAAGCTCCATGATTCCTTTTTTCATTCCCTGCAGTTCATCTCCGGCACCTGTCAGGACGAGAAGCATGAAAAAATCGACCATATCTCTGACAATGACCTCACTTTGGCCGACTCCCACTGTCTCAACCAGGATGATATCAAAGCCAGCTGCTTCACATAACAGCATTGTTTCCCGCGTTTTGCGGTGGACACCTCCAAGTTTTCCTCCAGAAGGTGATGGCCGGATGAACGCCCTCGGATTCCTAGCAAGCTTTTCCATCCTTGTCTTATCCCCGAGGATACTGCCGCCAGTCAGGCTTGAGGTAGGATCAACCGCAAGGACCGCAACTTTATGACCCAATCCGCACAAATAGCTGCCAAAGCTCTCAATGAACGTACTCTTGCCCGCTCCTGGCACACCTGTGATTCCAACCCGGATGGAGCGACCTGATTCAGGCAGAAGCTTCTGCAAAAGAGTTTGGGCCGTTTGAAAGTCATGCTCCGCATTGCTTTCAATCAATGTGATTCCTTTGGCCAGCGCTGTCCTGCCTCCCGCCTTGATGTCTTCAGCTAGTGAAACTGGATCAATCCTTGGTACATTCTTTTTCTTGACGAAACGCCCGGATTTCGCTGCGGGCCTTTCGGTATTTCCAGCTGAGACTCCAGGCTTCACAACGCTGGAAAACGAATCTGCCTTGTCGGGGTCGAACCATTCTGGCTTTTTTTCATCAGTCATTAACTAGACACTTCCTCATAGCCCAGTCGCTCATAAATCGTCCGTAAAACCTTCTGCGCCGCAACAGGGATGACCGTTCCAGGTCCAAAGATCGCGCTCGCCCCATTTTCGTAAAGGAATTGATAATCCTGAGCTGGGATCACGCCCCCGACAATGACGACAATATCCTCGCGGCCTAACTTTTTCAATTCCTTCACAAGCAGAGGCAATAATGTTTTATGTCCAGCCGCCAAAGAGCTGATTCCAATGGCATGGACATCATTCTCGACTGCCTGGATCGCTGTTTCTTCAGGCGTTTGGAAAAGCGGGCCAATATCCACGTCAAAACCTAAATCCGCAAAAGCCGTTGATATGACCTTTGCTCCTCGGTCATGCCCATCCTGCCCCATTTTCGCAATCATGATACGAGGTCTGCGTCCTTCATTTTCAAGGAACTCCTGGGTCATTTGCTGTACCTCGGCAATTTCTTCACCATTTGTGAAGGCTGAGCTGTAGACTCCGCTGACTGAACGAATGACCGCTTTATGTCTGCCGGCAGCCTTTTCGATTGCGTCGGAAATTTCTCCAAGTGTTGCTCTGGCGCGAGCAGCCCTTACTGCAAACTCCAGAAGATTGCCTTCTCCAGTTTCAGCCACCCTTGCTAATTCATTTAGAGCTGACTCGGCTTTTTCATCATCACGGTTTTCTTTCAACTGTTTGAGCCTTTCAATCTGTTTCGCTCGAACGGCTGTATTATCGATATCCAGGATTTCCAGTGGATCCTCCTGGTCCAGCTTGAATTTATTCACGCCGATGATTGTTTCTTTTCCAGAGTCAATTTGGGCCTGGCGTCTTGCTGCTGCTTCTTCAATCCGCATTTTTGGCAGTCCGGTTTCAATTGCTTTCGCCATCCCTCCAAGACTTTCGATTTCTTCAATATGCTCCCAGGCACGCTCAATCAGTGCATTTGTCAAACTCTCAACATAGTAACTGCCTGCCCATGGATCAATGACCTTCGTAATCCCGGTTTCTTCCTGAAGGAATAGTTGAGTATTACGTGCAATGCGTGCTGAGAAATCCGTCGGCAGCGCAATTGCTTCATCAAGAGCATTGGTATGCAGCGATTGAGTGTGGCCCATTGCCGCTGCATGTGCTTCTACCAATGTCCGTATAACATTATTATAAGGGTCCTGTTCTGTAAGACTCCAACCCGATGTTTGGGAGTGAGTCCTCAAGGCCATCGACTTTTCATTCTTCGGATGGAATGTCTTGATCATTTTTGCCCAGATAAAGCGGGCAGCCCTCATCTTGGCAATCTCCATGAAATAATTCATTCCGATCGCCCAGAAAAAGCTTAGCCTTGGTGCGAATGAATCAATATCTATTCCAGCCTTAAGGCCTGTCCTCACATATTCAAGCCCGTCGGCGAGCGTATACGCCAATTCGATATCCGCAGGAGCACCGGCTTCCTGCATATGATAGCCTGAAATACTGATTGAATTGAATTTTGGCATATATTTTGAAGTGTATTCAAAAATATCGGCTATGATTTTCATCGACATTTCAGGCGGGTAAATGTATGTGTTCCTGACCATATACTCTTTCAGGATATCATTTTGAATCGTCCCGGATAATTGGTCCTGTGTCACACCTTGTTCCTCGGCAGTCACGATGAAAAACGCCATGATGGGCAGCACAGCACCATTCATTGTCATGGACACGGACATCTGGTCAAGCGGGATACCGTCGAACAGGACCTTCATATCCAATATCGAATCAATTGCTACACCAGCTTTTCCTACATCACCCTCAACCCGGGGATGATCGGAATCATAACCTCGGTGTGTAGCCAAATCAAAGGCAACAGACAAACCTTTTTGTCCCATTGCGAGGTTGCGCCTGTAAAACGCATTGCTTTCTTCCGCAGTGGAAAAGCCTGCATACTGCCTTACCGTCCATGGACGGTTAACATACATCGCTGGATATGGTCCCCTTGAAAAAGGAGGCAGGCCCGGCATTCCATCCATATGTTCCGAAGATGTTACATCTTCTTTTGTATACACTGGCTTAACCTTGATTTGCTCATTTGTTTCAAATAAAAGATCATCGATTTTCTGCTGTACCTGCCGATCTACTTGCTCCTTGCTGGCTTCCTTTTCCTCAGCAAACAAACGGACTTTCTTAAAATCAGGCTTTTGCACTTTATTCCACCTCCATATCCTTAAGCATTGATGATAGAGTTTGTAATGCATTGCTTCTTACATGTAAAAACTCCTGGATTCCTGCAGTTCTCCATTCACTTTGATGTTCGTCAGGGATGCCTGCCAGGTAAAGTTTGACATCATGCTCTCTCTTAATGTCCTTTGCAAGCTCAGGCCCAAAAGAATGATAGGAAGACTGATCGCCGCAAATAACAAACTGTTTTGCTTCTGATGAGTTTATGAACTCAATAGCTGCTGAAATGGAGTCCACTTCTCCGCTCCTAACAGCATGAATCCCTCCAGCTGATAATAATCCGGAAATGAAATCTGCTCTTGCCTTATGCTTCTTCAACTCACCCAGGCAAATCAAGCCGACCCTGGGTTGAACACCTTGGTTTTCCAGCTTCTTTGCCCTGAACCTCAATTCCTCATAAGGCTCTGCTAATCTTTTTAATTGCAAGGATGCGAAGCTTGATTCCACTTCTTTAAAACTCTCTAATAGAGAACTGCCAGACTTGATTTTGGTGATAGCAGAGTCAAGGGAGTCTATCATATAATTACTTTTTTTCTCCTCTACTGAAGGCTCAGCGACATCATCAGAAAGATTGGCATAAACATTCGTTCCAATGATGCTTTTTTTACGTGTAGCAATGTCCTGTTCACGAGCTTCCGCAGTAAGCGAAATCTGCTCCTGAAGCCAGCCTGATTTCAGCGTTTCATATATTCCGCCCCTGCTGTCCATTTCAAGGAATAGTTCCCACGCCTTTTCAGCCAGTTCCTTTGTCAGTGATTCGACATACCATGAACCGCCTGCGGGATCGGCTACTTTTTCAAGATGCGCTTCAGATTTAAGCACCAGCTGCGTATTTCGGGCAACTCTTTCAGAAAAATGCTTCACAGTGCCTGCTGGTTCATCAAAGCTTCCAGTATGAAGGAACTGAATTCCTCCTAAGACGGCCGCAAAGGCTTCATTTCCAGTCCTAAGCATATTCACGTATGGATCGAAAATAGTTTTAGTAAAGTTTGAGGTTTCAGCGGATATGACCATTTTGCGCTCTTCCGGTTCTGCTCCGAACGCCTCTGCCGTTTTGCTCCACAGAAGCCTGGCCGCCCGAAGCTTGGCGGTTTCCATGAAGAAGTTTGAGCCTATCGCAAAGTGGAACACAACCTTTGATAACGCTTTCTTTAATTCCCACCCATTGTCCAGCAGCTTTTGGAGAAGGTACACTCCTGTGGCAACAGCGATCGCCAGCTCCTGCATAGCATTGGCACCGCTATTATGGTATGGAACACTATTGACGAGTACAGTCTTTACTCCAGGCAATTGCTGAGCTGCTTCTTCAAGCATCTTTGCCCAATCCCTAAAAAATTCATTTTCCTCATTTGGCATTCCGCCAAATAAGCTTGCCTGTGCAATTGGATCCGCCGCTACGAAACCAGAAGCCTCATCGGCAGTACCCGCTTCCTTGCTGGCAATTGACAGAGCTGCCAGCAATGGCGTCTGAAGCAATCCAGCATCCAAGCTGAAAGGGTACTTATTTTTAAAGGAAGAGAGAAGTGAAACCAATGCAGTATTATCGGAAAACAACTCTGGTTTCACGTCAAAAGAAATGGCTGTTTGTCCTTTTGATAGAGCGTACTCGAGTTTCTCTTTCAACTCACCGACATTGTTGTAAAATAGGCGGTTTGCTATATGCCAGGACTCGGACTGATATCCAAGAGAATGGATCCCTCTTCTATAATCCTCCTGACCAGGCAGATCCCCTGTCAGTTCATCCGGGAGATCTCCTTTTGTATAAAGCGGTTTAAGAGTAATATTTTCATATGTATTCGTATAAAGTGAATCAATCGGTTTGCCCTTCAATGAAGCTGCGGCTTTTTCCTGCCAATCTTCAAATGTTGCATCTTTGAACGAGGTCGCTTTCATATTTTCAATCGTCATAAACCTTACTGTCCATGATTCAGACAGCTTTCCCCCCTTCACCTTAATTGTAGTAAAATTCTAATTTTTATACTCTTCTATATTTTAGTATACGATTCCTTTTCTAGCAACGAAGGACATTTTTATGTGGCCAATCCAAAAATTAAAACGCCCAGGTTCACCTGGGCGTTCTGCAAATTAATAGATGGATGTTGTCTCTTTTGATGTATTCTCAAGGATTTCCTTAACCCTTGCAAGGAAACGGCCGCAAACAAGGCCATCCAGTACACGGTGATCAAGTGACAGACAGAGGTTCACCATATCACGGACAGCAATCATGCCGTTGTTCATGACGACAGGACGCTTAACGATTGATTCCACCTGAAGAATCGCTGCTTGCGGATAATTGATGATTCCCATGGATTGAACGGATCCGAAAGAACCAGTGTTGTTGACAGTGAAGGTTCCGCCTTGCATATCCTCGGAACGAAGCTTGCCTGTGCGTACCTTTTGAGCAAGCTCATTGATTTCACGGCCAATGCCTTTGATTGTTTTTTCATCTGCATTCTTGATGACAGGCACGAAAAGTGCATCATCAGTAGCCACTGCAATGGAGATATTGATATCCTTTTTCTGGATGATCTTATCGCCAGCCCACATGGAATTGATTTGCGGGAATTCCTTCAATGCCTGAGAAACTGCCTTCACAAAGAAAGCAAAGAAAGTAAGGTTGAAGCCTTCTTTTTTCTTGAAGTCATCCTTAAGCCCATTTCTGTACTCTACAAGATTCGTAACATCCACTTCAACCATCGTCCATGCATGCGGCGCTTCATGTTTGCTGCGAAGCATGTTAGCGGCAATCGCCTTGCGGACACCCGTTACAGGAATCTCAATGTCTCCGGCAGCAACCGGTATTGAAGGTGCTGGAGCTGCAGGCTGGGAAGGCGCTGCTGTTTGAGCTTGTGTTTCAGGCTGTGAAGCGGCCGGCTGATTTTGTGCCGTTTCTTTCACTTCTTCTTTTTGGCTTGAAGGTTGTGGGATATTGCCGGATTCAATGATTTGCTTAAGATCTTTGCGTGTAATCCTTCCACCCGCTCCAGTTCCCTTTACCAGGGTCAGGTCGATATTATTTTCCTGTGCCAGCTTCAATACTGCAGGTGAATATCTAGCCTTGTTTCCTTCTTCAGCTGCTGGTGCAGGTGCTGCACTTGCACTTGCTGAAGAAGCAGAATTTGAAGCAGCAGCATCAGCGGCAGGTGCTTCATCAGACGATCCGCCTTCAATTTCAATGGTGCAGATGATTTCACCAACTGCCAGTGTGTCCCCTTCACCAGCAATCAGTTCTTTGATTGTACCTGAAAATGAAGATGGTACTTCAGCATTTACTTTGTCGGTCATGACTTCTGCAAGTGGATCGTATTTATTTACTTTGTCACCAACGGAAACCAGCCACTTGCTGATTGTTCCCTCAGTTACACTCTCACCTAATTGAGGCATTTTAATTTGTTCGATTGCCACAGATTGACCCTCCTTCTCCAATCATTCTATTTCCAACATGAATATATTAAAATTCAGCAAGTTCTCTCATTGCTTTTTCAACTTTATCAGGATTGATCATAAAGTATTTCTCCATTGTTGGAGCATAAGGCATAGCTGGTACATCCGGTCCTGCCAGTCTCTTGATTGGTGCATCCAATTCAAATAAGCAATGCTCAGCAATAATTGCAGACACTTCACTCATGATGCTTCCTTCTTTATTGTCTTCCGTTACGAGAAGAACCTTTCCTGTCTTCGAAGCAGCCTCGATGATTGCTTCCTTATCCAGTGGGTATACCGTACGTAAATCAAGAATGTGAGCAGAAATGCCATCCTTTGCAAGCCTTTCAGCTGCCTGCAGCGCAAAGTGGACTGCAAGGCCGTAAGTGATGACCGTGATATCTTCACCTTCACGCTTCACATCTGCTTTGCCAATTGGAAGTACATAATCATCCTCAGGGACTTCTCCCTTGATCAATCGGTAAGCACGCTTATGCTCGAAGAATAATACAGGATCTTCATCACGGATCGCCGCTTTCAATAATCCTTTTACATCATAAGGAGTCGAAGGCATGACGATTTTCAAGCCAGGCTGGTTCGCGAAAACCGCCTCAACCGACTGTGAGTGGTAAAGCGCACCGTGTACACCGCCGCCATAAGGAGCGCGGATAACCATCGGACAGCTCCAGTCATTATTCGAACGGTAACGGATCCTTGCCGCTTCAGAAATGATCTGGTTGACTGCAGGCATGATGAAATCTGCGAATTGCATTTCAGCGATAGGGCGCATTCCGTACATTGCAGCACCGATCCCGACACCTGCAATAGCCGATTCTGCCAACGGCGCATCGATTACCCGATCTTCACCGAACTTTTCGTACAAGCCCTGTGTCGCTTTGAATACTCCACCTTTTTTACCTACGTCTTCACCGAGGACAAAAACTCTCGGATCTCTTTCCATCTCTTCTTTGATTGCCAATGTCACTGCATCTATATAAGAAATTACCGCCATTTTCGTTCCCCCTTACTCTTCAGCATATACGTATTTCAGAGCATGTTCAGGCTCCGCATACGGTGCATTTTCAGCATAATCAGTTGCTTCATTAACCAGCTTCATGATTCGATCGTTGATTTCCTTTTCAGTTTCATCATTCATGATGCCGTTTTCCTTTAAATAAGCGCCGAAGGTAATGATCGGGTCCTTCGTCTTAGCCTGCGCAACCTCATCTGGCGCACGGTAGCTTCTGTCGTCATCATCTGATGAGTGTGGAGTCAGGCGGTAGGATACAGCTTCGACAAGGGTCGGCCCTTCACCAAGGCGTCCTCGGTCAGCTGCTTCCTTGACCACTTTATAAACTTCTAAAGGATCATTTCCATCGACTGTGACACCTGGCATACCATATCCGATCGCACGGTCTGAAACCTTTTCAGCTGCAACCTGTCTTTCGTAAGGTATTGAAATCGCATATTTATTGTTCTCAACCATGAAAATGACAGGAAGTTTATGGACTCCCGCAAAATTGGCACCCTCGTGGAAATCACCCTGGTTGGAAGATCCTTCTCCAAATGTAACGAATGTTACCAGGTCCTTTTTCTCCATTTTACCAGCAAGAGCGATACCGACCGCGTGAGGAACCTGAGTGGTAACAGGTGAAGATCCTGTCACGATCCTATTCTTCTTTTGCCCAAAGTGTCCAGGCATCTGGCGTCCGCCAGAGTTAGGGTCTTCCGCTTTGGCAAAACCAGAAAGCATCAGGTCTTTTGCAGTCATGCCAAAAGTTAAGACCACTCCCATATCACGATAGTAAGGAAGCACATAATCTTTTTCACGATCCAGAGCAAAAGCAGCTCCTACCTGTGCCGCTTCCTGTCCCTGACAGGAAATAACGAACGGAATTTTCCCGGCACGGTTCAACAGCCACATCCGCTCATCAAGCCGGCGGGCCAACAGCATTGTTTCATACATTTCCATAACTTTTTCATCACTTAAGCCAAGTGCAGCGTGACGGTTTTCTGCCATCTTTATACCTCCCAATTGTTCGTACAAGGCCCTTTTTCCAGGGAAAAAGAGCTCTTGTTCAAAATTTATATTAAGAATGTATTGCTTTACCATCCACAGCCAGGGCAGCTTCGCCGATGGCCTCTGATAATGTCGGGTGCGGATGGATGGTATGGGCAACTTCCCATGGTGTTGCATCTAAAACTTTTGCAAGTCCTGCTTCGGAAATCATATCGGTTACATGCGGCCCAATCATATGGACACCTAGAATATCATTGGTTTCCTTGTCAGCAACGATTTTTACAAATCCGTCTGACTCACCATAGACAAGCGCCTTGCCGATTGCTTTGAAAGAGAACTTCCCTGTCTTTACATCATGGCCCTTCTCTTTTGCTTCATCTTCGGTCAAACCGACGCTTGCAGCCTCAGGAGAGCTATAGATGCATTTGGAGACAAGCGTATAATCAATTGGATGCGGATTTTCACCAGCGATATGTTCCACAGCGACGATTCCTTCATGGGACGCAACATGAGCAAGCTGCAAGCCGCCGATTACATCACCAATAGCATAGATATGGGATTCTTTTGTCTGGAAATACTCGTTCGTCTGGATGAAGCCTCTTTCCAGCTGAATTTCTGTATTCTCAAGTCCAATTCCTTCAACATTAGCCTGGCGTCCAACAGAGACTAGCAATTTTTCAGCAGTGAATTCTTTTGTTTCACCTTTGACCTCTGCGCTGATCGTGACTCCATCACCTTTTTGAAGTGTCTCAGATAAGACTTTTGCACTTGTGATGATCTTCACGCCTTTTTTCTTCATCGCACGCTGCATCTCTCTTGAAACTTCCTTGTCTTCAGTCGGAACGATACGGTCCGCATATTCAATGACCGTAACCTGAGTTCCAAAATCAGCAAGCATGGACGCCCATTCAATCCCGATTACGCCACCGCCGACGATGATGATTGACTTTGGCAGTTCCTCCATGACAAGTGCTTCATCGGATGTCATCACATATTGCCCGTCAGCTTCTAGCCCTGGCAAAGTTCTTGGTCTTGAACCTGTCGCAACGATGACATTCTTAGGGATCAGCATTTCATTTTCCTCACCATTGTTCATCTCAACAGAAATGGTTCCTGGCATTGGAGAGAAAATGGACGGACCTAAGATCCTTCCCAGTCCCTCGTATACATCGATCTTGCCCTGTTTCATCAGGTGCTGTACACCACGGTGCAGCTGTTCGACGATTTTTTCCTTTCTTTCCTGTACCTTTACGAAATTGACGCCTACTTCACCTGTCGTCACGCCAAATTCTTCACTTTTCTTGGCGGTCGCGTATACTTCAGCACTGCGGAGCAATGCCTTGCTCGGGATACAGCCCTTATGCAGGCATGTCCCACCTAGCTTTCCTTTTTCAACGATGGCAGTCTTCAAGCCAAGCTGTGAAGCCCTGATTGCTGCAACGTAACCGCCTGTACCGCCTCCGAGAATGACCAAATCATATTCTTGAGCCATCTCAATCCCTCCTCTATCTATGGTTTTTCATATTTACTTGACTTACCATTTTGCCAGCCTACCTGCCTGGATATTCTTTTACTTCTTCTTCGCCGCGAAGAATGCGAAGAGCTCCTTCGGCGAGTGCCTGCAGTTCGTTCTCACCAGGGTGGACAATGACATCCGCAATCCAGTTGATTCTTTCAGAGATTGCCTGGACGAACTCTTTTCCATACGCAAGACCGCCTGTAAGGACAATCGCATCAACTTTCCCAGCAAGGACGGCACTTGCAGAACCGATTTCCTTTGCTACCTGGTAAGCCATCGCATCATAAACAAGCTTTGCATTCTTATTTCCCTGTTTGATCATTTTTTCGACCTTCACTGCATCATTCGTTCCAAGGTATCCAACAAGGCCACCCTGTCCGACGAGTTTCTTCATGATTTCTTCCCGGAAGTAATCACCAGAAAAACATAGTTCCACAAGGTCGCCTGCCGGTACTGTCCCTGCACGTTCCGGGCTGAAAGGACCATCACCATGCAAGCCGTTATTCACATCGACAACCCTTCCCATTTTGTGGGCGCCTACAGTGATCCCGCCTCCAAGATGAGTAATGATCAGGTTCAGCTCTTCATATTTCTTGCCGAGCTCTTTTGAAACCCTGCGCGCAACAGCTTTTTGGTTCAATGCATGGAAAATGCTTTTTCGTTCAATAAGTGAGAATCCTGATACCCGGGCAACGGGATCAAGCTCATCCACCACGACTGGGTCGACAATAAAGGAAGGAATGTTTAAACCTGAGGCGATTTCATATGCAAGAATACCTCCCAGGTTTGAAGCATGCTGGCCAGAATAACCTGCACGCAAGTCTGCGAGCATATTATTGTTCACTGCATATGTTCCGCCCTCGATAGGCCGCAAAAGCCCGCCGCGCCCACAAACAGCACTTAATTTTGAAATGTTGATCCCTTCTGTATCAAGCGTTTCAAGTATCGTATTCTTCCTGAATTCGTATTGGTCGATGATGGTTTCGTAGGAGTTGATGACAGTTGAATCATGACGGATCGTTTTTTCAAAAACCGAAACCTCATTGTCAAAGACTCCAATTTTCGTTGATGTAGATCCTGGATTGATGACTAGAATCCGATGTTCTGTTTGTTGCACAGTTAAACCTCCAATTAGCTTGCGGAACGACAAAGATCCACAATACGTCAGTAGCATATAGGAAACAGCAGAGGCGCCGAAACAAATATTCAGCGCTCTCTGCGGAAGCCTTGTTAAGGCTGTTTACAATAAATCGTTGCCATAAAGTCTTCTTCGTACCCGAAAACCATTGTCTAATCAGCAACTAAGTTAATGAACAGAACCTGTATTAGCGGCGGCTTAGGATATGATGGCCGTTTTGCAGGAATTGGCTACGAGAATTGCGCATTCTTTCAATTCTCTCTTCTGCCATTCGGTCAGCCGCTTTATAGGTAGGGATACCATCCCTTTTAGCAATCTCGATCACTTTTTCAATATTGTTGTAAATGGTTTCAACCTTTTTCATTGCTCTTTCTGCATTATAACCGTAAAGCTCATCCGCAACGTTGATTACGCCGCCAGCATTGATGACATAATCAGGTGCGTAAACAATGCCCATTTCGTGGATAATATCGCCATGTTTTGGATCCTTCAGCTGATTGTTGGCAGCTCCGGCAATGACCTTCGCTTTTAGCTGAGGAATCGTTTCGTCGTTGATTACCGCTCCTAATGCGCATGGTGCGTAAATGTCACAGTCCACACTGTAGATTTCATCCGGTTCAACTGCTTTAGCCCCGAATTCTTCAACAGCTCTTTGTACTGCTTCCTTATTAATATCCGTAACAATCAGCTGTGCGCCTTCCTCATACAGATGACGGCAAAGATTGAATGCCACATTGCCCACACCCTGAACAGCTATTGTTTTTCCTTCAAGGGAATCCGTTCCGAATGCTTCTTTAGCAGCAGCCTTCATCCCTCTGTATACGCCATATGCTGTAACCGGGGAAGGATTACCTGAAGAACCGAATGCTGGTGAGATACCGGTTACATAGTCTGTTTCTTCATGGATTAAATCCATATCCGCAACAGTCGTACCAACATCTTCAGCCGTAATATATCTTCCGTTCAGGCCCTGGATATAACGGCCGAATGCACGGAACATTTCTTCATTCTTATCTTTGCGAGGATCTCCGATAATAACTGTCTTTCCGCCGCCCAGGTTAAGGCCGGCAGCAGCATTCTTGTACGTCATGCCTTTAGCAAGGCGAAGTGCATCCTCGATAGCGGCTTCTTCCGATGCATAAGTCCACATACGAGTTCCGCCCAATGCTGGTCCAAGAGTTGTATCATGTATTGCGATGATTGCTTTTAATCCTGATTGTTTATCCTGGCAAAATACAACCTGCTCATAATCGTACTGTTCTAGATACTTGAAAATTTCCATTTCTAATTCCTCCCCTGGTTTATGTAAATTATTTAGAAGCAGAGCATAACGCTAATGCAAGTGAATATAGTTTGCTTTCAGCAGAGTCGGCTCTGGATGTTAACACGATTGGAGCTTTTGCCCCGGCAATGACTGCGCCAACTTTTGCATTGGCAAAGTAAATTAATGATTTATAAAGAACGTTCCCAACCTCGATTGCAGGCACCAAGAGTATATCCGCCTTTCCTGCGACTTCACTTTTGATTCCCTTATGTTCCGCAGCAATCTGCGATACCGCATTATCAAGGGCAAGCGGACCATCCACAATGCAGCCAGGAATTTGTCCTCTTTTGTTCATCATCGTTAATGATGCAGCATCTACTGTTGCCTGCATCGCAGGATTGATCACTTCCACGGCTGCGAGTGGTGCCACTTTCGGCAAATCAATACCTATAGAATGAGCTACCTTCACTGCATTCTTGATGATTTGGGCTTTTTGCTCAACGTCCGGTGAAATATTCATCGCTGCATCGGTAACAATTGTAAATCGATCATAGCCCGGCACTTCAAATACCGCCACGTGAGATAGAACGGCTCCTGTCCTGAGTCCATATTCTTTATTCAGGACAGCCTTTAAAATCACAGCAGTAGGGATATTCCCCTTCATTACGACATCGGCCTCTTTGTTTTTGACTGCTTTCACAGCCATTTCTGCAGCGAGAGTATTATTTGGTGCGGAAATTATTTTAACGCTAGAGCTGTCTGCAAGGACTGGATGCTCGGCTGCAATCATCCTCTCAATTTCTCCCTCATTACCATAAAGAAGAAAATCGGCAAGCTTCAGATTAACAGCTTTGGCAACTGCTTCTAATACCTCTGAATCTTCAGCAGCTGCAACAGCTACTGTTTTCCTGCCATCTTGGGATGCCATGCTGATGAGTGAGTCTAGTTTCATAACCTGTTTCAACCCTTTCTGTTCTTCTCGCATCGCCACTATATTAAATATGCAAGAACTGTGCCAACTTAAAATTGTTGAAAACGCTTTACTTTTGCCGAAAAATATTATGCAATAAATTGCACGGTATGAAAATTATTGCATGCTACTTGCTTCAATGTGGTATTTTTCGAGCTTATAATATAAATTTCTGACCGATACCCCTAAAGCTCTGGCTGCAGCGGTTTTATTTCCATTCACAGCATTGAGGGTTGACTTGATTACCTTCGCCTCATACTTTTCCAACTGGACTGCAAGAGTATCAGCCGGTCCTGATTCGCCTATGTGATCATCCTTGTCCTTCACTTGACTATTCGGCAAATCAGGTAAATGCTCTATGCGGATGATTGTTTCACTGTAACTCAAAAATATGATTGCACGTCCAAGGACATTTTCGAGCTCCCTGACATTCCCGGGCCAATCATACGCCATTAGCCTTTTAATAGCTTCGTCAGAAACACCTTCAACGTTACGGCCATAGTCTTGATTGATTTTTTGAATCAATCTTTCACAGAGGAGCGGAATGTCTTCCTTCCTTCTTCTCAGTGGAGGTATATGAATCGGCATCCTGTTGAGACGATAGTATAAGTCTTCTCTAAAACTGCCATTCGCAATCGCCTTTTCAAGGTTCATATTTGTCGCGGCAATGACCCTTACATTGATCTGTACGGGCTTTGTTCCACCAACCCGGACTATTTCTCTCTCCTGCAGGACCCGGAGCAGTTTCGCCTGGGTATTGGCAGGCAATTCTCCAATTTCATCAAGAAAGATACTGCCGTTATTGGCTTCCTCAAAAAATCCCCGTTTCCCTCCACGTTTTGCACCTGAAAAAGCACCTTCTTCGTATCCGAAGAGTTCGCTCTCGAGCAGCGATTCTGAAATTGCCGCACAATTAACCCGGATGAATTTGTTGAACTTCCGGTCGCTCGCATTGTGTATTGCATGGGCAAACAATTCCTTGCCTGTTCCCGATTCCCCTCGCAGCAGGACAGTTGCAGGAGTTTTCGCCCCGAGCTTTGCTTGTTCAATCGGAATCGTCATTTCTTCAGATTGGCCTATTATATCCTCAAACGAGTATTTCGCTTCAAGGGTCCTGATAATCTGCCTTGCTCGTGTCAGCTCACGGTTTAAGTTCTGGATCTCCGACATATCATGGATGACCCCGACACTTCCCTTAAGTTTCCCATCTACTATGATAGGCGCTACATTGACAACAACCTCTTTTTTATTAGGTCCAACGCGCATTGCCGTACCACGGACCGGCCTCCTCGTTTTAAGCACCTTCATATGCATGCTCTCGCCTTCAGATATATCAGCGGTTGCCGGCTGTCCGATTACTTCCTCTTCCTTCAGTCCGGTTATCCTCGTATAAGCAGGGTTGATCAGGATTCCCCGGCCATCCTCATCTACTACAGAGATGGCTTCATCGCTGGAGTTGATGATTGCCTGAAGCATTGTTTGAATTTCTTTTAAGTTTGTTATCTCTTCCGCAAGATTCACAACTTCAGTAATATCCTTGAATACTGAGAATGCTCCAATCAATTGGTCATTTTCATCTATGATCGGAATCCTTGTCGTGATGATTTTCGACCCGTTTGGAAGCACCAATTCCCGATTGGACTCTACCTTCCTGGTGTTAAGAACTCTTGGAAGCTTGCTTGCAGGTATGATTTCGGAAACATGTTTTCCTTCTGCCTGTTCCCTTGTTGTTCCGATTATTTTTTCCGCACTCTTATTGAACAAGGTTACAATTCCTTCTGTATTGATGACCACCATGCCATCACCAGAAGAGTTGAAAATCAAGTCATGTTCATATGTAATTTTCCTGAGAGTTTTTATCAGTTCTTCCTTTTCTTCCAAAAGCGTAGCCAGGAGAAATGCGACACTTCCTGGTATCAGCACTGTGTTTTTACCGCGAGCATCCCTTAATTCCTTGAAGACATCGTCTTCACCGGTCACTTCAATGATGATATCCAACTGATCGGAAATGTATTTATGCCAGTCTGAACCGGTCTGGATCCCTGCTTTTTGTGCTGCGATAATCCCTGGAGCATCGGGGTTTATATCAACCACAGCAACTACATCTGCAGTCTGCTTGAAAATATCAAGAATGGCCATTCCACCCTTACCTGCTCCTACAATCATTACTCTTTGCATAATATTCACCACATATCTGGAAAAATATTTCATGGTACATCTTTAAAGTCTGCAAGATCTTTCACTACCATTGTAATTCTTTTTGTATGCGCTGACAAATTTCTTTGTTTTCTAACTCTTCTGTACATAATCCACTCCAAGGAACTTGTATTGCGGAAAAACACGGGGTTGAGTATACTTTTTAAATAAGGACAAATAACGAGGGGAAACCAAAATGATCAGGATCATAGCATTAATCATTATGTTGATACCAGGTGTCATTGCTGCTCTGGGTGTAAAACTGATGCGCGATATGGTGTTTGGAATCTTGCAGGCACCCTTCCCATTTTTATGGCTTCAATTCCTTGCAGGACTTCTCTTTTTCCTGGCGGGACTGGGTTTCATCGCTGGTTTTATCCTGCATCGTGATCGAAAGAGAAATAAAGTCCAGGCAATTTTCCGAATTCCTGATAGCAATAAAAAGCAAAACAGGCCATGATTATATATCTGGCCTGTTTTATTTACTCAAAACCCACCCTTAGGAAAAAAACACTTAAGGTTTTGATTTAAGGTGTAAAAAGCTTTTCTCTAATTATTTTTGCCTTAGCAGGGTCGTCTGTTATGACTGCACTGCAATTCACCTTGAATAATCTTTCCAGTTCAGATTCTTTATTCACTGTGTATGGCCTTACTTCAATCCCGCTCTCCAGGGACGCCGTGACGATTTGGTCCGGGGCTGCCCTCCAATGAGGATGAAAGCCCTTAGCCTTGATCGACTGCGCATAAATCCATGGCATATATAATCCCTCAGAAAGCAAAGGGGCGATTTCAATCTCCGGAGCCAGTAAATAGCTTTGGACAATGCTGTAATGATTGAAAGAGGAAATGATAATCCTGTCAGATAATTCATAGGCCCTAACCATATCTATGACCTTCTCTTCCATTCCTTCATAAGGGATAATGCTGTTTTTTAATTCAATATTGCAGACCAAACGAGTCCCTGCTAACCATTCAAGGACTTCTTCCAAAGAAGGAATCTGTTCTCTCCTTGATAATTCCTTGAATTTGAAACGGGCATCCAGTTTTCTTAAATCTCCTAAAGTGTAGTCCTTCACCAGTCCAGTGCCGTCTGTAGTTCGATCCACCTTTTCATCATGAATTACCACCAGCTCTCCGTCTCTTGTCATTTGGACATCGAGCTCTAAGCCATCTGCACCTGCTTTTTCTGCTTCTTTAAAAGCAAGCATTGTGTTTTCCGGATATTCTGCCGCATAGCCACGATGTGCTAAAATAAGAGTCATGAACCATCACACCTATCTTTTCAATTTGGAGGTAAATACACAATGAGACCATTGCATATTTCTGCTGAAACTGCTGTAAAGCTTTCAGAAAAACTGGGAGTACCTATCGAACAAATCATGCATATGCCCCAGCATATCCTTATTCAAAAATTATCGGAGCTAGAAAAAGAAAAGGATCAATAAAATTCAAGCGCCTTTTAAGGCGTTTTTTTGATGGCGAGGCTTAGATATAACTACATGATAATATTCAGACTTGCAGAATGCCAATTTACAGCCATTAAAAAACATCTTACTTTAGCTCGGTAAGTCCGTGCTAAAGTAAGATGTTCAATGTAATAATATGAATAAATAGCTAATTATTGCCTAACTCTTTCAAGAAGCTTTGTGCTCAAGACGCAGCTTGTCAGCGACCATCGCGATGAATTCGGAATTTGTCGGCTTCGCTTTTGACATCGAAACAGTATATCCGAACAAGGAGGAAATGGAATCAATATTCCCTCTGCTCCACGCAACCTCAATGGCATGACGGATGGCACGTTCCACACGGCTTGCAGTCGTATTGAATTTCTTGGCGATGTCTGGATAGAGGACTTTTGTGATCGAGCCAAGGAGTTCAATATCGTTATATACCATCGAAATGGCTTCGCGCAGGTACATATACCCTTTAATATGGGCAGGGACGCCAATTTCATGGATGATGCTTGTAATGCTTGCATCCAGGTTTTTAGGCTTCTGTTCAGAATTCGATCTGCCATAATTGATGGATGAAGATGGCTTTCGGGCTACTGATTTCGCCTTGCCGCTTACTTGGCGGATATGCCCTGCAAGATGCTCCATATCGAACGGCTTTAGGATGAAATAGGAAGCTCCGAGCTCTACTGCTTTCTTCGTAACATCTTCCTGGCCAAATGCTGTCAGCATGATAACATTCGGAATGATTCCCTTCTTCATATTACGAAGTCTTTCAAGGACCGCCAATCCGTCAAGGTGCGGCATGATAATATCTAATAGCAAGACATCAGGATCTGTATCTTCAAGCATCTCCAAACATTCCTGGCCATTATGGGCAACTCCTACAATCTCCATATCATCCTGTGAAGAAATATATTCTTCAAGAAGACCTACTAATTCTCTGTTGTCATCAACGACGCATACTTTTATTTTGTTCACTACTTGGTTCCTCCTCAATCCAATTATGATCACAAATATTTCTTCTCTAAATTCTATTCTAAATGACTAATTCGACAATGCAACAGAAATTCCTCTTATTTTTAATTTTTTCTTAAAAAAGGAATATTTTCTTATAAATGCTTCATTTTCCTTTGTTTTTCGACTTATTTCGATAGTTGACAAAAAAAGGTTGGTGATTTTGTCGAATAATCTTGATAATTGGGGTTGAGAATAGATTTTTGTTGATATTCATTTCAGCCACTTCGCTTTCACCTCCAGTTTAACACAAAGAAAAGGCGGCTGTTTGCCGCCGCCGAATTCCTGTATTAACTTGCCTGCTCTCTTGGCTTTTCGTATATGTCGATGCCTGCTTCATTCAGCATCCACTCTATATGAACTCCATATCCGCTTGTTGGGTCATTTACGAAGACATGCGTTACAGCGCCTACAAGCTTGTCGCCCTGGATAATTGGACTTCCGCTCATCCCCTGGACAATACCACCTGTCTTTTCCAACAACTCTGGATCAGTCACTTTGATCACCATTCCCTTCGTTGCTGGAAACTTTTGCGGGATGGTGCTGACAATCTCTATATCAAAAAGATTTACTTCGTCATTATTCACGACTGTCAGGATTTTCGCCGGACCTTCTTTTACTTGATGAGAAAGAGCTATTGGAAGAGGTTTATCAAAAACCCCATTTGAAATATCCTTGTTCAATTCGCCAAAGATACCAAAAGGGCTGTTTCTTTTGATATTCCCGATCACTTCACGATCAGATGAGAAACGTGCCAGCTTTTCACCCGGGTTTCCTTTTCCGCCTTTTTCAATCGAAGTAACCGTCGATCTGACAATTTGGCCATCTCCAACGACAATAGGTTTCTTCGTGTCCATGTCAGAAATGACATGTCCGAGCGCACCATATTTTTTGGACTGCGGGTGATAAAATGTCATCGTTCCAATACCAGCAGCCGAATCGCGAATATACAACCCAAGCTTATAGGTGTTTTCATTTACATCCTTTTTTGGCTGAAGCTGAGTTCTGACTTTCTCATTTTCCCTTTTGATTACAATATCCAATGGCTTGCCATCTTCTCCTGCCTGCTTTACGAACGGACCGACATCTGCCATTTTTTCAATTTGCTGTCCATTGATTTCAGTGATGATATCGCCTTTTTTAATGCCAGCCTTTTCACCTGGCGACACTCTTCCTTCATCAGCCTGCACCTGGTGATGTCCGACCACAAGGACACCTACCGTATTCAATTTTACTCCTATAGATTGACCGCCTGGCCTGACCTTGAAATCCTTCAGGACATTGACATCGACTTTTTTAACTGGGAAGCCTGCTAATTCAAGGACCATTTCGTCCTTACCATGCCTTTTTGCCTCAAGGGTAAAGGTCTCATCTTGCTGGTCCACAGCGATGCTTGAGTCTTTAACTGGAGCAGTAACCTGGACTGCATTTGCCTGGAAGTCAAGCTTTTGCCCCTCGAATAACGTTATATCTCCTGGAATAGATAAATATTCTTGTACTGGTTTTGCAAATCCTAAAGCAATTAATGAAACAAGGAGAATTCCACCAATAATTTTTCTGAGAAAATCCTTCTTCAAATCATTTCACTCTCCTCGCTTCTAGTCCACACACATCGAAATGGCTACATCTTTAATTTTGCCTCGACTCCCCGCATTTATAACCTGTATAAAAATAAAAAAGCTACCCTTTATGGATAGCTTTTCATGTGACTGCCTTCATATTCTGTGCAAGCTTCAGCAATTCTTCTGCATGCTGTTTCGTCAGGTCAGTAACTTCTACACCGGAAATCATCCTGACGATCTCCTTCACTTTTTCAGAAGGAGACAGCGGAGTGACGGATGTTTTGGTCCTTCCATTCTTTATGATCTTTGCGATATACAGATGAGTATCAGCCATTGCGGCAACTTGTGGCAAATGTGATATGCAAAGGACCTGTGATCCAGTCGAGACATTATAGATTTTTTCCGCGATCGATTGAGCCACACGACCACTGACTCCTGTGTCTACTTCATCGAAAATGATGGAGGTGACACCCTGATGTTTTGAGAAAATACTTTTCAGGGCAAGCATGATCCGCGAAAGTTCCCCGCCGGATGCAATTTTTGATAAAGGCTTCAAAGGTTCTCCCGGATTTGTGGAGATATAGAACTCGACCTTATCGGCGCCGTTTTTATGGAAGTGGTCAGGATCCGCATCAATTCTGAGGTCGAATACCGTCTTCTCCATATACAGTTCCTTTAATTCATTATGAATTAATTTCGTCAGTTTTTTTGCATATTTCCTGCGAGTTTGAGTCAAGTTATTGGCCTCGATCCGCAGATCCTTTTTAAGTGAGGCGAGCTCTTTTTCCATCTGGCCAATATGGACTTCCTTATTCTGGAGTGTCTCGATTTCTTCCTCGATTTTAGAGGCGTACTCCAGGATTTCTTCAATCGTATTTCCATACTTCCGTTTCAGTTGATTGATCTCATTCAGCCTGTCTTCAATTTCATTCAAGCGCTTCGGATCATATTCAAGTGAATCCAGTTCATTCCGGATGGTCCTTGCAGCATCTTCAAGCATATAAAAGCTGTTCGCTACTGTGTCGGCAACATTCTTATAGTCAGGATCAAGATCTGCTGCATTCTGAAGATTATCCATGACCAGACCTATCCAATCAAGGCCCTTTTGCTCACCCTGCAATGCCGTATAACTGGTCTGGATACTTTCATAGATCTTTTCGAAGTTGCTAAGCTTACGCTTCTCTTCAAAAAGCTCCTCGTCCTCGTTTAGCCTTAGGTCCGCCGAGAGGATCTCATCATGCTGAAATTGAATCAAATCTAGCCTGTGAGCCATTTGCTGCTCATTTTCACTTAAGTTCTTCAGCTTTTTCTGTGTCTGCTCAAAAGAACGGTAAACGTGCTGGTATTCTTGCAGGGCAGGCAGGATTTCCTCTGCTCCGAATTGGTCAAGAAGATTGATATGTTTTGTCTCATCCATTAATTCCTGGTGCTCATGCTGACCATGAATATCAATCAAGGTCGAGCCTACTTCCCGCAGCACCGCAATGGTGACGAGCTTGCCATTAATGCGGCATACACTTTTTCCAGTCGCGGAAATATCCCTTCTCAAGACAATCATCGCATCCTCAATTTCAATGCCAAATTCTGCTGCCTTTGCATAACTTGGATGATTTTCCCCTTCAAGATGGAATAACCCTTCAATTTCAGCTTTATCTTCTCCATGGCGTACGAATTCCGCCGAGCCTCTTCCGCCCACAAGGAGATGTATGGCATCGATTATAATGGATTTCCCGGCCCCTGTTTCACCGGTGAGGACGGTAAGGCCTTTATTAAAAGAAACGGATAATGATTCAATAATTGCGAAGTTTCGAATCGATAATTCATTTAACAAGCAAACGTCACCTCATTTACAGCATTTCGAGAAAACGATTTGTGACTTGCTCTGTATCCTCTGGAGTACGGCAAATAATCAAGATTGTATCGTCTCCACAAATCGTGCCAAGAATATCTTCCCAATCGAGATTATCAATCAATGCCCCGATCGCATTGGCATTGCCAGGCAAAGTTTTCATCACTAGAAGATGGCCGGCCTGATCGATGCGGATAAAAGCATCCATTAACGACCTTTTTAGTTTTTGCAATGGATTGAAACGCTGGTCTGCCGGCAGGCTGTATTTATATCTGCCATCAATCAAAGGGACCTTTACAAGATGCAGTTCCTTGATGTCACGGGAAACTGTCGCCTGTGTAACATTAAAGCCTGCAGCTTTCAGCCGGTCCACCAGTTCATCCTGCGTCTCGATATCCTTGCTCGCGATTAATTCGCGTATTTTAATATGTCGCTGTCCTTTATTCATTAATATCACCCCTGGATATATCCGAAACATTCCTATACTCATATGTTAGCCGATTTCAACAGATTGTACAATCATTCGTGGACTTTCGGCAAAAGTTATCGGCGGAAATGACGAAGTGGTGAACTGTTTTTTAAAATAAATAATAAATATCAATACTCTCCAAACCACACAAAAAAGAACAGGCTTGATCAGCCTATTCTTCTTCGGTAGTTTGCTTTGATTTTAATTCATTATGCGCTTCTGTGACGACTGCTTCTGGCTGGGTCTTCAGCAACAGCTTCCCTTTTTCTTCTGCTGTGCCACTCCACTGAAGATGCAGCAGGAATTCTATATTGCCATCTCCGCCTGTGATCGGCGAGAAACTCAAATCCATTACATCATAGCCCTCTTCTATTGAAAAAGAAATGATCCTGTCCAGGACTTGTTCGTGGACTTTCCTGTCACGGACAATTCCTTTTTTGCCAACCTGTTCTCTTCCTGCCTCAAATTGCGGCTTGACGAGAGCGACGATATCGCTTCCTGTTACCAGCAAGGTTTTGAGCACTGGCAAAATGAGACGAAGGGATATGAATGAAACATCAATGCTTGCAAAATTCGGCATCCCCTTTATAAGGTCTTCCGGTTTCACATAACGAAAGTTTGTCCGCTCCATCACGACGACACGTTCATCCTGACGCAGCTTCCATGCAAGCTGATTGTAGCCGACATCCAAAGCATAGGACATCTCAGCTCCGTTTTGAAGGGCACAATCGGTAAAGCCGCCTGTCGAAGCCCCGATATCCAGCAGCGTTTTACCTTGAACATCAAGGTCAAAAACCTTTAATGCCTTTTCGAGCTTCAATCCTCCGCGGCTCACATAAGGAAGTACATTTCCCTTTACCGTCAAAGGAATGTCACTGCTAACCTTTTCACCAGGTTTGTCCAGCCGATTTTCGTTCGTGTAGACGAGTCCTGCCATGATTGTCCGTTTGGCTTTCTCCCTTGTCTCCGCAAGACCGCGTTCAACAAGCAGTACATCTAATCTTTCCTTTTTGATTTTCATTTGCTACGCCCTTTTTTGTTTCTGTCTCGCAAGCTTTTGCATGCGCAAGACGACATCTTCTGTTGTCATTCCAATTTCCTCAAGAAGCTTATCGACACTGCCATGTTCGATGAATTGATCGGGGATTCCCATCCTGTCAATCTCTACATGCTGGTAGCCAAGGTCATGCGACGTTTCAAGCACGAAGCTTCCGAATCCACCTTGAAGGACCGCTTCCTCGATTGTCAAAATTGGCATATTTTCTTTCAGGATGCCAACGAGCATCCCTTCATCGAGAGGCTTGATAAAGCGGGTATTGACTACTTTTACAGATACACCCTGCCTTGAAAGGACTTCTGCTGCCTCCATTGCCATCGGAATGGTTGTTCCGAATGTCAGGATCGCTGCGTCTTCCCCTTCACGAAGTACTTCCCATGTACCTATCGGGATTTCTTTTAACTCTTCATCCATTGGCACTCCCAGTCCATTGCCTCGTGGATAACGCATTGCAATCGGGCCATCGTCGTACTTAATTGCTGTGTACACCATATGCTGTCCTTCGTTTTCATCTTTCGGCATCATCAGTACCATATTAGGCAAGTGCCTTAAAAAGGCGATGTCAAAAACACCTTGATGTGTTTCTCCGTCTGCGCCTACAAGGCCTGCACGGTCGATACCAATGAATACGTTCAGGTTTTGACGGCAAATATCGTGAACGACCTGGTCATATGCGCGCTGCAGGAAGGTAGAATAAATCGCCAGGAATGGCTTCATATTTTGCGTCGCCAGTCCGGCTGCAAAAGTCGTTGCATGCTGCTCAGCAATTCCAACGTCAATCATCCGGTCAGGGAATTCACTGGCAAAGCCCTCAAGCTTTGAACCAACAGGCATCGCTGGTGTCACAGCCACGATCCGTTCATCCGTCCTCGCGATTTTCCTTACTGTTTCACTGACCAGCTTGCTCCATGCTGGCGGTGCAGATTCAGGCTTTACAAAATCACCGGTTTCCATTTTATAAGGTCCCGTTCCATGCCATGTGCCAATTTTATCGTTTTCAGCCGGATTATATCCCTTGCCCTTTTTCGTAATGACATGCAATAAAACAGGACCTTCCTGCTTCTTTGCATATGCAAGGTTCTCAAAGAGGTCGTCATAATCATGCCCGTCTACAGGGCCTAGATAGGTGAACCCTAATTCCTCGAAAAAGATTCCTGATACAAAGAGATATTTCAAGCTGTCCTTTATTCTTTCAGCAGTCGACGCGAGCTGACCGCCAATAGCAGGCACCTTTTTCAACAAATATTCCAGTTCATCTTTTACCCAGTGGTACTTGCCTGCAGTGCGCAAGCGTCCGAGGACATTATGCAAAGCTCCTACGTTAGGGGCAATCGACATTTCATTATCATTCAAAATCACAATAAGCTTCTTTTTTTCATGCCCGATGTGATTCAATGCCTCTAAAGCCATTCCGCCTGTAAGGGCACCATCACCGATGATTGGAACGATGTGCGTGTTTTCACCCTTAAGGTCCCTGGCGATCGCCATTCCCATAGCAGCTGAAAGAGAAGTGGAACTATGTCCAGTTTCCCAGACATCATGTTCACTTTCGACCATCTTCGGAAAACCGCACAATCCCTTATGCTGCCTTAACGTGTCAAACTGGCACGCTCTTCCCGTCAAGATTTTATGCACGTATGATTGGTGCCCTACATCCCAAAGAAACTTATCCTTCGGGCTGTCAAAACACTTATGGAGGGCTATCGTTAACTCGACAACACCCAGGTTAGGGCCAATGTGTCCGCCGGTAACTGATAGCTTTTCAATCAAGAACTGCCGAATCTCCCTGCTTAGCTCCTCCAATTCCTTCTTCGAAAGATTTTTCAGGAAGGAAGGGTCTTGTATTGATAAAAGATCCATTTCGGACCACTCACTTTCATTTCTGACTTATTATTCCGCATTTTTTTCCATATCTTAAAAAGTTGTTAGTAATAACATATATTAAGTAATGAAGGCTTTTCAAGCTATACATGGAAAAATGGCAGATTTATGTATTGAACTTTTCGCTTTCAGAACAGTAAAGTCTGATTTCAGTTCATTTATTAACTTGGGCTAATGTGTATGCTGCAAATGCAGTCAAAGCGAAAACATACTTATGTAAAAAAAAGCTGCCAACACTACCGTGCTAACAGCCAATTATAGCACACTATCCTACTATTCTCAACGACTGCCCTAATGATTGCGCAGTCCGATCAAATCCGTGATCTGTCCAAGGAGCCCAACCTCTAGACCGCTTTTGTCCAGGGACTCTTTCGCGCTCCGCAAGTGGTAATCAAGCGCTTCTTTTGCTCCGGCTAATCCAAGCAAGGCAGGATATGTGCTTTTTTCGTTTGCTGTATCGCTCCCAACCGGCTTGCCGATCTCTTCCTCACTGCCCTCAAGGTCGAGGATATCATCACGGATTTGGAATGCTAGGCCTATATGGTATGCGAACTTTGAGAGTATTTCCTTTTGCTCGGCAGTCGCCCCGGCAATTTCAGCCCCAGCTAAAATACTGTATTCCAGTAATTTACCCGTTTTATTAATATGGATATATTCAAGCTGCTCAAGTGTGAGCTTCTTTTTTTCCCCTTCCATATCAGCTGCCTGTCCGCCCACCATACCATGAGCACCCGCAGCAGCGGACAGCCCTTTGATCAATGCCAGTTTAACATGGGCTGATGCTGATTCTTCAGGAATTTCCGCCAATAGGTTGAAACTTAATGTCAAGAGAGCATCCCCTGCCAGGATGGCTGTGGCTTCGCCGAATACTTTATGATTCGTCGGTTTTCCCCTTCTTAGATCGTCATCGTCCATGCTCGGCAGGTCATCGTGAATCAAAGAATACGTATGGACCATTTCGATCGCCGCTGCAGCATCAACCCCATTTTGCGGATTTTTTCCGAATGCATCGATTACTGCGAAGACCAGCAGCGGGCGGATTCTTTTCCCGCCTGCTTCCAGTGAGTAAAGCATCGCCTTCGCGAGATTTTCCGGAGTCTCAAGGGAACCGACCGCCTCACTTAAGCGTTTTTCAACAAGGGCTTTATATTTATTTGTAAAAGAGTCAAGTGAAACAGGATGCAATATTATTCCTCCTCGTTTATGGAGAAACCTTCAGTCCGTCCATCTTCAGTAATGATCTGGGCTAGCTGTTCTTCCACATTCTTTAGCTTATCATGGCAAAGCTTGGATAATTCCATTCCTTCTTTATAAAAAGAGATCGCTTCTTCCAAAGGCACATCGCCCTCTTCCAGCTTCTCAACAATGCTTTCCAGTTGGTCCATTGCCTGTTCAAAACTCAGTTTTTTTTCATCTGCCATCGTTATCACTCTCCTCGATATCTGTCACGATACATTGAATACTTCCATCAGAAAGCTTTACATTTATTTTCCGTTCGGGCTTTACCTGGGTGACTGTTTTGATCAGTTCCCCTGCTTCCGTATATGCCAGGCTATAGCCTCGGTCCATGATCTTCAGCGGGCTTAAAGCTTCAAGTGTTGAAACGATACCGTTGAACTCTTTCCGCTTTTCAGACAAGACGGACGTCATTGCCCGGTTCAAAGCTCTTGTTGTCCTTATATGTCTTTCAGCAGAAAGCTTCCTCAGTTCTTCTGGGTGGCTTCGATCTAATCTCCGCTTCAGCTGAAGAAGCGCGTCATTTTTTGAAGAATACAGTTTCCCGGCTCCGCGGGTCAGCGATTCTGTCAGCTTGTCGACTTGTTCAAGCTTTTGCTCATACAGCTTCCTTGGATAGCGGAAAGCGTAAGACCTGATCAGCCTCTGGTATCGCTCTTGCTGGAAGAACACTTTCTCCCTCATCGCCCTCATCAGTCTGGTTTCCCGGTTCATTACCCTTTCAATCAGTTCCTGGATATGGGGAACTGCCAATTCAGCGGCACCAGTTGGCGTCGGTGCTCTCATGTCTGCAACGAAATCGGCGATAGTGAAGTCTGTTTCATGGCCCACAGCAGATATAATTGGGATCTTAGAAGCAAAAATCGCTCTTGCTACGGACTCCTCATTGAAGTTCCAGAGCTCCTCAATCGATCCGCCTCCTCGGCCGATGATCAGAACATCAATGTCTGCCCTATCATTCGCCTTCTGGATTGCTTTGACTATGGAAGGGCCGCCCTGCTCTCCTTGTACCAGCGCCGGGAAAATGAGTACCTTGGTAATGGGATATCTTCTCTTGATTGTCGTTAGGATATCGCGGATTGCTGCCCCCGTTGGCGAAGTAACAATACCAACAGCTTTTGGATACTTCGGAATCGGCTGCTTGTATTGCGGTGAGAAAAGGCCTTCCTGTTCAAGCTTCTTCTTCAGCTGCTCATAAGCGACAAATAAGTCGCCCACTCCATCGGTTTTCATTTCTTTTATGTAAACTTGGTACTGGCCACTGCCTTCGTACACTGAAATATCTCCTCTGACCAGGACCTTCATGCCATTTTCAGGCTTGAACTTCATGGATCGTGCAGTACCCGCAAACATAACAGCAAGGATCCTTGCTTTCTCATCCTTGAGCGTAAAATACATATGCCCGCTTGAATGCCTTTTGAAGTTGGAGATTTCCCCTTTAATATAAACGCCTTGAAGATGCGGATCTGCATCAAATTTTCGCTTTATGTATTTGGTTAACGCGTTGACGGTTAGATAACGCTGATTATCCATTCGTGAACTCCTTTTGTGTTGCTTTTAATTAGAAAAGCGTAAGCTCCTTGGGCAGACGCGACAAGCACTGGAGGCCCTGACAGTGCAGTCGTTCTTTGACTTCATTGGAGGACCGAAGTCGAAATGTATAGCCGACTGTCCAGAAACGCAGAAACTGGAGACTCCGACAAAGAAGCGCTTTTTGCTTCTGCCGGCGGAGTTGAAGTTTCGGAGTTTCTAGGAGGCGAAACTAGACAAGTGACTCGAGCTGCTCAAAGCTAACGCTTCTCGCAAGATACTCGAAGAAGCCCTCTCTGGGATGAAAACTGACTAGGCGCAGAAGCTAGACACTAAACTAAGTTTAAAAAGTACATGATTTCTTAAAAATCAAAAAAACTGCCCATATCCATTATAAATTTAGAATCCCGATTCGTCACTTAACATAAGTGGATTTTCAGTTTCTAACTTATAACAGATATGGACAGAATCACGCCTTATAGATTTGAGTTTTGAAGTCTATTCATATGGTTCTTTGCAGACTTCAAAGTGTTATACATCAACATGGCGATCGTCATTGGACCGACACCGCCAGGCACAGGAGTGATATACCCGGCTTTTTCCTTGACCTCGTCATAAGCTACATCCCCGCAAAGCTTGCCCAGATCGTTGCGGTTCATGCCAACATCGATGACCACAGCGCCCGGCTTTACATGGTCAGCTGTAATCAAGTCCGCTTTTCCAACTGCTGCTACGATAACATCTGCCTGTTTTGTATGTTCCTTTAAGTCTTTTGTCCTCGAATGGCAATATGTAACGGTTGCGTTTTCGTTCAGGAAAAGTTGGCCTGCCGGTTTTCCGACAATATTGCTCCTGCCAACGACAACGACATGCTTCCCGGCAAGATCCACCTCTATCTCCTTCATCATGACCACTACACCAAATGGCGTGCATGGTAAAAAGGCATCCTGGCCGGTCATCATTCGGCCAATATTGATTGGATGGAAGCCATCAACATCTTTTTCAGGTGAAATAGCTTCAATCAGTTTTTTCTCACTGATATGATCCGGAAGCGGAAGCTGAACTAAAATCCCATGGATATCTTCATCCTTGTTGAGTTCGTCTATTTTAGCCAGTAGCTCTTGCTCAGTAATGGAGACAGGATACTCAATCAGGACATTATGCATTCCAAGTTCTCTTGCGGTTTTCTGCTTGCTGTTGACATAGGTTCTTGACGCCTGGTTGTCACCGACAAGAATCACGGCCAGGCCTGGAGTTACTCCCTGTTTTTTCAGCTCCTGAACCTGGTCGGCGATTTCGAGTTTCTTCTTCTTGGCAATCTCTTTTCCATCAATAATAATAGCAGCCATACTTTCTCCCCCTATATGATCAGGGAAGGTCCAACCTGCCTGCGCAATGGTTTTAGGAAATGCTCTGCTTCACTTTGGACAGAACCCCATTAATAAATCGGCTTGATTGGTCATCCCCATATAATTTAGCAATTTCAATCGCTTCATCAAGAACGACATTCATCGGTACCTCTTTGTTGCAATACTTCAATTCGTATACGGCGAGGCGCAGGAGGTTCCGGTCAACGGCTGCGAGTCGGTCGAGTGACCACTTTTCTAGGTATACCTTGATCTCCTCGTCAATTTCCTGCTGGTGCTCTACTGTGCCGTTTACAAGCTTGTTCAGATAATCATCCCCAGCTGCTTCCTCAAGCACATGTTCAATCGCGTCTGAAATTTCCACCTTGCTTATATCAATCTGGAATAAGGCTTGTAATGCCTTTTCTCGTGCTGTTCTTCTTTTCATTGAATTCCTTAGCTCCTTTACGGCTTGTCTGATTCTAACAAAATAATAGCATATCATATCTCTTTACGCATGATTTCCTATTATTTTTCACTTTTTAGAAAAAAGTTAATCAAAACAAAAGAAAATATCTCCTAGAAGATAAGGGATTTCAGTGTAAGAATGGGTTTGGGACTACTTCGGACAACTTTTGCTCTTCAGGACGTGATTTTGTCCGAACACGGGTCATCTTCGGACAACTTTTGCTCTACAAGACGTGATTTTGTCCGAACACGGGTCATCTTCGGACAACATTTGCTCTTCAGCACGGGATTTTGTCCGAACCTGGGTCATCTTCGGACAACTTTTCCTCTTCAGCACGGGATTTTGTCCGAACACGGGGCACCTTCGGACAACTTTTTCTCTTCAGCGGGAGGTTTTGTCCGAACCTGGGGCACCTTCGGACAACTTTTTCTCTTCAGGACGTGATTTTGTCCGAACACGGGTCATCTTCGGACAACTTTTGCTCTTCAGGACGTGATTTTGTCCGAACACAGGCCTACTTCAGACAACTTTCCCTCTTCACCACGTGATTTTGTCCGAACCTGGGTCATCTTCGGACAACTTTTGCTCTTCAGCACGGGATTTTGTCCGAACCTGGGTCACCTTCGGACAACTTTTTCTCTTCAGCACGAGATTTTGTCCGAACTTGGCTCTACTTCGGACAACTTTTCCTCTTCAGCACGGGATTTTGTCCGAACCTGGGTCAGCTTCGGACAACTTTTTCTCTACAGCACGGGATTTTGTCCGAACCTGGGTCATCTTCGGACAACTTTTCCTCTTCAGCGCGAGGTTTTGTCCGAACCTGGGGCACCTTTGGACAACTTTTTCTCTTCAGCACGCGATTTTGTCCGAACCCGTAGCTACTTAGAACAATTACATCATACGCACTTGAGAAAACAGTACAAAAAAACCAAAGGCATGCATATTTATGCCTTTGGTTTGATGGTTAAACTTCTTGTTCGATTTCCGGTTCTACTTTTTGGTTTTCGAACTGGATGCCGACTACGTGGATATTGACTTCTGTTGCATCAAGTGCCGTCATGTTCAATAATGCCTGGCGGATATTGTCCTGGATTTTCTGTGCAACCGCAGGAATCGATACGCCAAACTTCATGACACAATACACGTCAACCTTGATTCCTTCTTCAACTAGCTCGACTTTTACACCTTTACCGTGGTTTTTCTTTCCGAGTCTTTCAACTACTCCTGCTGCAAAGCTGCCGCGCATTTGCATGACGCCTTCTACTTCGGATGCAGCGATGCTTGCGATGACTTCGATTACTTCAGGTGCAATTTCCACTTTTCCCAAGCCGTTTTCATCATGGCTCATTTCAAGTAAATGTTGCTGTTCACTCATGGCTAGATCCTCCTATTATTCTTCTGACATAACATCATACATTTCCAGGAATTTCGTATTGAACTGCCCTTCCACGAATTTTTCATGGTTCAGCAGCTTAAGGTGGAACGGTATGGTTGTGTGGATGCCTTCAACCACAAACTCACCAAGCGCTCTCTTCATGCGGTCAATCGCTTCTTCCCGGCTGCTTCCATAAGTAATGACCTTCGCAATCATTGAATCATAGTAAGGCGGGATTGTATAACCAGGATATGCCGCTGAATCTATTCTAACACCAAAACCGCCTGGAGGGAGATACATTTTGATTTTGCCTGCCGATGGCATGAAATTTTTCGCAGGATTTTCTGCATTGATCCGGCATTCGATTGCCCAACCGTTGAACTGGACGTCTTCCTGCTTAAGGCTCAGCCTTTCGCCGGAGGCAATCTTGATCTGTTCCTTGATCAAATCCACGCCTGTAACCATTTCTGTTACAGGATGTTCAACCTGGATGCGGGTATTCATCTCCATGAAATAAAATTTGCGATTGCGGTAATCATATATAAATTCTACCGTGCCAGCGCCTGTATAATCAACTGCTTTCGCAGCTTTGACTGCTGCTTCACCCATTTCGGCCCTGGTTTCACCGTCAAGGGCAGGTGATGGAGTTTCCTCTAGCAGTTTTTGCAGGCGTCGCTGGATCGAACAGTCACGCTCTCCAAGATGGATCGTATGGCCATAACTGTCTGCAAGTACCTGAATCTCTACATGGCGGAAATCCTCGATATATTTCTCGATATATACACCTGGATTTCCGAACGCAGTCATCGCTTCCTGCTGGGTGATATTGATTCCTTTGATCATCTCTTGTTCCGTCCTGGCCACACGGATTCCTTTACCGCCTCCGCCTGCCGTTGCCTTGATGATCACCGGGTAACCAATCTCATTTGCCAGACTGACCGCATCTTCCGTGGTTTCAATGATTCCCTGTGAACCCGGCACTATCGGTACATTGGCCTGCTTCATCGTTTCCCTTGCAACATCCTTCGTTCCCATCTTCTGGATCGCTTCAGGGGATGGCCCGACAAACGTGATATTGCACTCTCTGCAAAGCTCTGCAAAATCAGCATTCTCGGCTAGGAAGCCGTAACCCGGATGAATTGCGTCACACCCTGTCAACTTGGCTACGCTGATAATATTGGTGAAATTCAAATAGCTGTCCTTTGAAGCCTTTGGGCCGATGCAGTATGCCTCATCAGCAAGCTGAACATGGAGAGATTCTTTGTCAGCTTCTGAATAGACAGCTACGGATTCAACCCCCAATTCCCTGCAGGCACGGATGACCCTGACTGCTATTTCTCCTCTGTTGGCTATCAGTAATTTTTTTATCATCAATATCGCTCCTTATTCGGGCTTAACCAGGAATAAAGGCTGGCCGTATTCTACAAGCTGTCCATCTTTAACTAGAATTTCTACGATTTCCCCATTTACTTCTGCCTCAATTTCGTTGAAAAGCTTCATTGCTTCAACGATACAAACAATTGAGTCCTTGCTCACCTTCGAGCCCGTTTTGACATATGCATCCGCTTCAGGTGAAGAAGATTGATAGAAAGTCCCGACCATCGGGGAGACGATCTTATGTAAGTTGGATGTATCCTGTACTTCCTCCTGCTTCAGTTCCTGGACCGCTGCTGCCTTTGCCTTTTGTTCAGGTCTTGGAGCTTCTTGCACGACCGGCGCTGGCTGTGGAGCTGGAGCTGATGTCGGAGTTGCCGGCTGTACATGCTCAACTACAGTTTTGGTTTCCCCGTGCTTCTTCATTTTGATTTTTGATCCTTCAAATTCATATGAAAATTCGTCAATGCTTGATTGGTCTACTAGTTTGATTAATTCTCTGATTTCTTGTACTTTTAACATCTTTGTGCACCCCTTGTCCTTTTCGATTATTAAGACTAGATACTAATACTATACGATAATACCATGTAAAACTTCAATATGTAACAATGTTTCTTGTCTTCCTTCTCTATTTTAATATTTTCTGAAAAAAAAGTGAATTCATACGACAGGAATCCCAAAATTTCTAGCGAATATTACATTAGCTTGAATATGAGGAGAATGCAATTCATGAAAAATATTGAAGAAATTAAAAAAGAGGATTTAGAAAGGAAGAATTCTTTAATCGTCAAAGCCACTCTAGTATCAGTTCTTTTGGCGGCAGTAGTTGATATTGCCATGCAAAAAGAACTTGCCGTAATCCTCTCTATCATCCTTGGCGGCGGTATTGGGGTTTCAGCAGTCGCTTTGCTCCACTATACCAAAAGATTAACAACTTTCATTCCCTATCTATCCGTTGTCATCGTTTCGGCAGTTTTGTTCCTGATCATGGAAACCAGCGTTTCGCCGACCGCCTATACCCTTCTTTATTTTATCCTTGCTGCCGCAGCAATCTACATGGACAGGAGATTGCTATTCCTGGCATCCGGTCTCGGATTTATGATTATTTCTTTGTTCACCTGGCTGCATCATGAAGTGCTGCCACTGGAAACAAAAAACTATGTAACGATTTACCTTTTATATATGCTTGTCACAGTAATGCTTGGCTTTCAGTTTTCCATTTCCAAAAAGCTGTCTCAAACGATTGAGTCTGCAAAACTGGAAACGGAAAATCTATTAAACAAGGATTTGGAGACAAGGGCAGTAATCGAAAGCAACACAAGGAGCATTGCAAAGCTGATTTATGACGTAAAATTCAAAAGTATGGAAAATTATCAATCTTCGAAGGAAATGACTCAGTCAGTCACGGAGATTTCCGCAGGAATCCATATCCAGTCAGATTCAGTCGTGGATATTACTCAATCCCTTGAAAAAACAAATCAGGTCATCACCAGGACATCAGCCCTTGTCGAAAAACTCCATCAGGACGCAATGGCAGCTGAAAGGGTTTCAGATAAAGGCGATGAGCTGATGTCCAGCCTTATTTCAGAATTGACAGCTTCCTATGAAAATATGCAGGATGTCAATTCGCACATTTCATCGCTTTCCTCGCTGATCAAGGAAACAGCCAGCTTTGCTGCGGCTATCCAGGGAATCGCATCTCAGACCAATTTGCTCGCATTGAACGCATCCATCGAGGCAGCCCGTGCCGGAGACAGCGGCAAAGGATTCGCCGTCGTTGCGGAAGAAGTAAGGAAGCTTGCGGACATCACCAGTCATACAGCAACACAGATAACCGAGAATTTAACCAGCGTCATGAGTGACACTTCCAAAACAAAAGATGGAGTCAATCTGACCGCTGAAAAACTTACAGAAAACCTCGAATTAGCAGCGGAAACAATGGAAGCATTCAAATTAATCCATCAAACTTTCAAAGAGTTAAAGGGTGATATATCTGAACAGGAGGAACTGACAAAGACGATCCTGGATTCTTCAATGGCAATCGAAAGTTCCATCACGGGCTTCAGCTCCGTCATCCAGCAGGCAAGTGCCGCGTTAGAAGAGATTTCAGCGGCTGCTCTTTCACAAAGTGAACATCATGAGCAATTATTTAAATCTGTGGAAGCGGCTCATCAATCTTTGGAGAACCTGATTAAGCTGCAGAATAAATAAAGGGAAGGCATGAGCCTTCCCTTTTGCATTTCCCCTTTATTTTACTGGCTCAAATTGAACTGCAACATTCTGCAGGGAGCCTAGCTCTGTACGAACCATCTGGATGATTTCGTTTGCAGCAGACTTCGAATGTTCCTGAGCTTTTACTGTGATCCGGACATTCTCTCCGTCGGCGCGTACTAGGGCATCTTCATAACCCATTGACTTGATCAATGTCTCAAGGGTGAATTCTTTTTGAGCTACTTCATCAAGCTCGTTCATCTTCTCGATTGCATCGCTGCGGTCTTGAGCAGGCAGGTCAGTGGAAGCGACGATTGACTGAAGGTCTTCCTTCATTTTCGTGCGCTGTTCTTCAAGCTTCATGCGAAGTGCTTCGAACTTTTCATCGCTTGCAATCCCAGAGATCACAGTTTTGCCATCCTTGGATTCAGTTGCTGCTGTTTCTGTTCCTTCAGCCTTCTGTTCTTCAACACCGGCCAAATCTGCTTTTTGCTGTTCAGGAGCAGTGATATAATACACCGATAACACCACTACAAGACTTAACATTGTCAATAACCAAACTGTTTGCTTTTTCAATAACATCTATTATTCCCCCTTAGATTTTTTAGGCATGACTGCTACCCGGTGATTCGGAACATCCAATGCCCTTGTGACGGCCTCGATAATCCATTTTTTCACTTGTATATTCTCGGCGCCCTTCGCAACCACAAGGACACCTCTTATTTCTGGCTTCTTGGTCTCGAGAACGATTGGAACCTCTTTTTCACCGTTGCGGATGATGACCAGCTGCTCATCCTGTGAGGCATCCTGGACCTTGCGTTTGCCGCCTTCACGGTCGGTTTCATCCGTCGTCTGTGACTGGATGACCGTATTCTTCTCAAGAACCTTCTTGTCAGTTGCGTCCACGTTTACAAAAACCGTGACCTCCCCGACGCCATTGATTCCTTCCAGCATCTCGGTCAATTGGGCTTCATATGCTTCTTCATACTCGGAAATGACGTCATTCCCGGCAGATTTCTTTTGCCCGAATACGGCCGCATCCTCTTCAGCTCCTGCCTCCTTAGTAGCGGTAACCGCGATATCAGGCTTCTGGTCTCCAAGGATATTGCCTACGAGCATGATAGCTGCCCCAAACAGGACGACAATCATTAAGTATTGGTATTTGCCAGATTTCTTCTCTGGCGGTCCGTCTTTGCTGCCCAATTGCTTCTTAAGCCAGCTTAAGGGACCTTTCTCATTGTCCATGCTCGTCACTCCCCCCTTCTATCATGATTTGAATTGATTTTTCAGGAACATTCCATTTCTCTGACAGAAGAGAAGATATTTGATCTGTATTCTGAGAGGTTTGTTTTGATGGAAGGGGTGCGTTCGTATCAATTTCTACTTCTCTTACTACTGCCACAGTCTCTCCCTCATCTTCGGCTTTTTTCAGATGCACGATGACATATTCCAGGTTTTCAGGGAAAGGCCGCTGATCCTGATCATTTACTTCAAGCTCGATATTAGCAATCTCCATTCCTTGCTGCTCCATCAACTCCTCCTCTGCGGCTGTTTTCAATTGGACAGCCATTGTTTCTAAAATATATGCATGCTGGGATGCTTGTATTTCTTTTTTCTGAAATTCTATTGAATTTTTTATCTTTTCATCCTCAAAACTATTGAATTGGCTCATTGAAGCGATTGCTGTTTCAAAGTCTGAAGTAAATAGTTTCATTACTGGAGACAGGATGATGGCAATCAATATCAAGCCTGTGACGATTTTCGTATATTTTTGGAAGCTGGAGTTCGGCAGGAGCATGTCAAGGACAGTAGCCAGGAGTATGAAGATGATAATATTGGTAATCCATTCTTTTATAAAATCCATTTCTTCTCCCTCCTTACCTCACCATCATCGTAAGATTTCCAGCGGCAATAATCACCGTGATTGTCAGGAAAAACATCAGGGAAACAATCCCCAGGGCTGCAAAAACATAGATGATGCTTTTGCTGATGATATCCAGACAGGTAATGACCGGTCCGCCACCTAAAGGCTGCAGGATGGCGGCAGCAAATTTATAGATAAATGCAACCATAAGAATTTTCACGGCCGGAAAAGCGGCGATGATCAGCAGAATCGCTACACCCGCAATCCCGACTGTGTTCTTAAGCAGCATCGACGCACTGATGACCGTATCCGTTGCATCCGTGAACACACGGCCGATTACCGGGACAAAATTGCCAGTGATGAATTTGGCCGTCTTGACCGTGACTCCATCTGTCACCGCTGAGGACGCCCCCTGAACGGAAATGACGCCAAGGAATACAGTCAGTAAAATCCCCAGTAGTCCGACACTCCAGTTCCGGAGCATGCTGGCCAGCTGTGTCACCTTGTATTGTTCTGACAATATGCTGACGATACTCAACAATGTTGATAGGAATAAGAGCGGCAGTACTACATATTGAATGAACATGCCACTGGTGTTCATCATGAAAAGGATGACTGGATGAAAGAAAGCTGCGGATATCAGGCCGCCGGATGTTGCCATCAGTGCCAGGAGCAGCGGGATCAACGCCAGGATGAATTGGATCATCGTCCCGATTGCGTCATTTGTGTAATCAACCACGACATGAAAGCTATTGAGCGCTATGATGATCAAGACCATGAACACAATCGAATAGGCGACCTTGCTGATGGTGCTTTTTTCGAAAGAATTCTGCAGGGCCTGAAGGAACATACTGAAAACTGTAAGCAAGATCAGGGAACCTAATAATTTTCCATTGACGATAAACTCATGAAAAGCGAAATTCAGAATCCCTTTGAACCATTCTTTGAGCGAAAACTTTTTTTCACCGCTGATAAAATCATAAAGACTGCCTTTCTGGCTTTCTGGTAAATATCCATCGTATTTATTGATAATATCCTCCCAGAAACCTTTAAGTTCATCGATATTCAAGTCCTCAAGCTGGGCACCGGCGATTTTATCCGGATTGATCAATGTGTTGGTTGTTTCTTCGTCACCAGTAGCTTGTACACCCGGAAGGAAAAAAAATAACTGGATCAATACAATGCCAAGTATGAACTGCAAACGCTGCTTCAACTATATTCACCTCTTTAAAAAAGGCCCGCGATCAGCCTGGAATCAAGCGAATGATTGTTTCGATCATGACAGTGAGAATCGGAATGGCCATGGCGAGAATAAGAATTTTACCGCCTAATTCGATTTTGGAAGCTATGGCCCCTTGCCCAGCATCCTTTGTGATCTGGGCAGCGAATTCGGCAATATAGGCGATTCCGATGATCTTCAGGATCGTTTCTACATAGACGAGATTTACCTTGGCATTTGCCGCCAGCTTCTGGATCATTGAAATGATCTGATATATTTGGTCTACCAAAAATAAGAAGATTGCTGAACCTGTGAACACGATGAGCAAGAAAGCAAAGTTTGGCTTTTGTTCCTTGACAATGAGGGCCAGGAAAGTCGCGATCAGTGCTACACCTGTTATTTGAAGGATCTCAATGGCAAAGCCCTCCCCTACCCTTGAAATAGGAATACTGATTTAATTTTTTGAAAGAGGTCGTCGACAATGGAGGCCACCATGAAAAGAATGTATATGAATCCAAATAAGGTTACCCACTGTGCATATTCCTTCTTTCCCACCTGATCGAGTATGGTGTGTAAAAATGCCACGACGATGCCTACCCCTGCGATTTTAAAAATAATATCCACTTCAAGACCCATCTTGTCCTCCTCCTAAACGCTACATCAGTAAGATGATTAATAATAAGCCTGATAAAAAGCCGATACTTTTCACCATTTTTTCGTATTTCATTTGTTTTTCGCAGGCATCTGCTTCTTCTCTTTCCAGATGGGAGATCGTCAGCAGGATTTGTTTTTGCTGGGAATGACGGTCATGCCTGCCGAGCGTCTCACCAAATTGTTTCATGATTTCAAACTCTCCCTGTTTGAAAGCGGTCATCTTCCAGACCTCTTTCAGGCTGTCTTCCCACGCTGCTTTTACCGTAGTATCAGATTCTGTCAGCTTTTTGGAAAAAGATTCAAAGAACCAGGATAAAGGCTTAGACATCTGGGCAGCAAGCTTTCTCGAGGCATCATGGAGCGGTGTATGGCCGTACATGATTTCAGCCTCCAATGATTGCAGGGCTGACTTCAGGAGCCGAAGCTGCCTTGGACGCTCGCTAAGGTGTCTGGATGCCTCGAAACCTGTCCAAGTCGTGGCCAGGATAATCAATATCGCACCAATTATTTTGATCATTTATGTCACTCTCACTTTATGGCGAACTTCTTTGCCGTTGGCTTCCCTGATTGAGGTGATGGTTCCCGGGCCAGAAATTCTTCCAAGCTCCACAAATCTATCAAAAATCCCCATCTCCAGGATTGGTTTCAAAGTTGGCCTTTTTTTGATATCCTCGAGCGAATCTCCATGGGTAGTCATGATTAATTTAATGCCTGCGTTAACTGCTTCAAGAATCGCTTCTCCGTCTTCCTTTCGGCCTATTTCATCAACAACCAGGACATCCGGGCTCATCGAGCGGATCATCATCATCATCCCCTCCGCCTTCGGGCAAGAATCCAGGATATCTACTCTAGGGCCGAATGTAAGCTGCGGGACACCTTTCACGCAGCCTGCTATTTCAGATCTTTCATCCACAATTCCAGCCTTAAGAGGAGGCAATTTTTTACTGGGAACCCCGCTTGATATCATCCTAGCTATATCCCTGAGCAGGGTCGTTTTTCCTGTCTGCGGCGGGCCGATGATCATCGTATGTTTCCAGCCGTTCTCGTAAATATAGGGAAGCAACGGCTCTGCAATCCCGATTTTTTCCCTCGCAATCCGAAAATTAAAGGATGATATATCCCGGATTACTTTTACAAAGCCATTTTCCAGGATCACCTTGCCTGCCAGTCCGACACGATGACCTCCGGCAATCGTGATATAGCCACGCTTTAATTCTTCCTCCAGTGTATACATTGAAAAATGCCCAAGCTTGTTCAACAGCTGGACAGCATCCTCAGGCGGAATGATATACGGCAGGAATTGAGGTTTTCCCCTTACCGTTATTTCAAGCGGCCTGTTAATCCGTATCCGCACTTCTTCCATCCCATCTTGATCATTAGGAGGAACTGCATCCAGCAATTCAGCAATTCGTTTCGGCAAAAAAGATAAGATATCCTCCATCATTAATCCTCCTGACAATACGCTTACTTAATATGTATGCCTGCTTGGACACTTTATGACGAGCAGATTCGTGAATGGCTGCCACTGGGATTTGTTTTGTAGATGATGCCAGATTGAGATTTGTAGGAACTGTATCGACCGAGAGGAAATAATATCGCTTTTAAACGAAAAGAATAGTAATGAAAGGAGTTGATAAAGATGAATAATGATCACCAGAAGTTCCAGAAAGCACAGAGAGCTGACCGGGCTTCCTATCTTGGGGGCGGAAGAAGTCCTAAGGAATCGCCGACTAATGATACAAAATACAATAATAAGAATGACACTGACAAAGCACCTGGAGCCGGAGAGTAAATTCTTTCATCCCTCTTATCCACTCCATGCTTTTTTCTATGGATGTTATTTGTTCCTCCAAGTCAACATAGAAATAGGTAATAGAAAAAGGACCGTGGAGGGATCATGGATGGTTAATGGATTGTATACAGGCTACCGTGGCAATGGTGCCGCGAATGGGAGAAAAATTACCGTTAGTGGGGAAGGCTCGGTATTCGCAGCGCCAAACCGGGCAACTGCAACCGTTGGCGTGCGCACCGAAAATCAAAATCTGCAGAGTGCACAGGCCGAAAATGCCGAAAAGTCTAATGCCTTGTTAGCAGCCTTACGCAATCTTGGGATTGCAAAGGATGATATGAAAACCGCAGATTTTCGCATTGACCCCATCTATACCTATGAAGACGGTAAGCAATTATTCCAGGGATATCGAGTTACACATCTATACAGTATCACGATCAGGGATCTCGCAAAGGCTGGCCTGATTATCGACACAGCCGTTGAAAATGGCGCTAACGAGATCATGAACATTCAATTCTCAGTTGCTGAGCCACAGGAGTTATACAATAGGGCTCTTTCAATGGCAGTGGTGGACTCCTCTAACAAAGCCCAAACAGTAGCACGGACTTTGGGAATCCAAACCGCAATTTCCCCTCTTTCGATTACCGAGGAAACTCAGAAAGGTTCACCCGGCCCATTCCTGGTAGCCTCACTCAGTACAAGCGGGGAAAGCGGGACGCCGATAGAGCCGGGAAGATTGGAAATCAAGGCAACCGTCACAGGAACGTATATAAGTTCATAATTTTCTAAAAGCCAGGCATTCTGCCAGGCTTTTTTTATGATATAAAGAAAACGAATATGCAAACTTCCTCCTGACACAAATTGTCTATATCCACTTTTGAATTTTTAAGTTAGAATACCTCTATATGTATATTAAGGAGAGATCACCATGAAAAAAATTATCACGGCATTTATGTTTATTTTGTTGATTACCGGCTGTTCAGGCGGTTCCTATACAGATGTTACAGCCGACGAAGCAAAAGAATTGATTGATAGCGGTGACGTTCAGGTTTTGGATGTGCGCACTCCTGATGAATTCGCTGCAGGTCATATTCCCAGCGCTAAATTAGTTCCCTTGCAGGTCATTGAGAGCATGCTTTCCGAGCTGGATAAGGACCAAAAATATTTAGTAGTCTGCCGCAGCGGCAACCGCTCAACCCAGGCAAGCGGAATTCTCGTCGAAAATGGCTTCACGAATATTTACAATATGACCGGCGGAATGAATGAATGGAAATATGAGATAGAGCAATAAACTAAATATTTCAGCAGTGCCTGCATGGAGCATCTCGGTATTCGGGATGCTTTTTCCATATAAAAAAACCTGCTTTGCAGCAGGTTTTCAAGGTTATGGAATGAAACTTTATTCAATTCGAGAATTGTCTAGCCCCAGCGCCTAACCCGTTGAGTCGCTTCTGCTTTTCTAATTATGCACGAGATACATAAGATGAATCTGTTGTATTGATGATCAATCTGTCGCCTTGGTTGACGAAGAAAGGAACCTGTACAGTAAGGCCTGTTTCCAGTGTCGCAGGCTTTGTACCGCCAGAAGCAGTGTCACCTTTGATACCTGGTTCTGTTTCTGTCACTTCAAGTTCAACAGTGTTCGGAAGCTCGACACCAAGTGTTTCGTGGCCGAATTGCATGATGTATACTTCCATGTTTTCCTTAAGGAATTTCAATTCATATTCAATAGAAGCGCCTGGCAATTCGATTTGCTCGTAAGATTCATTGTCCATGAATACGTGCTGGTCGCCGCTTGCATATAAGTATTGCATTTTACGGTTCTCGATTTGTGCTTTCGCTACTTTCTCACCAGCGCGGAAAGTTTTTTCCTGGATCGCTCCAGTACGAAGGTTGCGAAGTTTTGAGCGCACAAACGCAGCTCCTTTGCCTGGTTTAACGTGTTGGAAATCAAGTACACGCCAGATACCATTGTCCACTTCGATTGTTAAACCTGTACGGAAATCGTTAACTGAAATCATTGTTTGTCCTCCTAATGTGTCCTATAGTATGATGAGTTCCTTAGTTGAATGTGTCAGTGACTCATTATGGTCTTTTGTTATAACAGTATCATCCTCTATCCTTACCCCGCCAAGACCAGCAATATAGATTCCTGGCTCGACAGTCACAACCATACCAGTCTTAAGCACTGTATCAGATCTGAATGACAGACCAGGTCCTTCATGTACTTCGAGTCCGATTCCGTGGCCTGTAGAGTGGCCAAAATACTCTCCGTAGCCTTTTTCGGTGATAAAGTTGCGTGTTAGCGCGTCAGCTTCCTTGCCTGTCATGCCCGGCTTGATGCCTGCCATTCCACGAAGCTGGGCTTCAAGTACAATATCATAGATTTCCTTCAGCTTTTCTGAAGGGCTTCCTACGGCTAATGTACGTGTGATATCCGATACATACCCATTATAATATGCTCCATAATCCAGGGTTACAAAGTCCCCTGTTTCAATCACCTTGTCACTTGCTACTCCGTGCGGAAGTGCGGAACGGTAGCCTGAAGCTACAATGATATCGAATGAAGAGGAGGTTGCTCCCTGTTTCCTCATGAAGAATTCCAGTTCATTTGATACTTCCAGCTCTGTCCTGCCCGGACGGATAAACTCAAGAATATGTGTAAACGCAGCATCTGCGATGGCTGCTGCTTCCTTTAATATCTTAATCTCTGAATCAGTCTTAATCAAGCGTAACTTTTCAATTTCGCCTGATACAGGCACTAATTCAGCTTCGACAGCCTTATCGAATGTTTTGTATGCTGAATATGTAACATGATTTTCTTCAAAACCAAGCTTTTTGATCCCCAGCTTTTTGGCCTGCTCTGCAACCTCGTCCTGGATCAGCCCTTTGTGCAGGACGACTTCATAGCCTACACATTGTTTTGCAGCCTGCTCAGTATATCTGAAATCCGTGATGAATAGTGCTTTTTCAGCACTGATCAGCACCATGCCTGCAGAACCAGTGAAGCCTGTCATATATCTGCGGTTGAAATCACTAGTGACCAGCATTCCATCGATTCCGAGCCTTTGAAAGCTCTCGCGTAATTTTCGAATTTTTTCCATACACCTATTCCTCCCCTTCTGTTTCCCTTGCAAATGCTTCAAGCGCCAATTCGTAGCCTAGAACGCCCAGACCTGCTATTTGACCAACACATACTGGAGCAATCACTGACTTGTGCCTGAATTCCTCTCTTTGATAAACATTGGAAATATGTACTTCGATAACGGGACAATCAATTCCTGCAATCGCATCCCTGATGCCATAACTATAATGCGTGAAAGCCCCAGGGTTGAAAATAATGCCGTCTATACCAGTGTCTTCTGCCTCATAGAGTTTGTCAATCAGGTCTCCTTCATGGTTCGATTGGAAACAAATAACCTCAATCTTGCTTTCCGACCCAAGACGGATCATCCGTTCTTCTAAATCCTTCAATGTGCTGACACCGTATATCCCTGGCTCTCTTTTTCCCAAGCGGTTCAAGTTTGGGCCGTTCAGTAAAAGTATTTTTTTCATGGCAGGCTCCCGTAAAAAAAGAATGTTCAATAAGAACATTCTATCATAATTGATTTCGTTAACACTACCGCGAGAGCCTTAAGAGTTCACTTCGTGCTGATTTTTCTCCAGGTTACGATTTTCATTTTCCTCATATGATATGGAATAACCAACAAACACACCATATAAGACATAAAAGCAAATCGATGTGACTAATGTATTTTTTGACAGGTCCCAAAATGGTTTGATACCAGGAAACAGCGGATTCAGCACATAGAATACAAGGAAAAACAAGGCCAATCCATATGCTGCACCAGCCCAAATGGATTTAAGCTTCCTCATCACTGCATAGTATATCAGGGCCGCGCCAATTGAAAAAAGTCCAATCACTACAATGGATATGACTGTACCCAGCCATTGCTCCTTCCAGGCTCCCAATGCCCATGGCTCAAGAATGACATTTGGACGGATTTCTGTAAAGTTGAAGATATAAGCTAAATAGGCAAGCGCACTCCAAAAAATCCCTCCAAATAACCCGGTGACTATGCTCATCGTGATGAAAGACATTGGTTTTTCCCTTTGATTTTGTTCAAGGTTTTCATGATTTTCTGCCATATAGTTGCACCTCCAACCTTAGTATGTCCCGGACTGCCCAATGAATTGCACATTAGGAAAAATTGTTCAGGAAGCGACCTTGATATAGAGGTTTTTGTTCATTTTTAGTAAAATGAAAGTAACAGATCAATTGGACGCGAATAATGAAGAAAATGTAAATCACCGTTTAAAGCGCTTTTAAAAAGGAAAAAGTAGCAGGAGAAGAGTATAAAATCGGAGAATTTGTATAAAGTAATCGTTGGCAAGTTTAAAAGCTGGAAAAATTGCTCATGATGCTAGTAGGGAGGTGGCTTTCAATGAAGAATCGTGCTTCTAAGTATATTGTTTCTGGACTGATCGTTCTTGCTATCTTTGGTTTTGCCATTACTTTATTTACGGATCCATTAAGCATCCTTACCATGATTGCGACAATCGCCCTGGTTGGTGCCTTAATTTATTTTCTTGTCACCCGCTTGACAAGTTCAAGCTCGGGACGGCAGCAGCAACGTGCATTTCAAAAAGCTGCAAAACGGTCTAAAAAACGGTTCCAGACTAAAGACACTAATGTCTCCTCTAAACGTTCAAAAATAAGGTCGCTCGCATCCGCACGCAACAAAAAGAAGGATGCCTCACATTTAACAGTCATAGACGGTAAAAAGGGCAGAAAAAAAAATCGGGCTTCGTTCTAAGCTCGATTTTTGTGTTTTTTGAAGCTTTTTTCGTATGCTGTTAATTTCACACCTGTAGTGTTTCCATTTCGATTCGAGCATCATTGAGAAGGGCACAGAATTTTTCTTTCATTTCAAAAAGCCTAACTTTAGTTAATAACACCAGGATTTGAAAAACTTCCCCGCACTCGACTTCCCCAAATCGATCAATTCCTGTTTCTTCTCATCTGAAAGCTCGAACTCAGTAGTCAGGTTGCCTTCCGTCGGAATGAAAATGATATTTTTTTCATGTTTCCTTGAGATATAACGGGAGTCATGAGCATCCTTCATCGTTTCAAACAAGGCTTCAAACATATTTAGGGCGTTTTTAATTTTGTTGGTAGGCTGCTGGATCAGATTCTGGCTGAGTTTGACACCAAGTACCGGACGGACTTTTTTCACATTATCTTTATCAAATAACCACATCGGAAAATTGCTTAGCACTCCTCCATCGACGACAATATTAACTCCCACACGGTCACGCAGCTTCACCGGTTCGAAAAAGAATGGGAGACTGCAGCTCATCCTGATGGCCCTTGCCACAGGAAAAGTCCGTGGATCGACACCATATTTCGGAAGGTCATCTGGCAAAATCAACAGCCTGCCATTGGTGAGATCTGACGCGATGATCCTCAATGCATCCGGAGCGAGGTCACCAAAAGTACGCAGACCTCTGGCAGCAAGCTTTTCCGCTATCCAGCACTCCAATTCGTCCCCTTTATAGAGACCCAGCCGCCAGTATACAAAAAGCCACTTCGTCAAGGCTGATGGGAAGATTGTTTTCCTTGAGTCGAGAAATTTTTTCAAGTCAAGATCATCCAAGATGCCTGCCATCTCCGCACTCGTATATCCAGCTGCAAGCAGGCCAGCGATTAATGAACCCGCACTGGTCCCTGCGACCCTTTTAAAACGGAACCCCCGCTCTTCAATCGCGGCACAGGCACCAACCAATGCCAATCCTTTGATTCCTCCGCCGGAAAAAACGCCGTCAATATACATATGAGCCACTCCCGTCGATGTAATCCCATCTTTACATCTTTAAGCGCTTCATTTGTAAAATAGTACGGCGTACAAGTAAAAAAATGTGTGGTTATGTGAAATATTGAATCTCTGCTTCCGGAAAAAACGAATGGATATATCCGCGGATCGTTTCTTCTAGGTCCTTTGCTTCGTCCTTCTGGTAGACGTACTTACCGATGCCATAACGTCCCCATTTATATTTTCGCTTCTCTTCATCCATTTCAAGCTTGGACTTAGGATATCTTTTTTGGATCACATTTTTAGCCGGCTTCGTAAAACGGTGCTGAATGAGCTCGAAGCTTAAGCCAGTCAGGTCGATTCCTTCAAGGGAATGGCTCAGTCTCTCAAATAGTTCGTGATAGCCTTCCCTCCATCCTTCATGGATATAAATTGGCGCAACGATGAAGCCAAGCTGGTACCCGGCCTTTGCCACCTTCCTGGCCGCCTCCAGCCTCTCATCAAAGGATGACGTGCCTGGTTCAAAGTTCTTGATCACGTAACGGGCATTGACGCTGAATCGGAATCTGGTTTTGCCGTTATGCTTTGCATCAAGCAGGTGATCGACATGATGATACTTTGTCACAAACCTTAATTGACCATATTCCGACTCCCCAAAAAATTCTATTGTTTTCTTTAAGGCGTGGGTTAAATGGTCAATCCCGACAATATCAGATGTACAGGCGGCTTCGAACCTGGTGATTTCCGGTTTTCTTTCATCCATGTATTTTTGGGCCTGGTCGAAGATTTCATCAAGATTCACATACGTGCGGATATAAGGCTTGCTGCCAAGTGTCGTTTGCAGATAACAATAATGGCAATGCCCCATGCACCCTGTTGCAAGCGGGATGGCATATTCGGCAGACGGCTTGGAAGTATCGAATTTTAACGTCTTCCTGATACCTACAACAAGTGTCGATTTCGCATTCCGGTACTGCTGGAGTTCATTGTCACCTGGGATGCCGCGGACCTGGTTATGCGAAGTCGTCTCCCTGATTTCCAAACCCATTTTCTCGAACTTTTCCTTCAGTTCACGTCCCAGCGGATATTCCAAAGCCCTCGGCTCAATGTAAACAAGCTGTGGTACAAAAGCTTTCATAAGTCATTTCCTCATTTCATTCCAAAAGTCAGTATTGTTAGTATGGGCAGAAATGAAAAAAGAGGATGGAAAAAATTTTTCCATCCTTCTTATTCAAAAAACAATCAGAGAACCAGTTAGAGAAAAAACAGGATAATATTATAAATGAGCATGGTGGCCAGACCGACTGGAACCCCAAATGCTGCCCATTCCCTGCTGGTAATATCTAGTTTACCCGCCGCGATGATATTTGGAATATTCCCTGGAATCAACATTCCACCGCTTATGATCAGTCCAAGCAAAACCGCCTTGGTTGTTCCAGTATCCATCGCTGGACTGATTTCAGCTGCAGCAAGTGTTGCATTATCCAGTATTGCTGAAATCATGTTAATCCAATATAAAAAAGCGGGTGAAAGGCCAATAACATATGTTTTGATAAGAGGCTCAAATCCATGTCCAAGAAATGTAAGACCCATTACAAAAAGATAGATTTTCAAGGATCTTTCAGCAATTTCCCCATAAGACTCGGGTTGACTGACAGTATGCAAACCTTTTTCCCCTCCCATAGGTCGTACCAGGAGAATGGACATTGCGCCAAAAATAATTATTGCAGGAAGGACTTCTTTCCCTATCAATTCGAGCAAATAAATGAAGTCCTTGTCCAGTTTGCTTATTGTAATTGTTGCTAATGGCTCACCAATCGGTGTTAAGGCAGCCCCAAGCCCGATCGAGAAACATGCCAATACGGTAAAACGCACTTCAGATTTCCGATCAAGTGGCAGGACCTTGATAATCATAACCAGTATAATTGCAGCAATGATGGCAGTTATGATACTTGAGGCCAAGCCAAGCAAAACAACCGTCAAACCGAAGAAAATTCTAGGAGTCAATACTCTGCTGCCCCAAAGAATCGATTTCTCCAATTTCACCTTAAACCACTTAGCGAGTAGTCCGGCTAAAAATACCGCAAGCGTAATATTGATAGGATCGGTTAACGCTTGCTCAATCAGCTGACGATCCATCACGCCGCTTATTGTTGCTGCCGCGAGTCCCATCGTAAATAAAAACATCTCAAGATTGTGTTCTATCGTTTTTATAGTAAAAGGCAAAAATAAAACTAACAGTAATATCACAATCAGCCCTAACATCTCTACCCCCAGCCATTTCTAATTGGTTTACTATATAATAGGGACAATCCAAAAATTTAGAACAACGAATTTTTTTATTTCGTGAGGATCGGCATGAAGCAGGTATTATTTAGCCATAACAATAGCCACGGCCTAAGCCGTGGCTAAACTATTAGTCTTATTTTATAAACCACACTTTAATTGTGCATTACAGTTTGTGCATGTATTGCAGCCGCCGATTTCTTTTACTTCACCTTTGCGGCAGACCGGGCATGTATTGCCGACTTCAGAGCCGATCGTTACGTTGGTGGAACGCAATTCATTGATGGTATCGACAAGGACAACATGCTGCTTTTGCTTTTCTTTCTTGTCGATTTCCTCCTCCATCGTGTTTTCTTCCGCTTTTAGCGTCAGTACTTGAGAATCGCGGGAGCCGTCAACATAAACAGTACCGCCCTTCGCGCCGCCTTTATACAAACGCTCATATACCTTTTCAACCTGCTCCACACTATAGCCCTTCGGCGCATTGACAGTCTTGCTGATCGAGCTGTCAATCCAGCGCTGGATGACACATTGAACATCAGCATGTGCTTCAGGCGCCAATTCCATAGCTGATACAAACCAATTCGGCAGGTTCTCAGGATCAGCATCCGGATTGCGGTCAAGATATTCCTGAACGATATCAGCTTTCACTTCGATGAACTTGCCAAGACGGCCACTGCGGAAGTAAGAGAAGCTGAAGTATGGCTCAAGGCCTGTTGAAACGCCAACCATTGTACCAGTCGATCCCGTGGGAGCAACAGTCAGCAAGTGTGAGTTGCGAATCCCGTTTTCAAGGATCGATTCGCGGATATCTTCAGGCATTTTCTTCATGAAACCGGTGTTCGTGAATGCCTGGCGAAGTCTGTTTGTTTCTTCTTCTGTACCACCTTGAAGGAATGGGAAGCTCCCTTTTTCCTTACCAAGTTCAACAGATGCACGGTAAGCAGACGTCGCAATTGTTTCAAATACTTTATCAACAAGCTGGTTTCCTTCTTCAGAACCGTATTCTGTTTCACAGTAGATCAGAAGATCGTGCAGTCCCATCACTCCAAGACCGACACGGCGTTCACCCAATGCTTGTCTCTTGTTATCTTCAAGGAAGTATGGAGTCGCATCGATGACATTGTCCTGCATGCGCACGCCAACTTCTACAGTACGCTTCAATTTTTCAAAGTTTACTGTCTTTGTATCCTTGTCCGCCATTTCTGCAAGGTTTACAGCAGCGAGGTTGCAGACAGAATTTGGTGCGAGAGGCTGTTCCATTTTGTTATCCTAAAGGCTTTTTATCCCTTAGTTCTAACGGTTCGTTTCCCGTTAGTTCAGCATATCTTTTCATTACAAACATTTTTCATAAATAATAGGAGCTCTTTTCTTCCTCGATCTTCTCCAAAAACAGCTTTAGAAATGACTCTTAAATCTTTAACTCCAAATGAACTTTCAATTTGGTCAATCATGCTACTAATTGTAGTACTAACCTTATTTAAAGGAGTACTTAAAACTAAACTTGAATTAGCAATTGACCAATCAACAATGAATTGCTTTATATCCTCATGAAGAACCTTTCTCTTGTTAACATACACTTTAGTTGCATTTTGAATCGCACTTCTTCCAGCACATACTTTATTACAAAACTTCTTAGGGGAACTTACAAGGGTTATAAACTCGGAGTTGCAAATCAAGCATTTTCTTTTTTCCCTCGGAGTTTTAATCTTGCCTTTTTGTGAAAGACCTGACCTTTTTAGTCCATCTAACATTCTTTGTTTTGCTTGGCTATTAGAATTCCATAATTGCTTTGTATGCTCCCCGATCTTTCTCTTAGTAGCTGGAGAATGTTTTATATTAAAGTGCCCATTCAATGACCCTGATAACGATTTGTTAATAGTAGTATCTTTTGACCTAATCCATTTCGTTATAACAGAGTTTAAAGTGAAAGGTAAGTACTCATATAAGTTTAAAAGTTCTTCATAGGAAATCAATTCATTATCTATTCCATGTAGAGTTTTTATTCTTTCTAAAGCCATCTTAGCGCTTTTCTTAGCTTCTTTATTCCGAGATTTTATTTCAACAATCTTTAACAAAGAGCCGTTTTGATCGAAAATGAAAAAATCAGGTTTATAAATCTTATATCCAATATCAAAGGTTTTAGCTTCATAATTCCAATTCACCTTTTGATAGTCCAGATATATGGCATATGCATACTCATAGGAACTTCTTAAATAGAAACCTTTATAGTAGCCTGCATAGCCTCTATTCATAAAAACCTCTCCATTATTTTTAGTGTTGTAATGTTGCGGCCTCGTGGATGGATTATATTCTGCTATCGCAGGTTCACCATCTATGCGTTGCCCCTGACCTTGCTTTTACACAGAGCCTTCGGTTCGGATTCCCATCTCAGGGTTCCCGCTTCATTCCGCAATTTTTAACGTGAGGCAAACTAAGCTGCTCTACCACACGGGTTTGTCGCTACAACCTTCTGTCCATACGCTTGTGCGTTTGTCATGTCATTGGCATTGTCGATGAAGAAGATGCCTGGTTCAGCTGAGTATGTCGCACAGATATTGATCAGGTTCCATAGTTCTTTTGCTTTAATTTTTCTATAGGTGCGCACTTTATATCCGAGCTTTTCCCACTCGCGGACGTCACCGATCTTATGCCATTCTTCGTTATAAACCTTCATTGTCTCTGCATCATAGCTTTCCACATCAGGGAAGCGAAGGTCATAATCAGCATCATTTTCAACTGCGTCCATGAAATCCTTTGTCAGGGTGACTGAAATATTCGCACCTGTAAGGAATTCTGAGTTGTGGACGGTATATGTTCCGCCTGTTGCAAGCTTTTCTTCAGCCGCTTTGATAATATCTGCGCTGAATCCACCGTAACCCGGGATGCTCTTATAGTTAACGATTCCCTGGTACATTGCTTCTTCCTGCAATGTTAGAGGAGTGAATTTCAACTTTTCCTTCGCCATTTTTTTGATTGAGTCATCATTTGTGTTTTCAATCAGGAAGCGAAGGATCCTTGGGTTTTGCATTTTTGAAATGATGAATTCTACAATGTCAGGATGCCAGTCACTAAGCATGATCATCTGTGCACCACGTCTTGACCCGCCCTGCTCAACTAAATGAGTCAGCTTAGCAATGTCATCAAGCCATGAGACCGAACCGGATGATTTCCCGTTTACGCCCTTGGCAAGTGTGTTGCGCGGTCTTAGCGTCGAACCGTTCGTTCCTACTCCGCCGCCGCGGCTCATGATTTCCATGACCTGTTTCCGGTGTTCGGAAATCCCTTCGCGTGAATCTTTTACGAATGGCATGACATAACAGTTGAAGTAAGTAACATCTGTTTCAGCGCCTGCTCCGTAAAGAACACGGCCTGCCGGGATGAAGTTCATGGATACTAGTTCCTGGTAGAACTTCTCGAACCACTCCTGGCGCTTTTCCTCTGTTTTTTCAACAGCCGCAAGCCCTGTCGCATTTCGTTTCGCAATTTGCTCATAGAATACTTCCAGCGGCTTTTCAATAACGTCCAGTGAACGTTTGATAACCCCGGTCGAAGCTTCTTCAGGATCATCTAGCACCCCGCGGAATTCTTCGTCCACAAGCACTTTAGCAGTTTTATTCTCCCAATCAATATCTTGTATGAATCCAAGTCCACGGGCCGGGAATTTAGGATCCTCTTTGATCGTGAGAACGACGAAATCACCATTTGATAGAGTAATTTTTTCAGTGTCTTTAAAAGTATAGCGGTCCAGCATAACTAATCTGGAAACGCCTTTGTGGGTAAGTTTCATGTCAGAGGTAATCGGGTGAACCTGCGGGAACAGCTTAATATCCTTGTTCAGGCTTTCTACATCCAGGCTCATTTTTTGTCCAATAGTTACAGACATTTCTACAACTCCTTCTAAGGTTATATCTTTTCTCTAATGTCTTACTAGAAGTATGTAATTCTAGCTGCATTGTTGAATTACCCTTACGTTATCATATCGAAACATCAAAAATCAATATATAGTGTATTTTTTATTTTCGACAACACTATATATGGTGTTCAGGTCAAAAGATAATGATTTTGTCAAACATGAAAACTATTAAAAAATCGAGATATTAAGAGAGAAAGATAGAATATCTCCAGTTAATGATAAAAAACAACAAATTTCGAGGGTTGCACTTTTTATAAATCCTAAGGGCCTAGAAAATACTGGATAAAAACAAAAAAAGCGGGATATCCGCTTTTAAATATTTTTATCTTTTAAAATTCCACTCATCGGATTCGTACTTATTTTTGGCCAGCGCATTTACATAATCCAATTCTTCGTCACTTAAAGTATATGGCTCTAAAATAATGCCCAAGCCATCCTCAAAACCTTCTTTGAATGCTTTTTTCGCTTCTTCAAGGCCGATTTTGCGGCTGCTGATTTCATTGATTGCAACGGCTTTAGTCTTGAAGGCTCGCTGCATTCTTTCCTTCACCCTGTCATTCGGATACTTGAACAGGCTGAAAAGCTTATCCTCATCCAAATCAAGCAAAATGGATCCATGCTGAAGGATAACCCCTTTTTGCCGGGTCTGGGCGCTGCCTGCCACTTTACGCCCCTCTACAACAAGTTCATACCAGCTTGGAGCATCAAAACAAACTGCGGACCGCGGGTTTTTCAACGCTTCTTTATCAGCAGGTGTTTTTGGCACAGCGAAATAAGCTTCCAAACCTAACTTCTGGAACCCTTGTAAAATCCCTTCTGAAATCACCCTGTATGCTTCTGTAACTGTCTTTGGCATTTCTGGATGTTCTTCGGTTACGATTACGCTGTATGTAAGTTCATGTTCATGAAGCACGCCCCGTCCGCCAGTAGGTCGCCTTACAAAACCAAGACCGTGCTGCTTCACAGCTTCCATATCAATTTCTCTTTCAATCCTCTGGAAATAGCCAACTGAAAGTGTCGCCGGGTTCCATCCGTAAAAACGGACCACTGGAGGAATTTTTCCGGCACCATGCCATTCAAGCAAGGCCTCATCAAGCGCCATGTTAAAAGAAGGTGAACAGTCACCTGAATCAATGAATCCCCATACCTCTTTATCCATACAAAGTAACCCCATTTAAAAATAGTTTATGCTAAGATTTTTTTAGTCTAACAAAATAAATTTCAAAAGCAAAGCAAGATGATTTAAAGAAATTTACGAATTTCCTTTGCTCTCTGCCATGAAGGCTTATATAATTATAATTGGCTCAGCTAAGCTTGAAAGGAGAAATATGTTTTGGATACACTTATCTTTTTAATCGTCCTGACAGTTGCGGTAATTCTATACTCTGTGTTTATGTATTTCCGCCAGAAAAAAATTCTCAATACCCTGACAGAGGAAGAATTCAAAGCCGGTTATCGTAAGGCGCAATTGATTGATGTCCGTGAACCGAATGAATTTGCAGGTGGACACATCCTTGGTGCAAGAAATATCCCGCTTACCCAACTTAAAGCTCGCCTGAAGGAAATCAGGCCGGACAAGCCGGTCTACCTTTACTGCCAGAGCGGTTCCCGCAGCGGACGTGCTGCACAGCTGCTTTACAAAAAAGGCTATAAGGACCTGAATCATCTACAAGGCGGCTTCAAAAAATGGGGCGGCAAAGTCAAAGCTAAATAAGCAATCTTCCCATAAAAATTACCCCTCAGCAGGAATGCTGGGGGGTTAGCTTTTTTACTTTAGGAGATAATCAAACTAAATTCTTGCCGGATCACGCAAATTCCTCCTGGATTCGAATAAAATATCGGATTCCCATTTTAATTTTGTCTGAAGTCACACCAAGTTCAGACAAAAACTCAGCTTCCCCTTTTCATTTTGTCCGAAGTCACACCAGGTTCTGACATTATCCCGAATTCCCCTCTTCATTTTGTCCGAAGTCACAATAGGATCGGACAAAACCCAATATTTCACCTCCTAATTCTGGACGAAGTCACACCAGGTTCAGACAAAACCCAGGCTTTTCCACCTAATTTTGTACGAAGTAACACTAGGTTCGGACAATATCTCGACTGCTCCTCTTCATTTTGTCCGAAGTCACACCAGGTTCGGACAAAATCCCGAATTCCCCTCTTCATTTTGTCCGAAGTCACACCAAGTTGGAACAAAACCTCAGCTTCCCCTCTTCATTTTGTCTGAAGTCACACCAAGTTCGGACAATATCTCGGCTTCTCCTCTTCATTTTGTCCGAAGTCACAACAGGTTCGGACAAAACCCAGGCTTCTCCTCCTAATTTTGTCCGAAGTAACACTAGGTTCGGACAATATCTCGGATTCCCCTCTTCATTTTGTCCGAAGTCATACCAAGTTGGAACAAAACCTCAGCTTCCCCTCTTCATTTTGTCTGAAGTCACACCAGGTTCGGACAATATCTCGGCTTCTCCTCTTCATTTTGTCCGAAGTCACAACAGGTTCGGACAAAACCCAGGCTTCTCCTCCTAATTTTGTCCGAAGTAACACTAGGTTCGGACAATATCCCAGCTTCTCCTCCTAATTCTGTACGAAGTCACACCAAGTTCAGACAAAACCCCAGCTTCTCCTCCTAATTTTGTCCGAAGTCACACCAGGTTCAGACCAACACACAGCTTCTCCTCTTCAGAGGCCATACCTTGTTTTCAAATACAAAAAAAGTCCTGCCAATAACTAAACTGGCAGGACTCTTATCATACTATTCAGCTTTCTGGTAGCGTAAAACCGGTTTCCTTGCAGCTGTTGTTTCATCCAGACGGCCTATTACTGTAGAGTGTGGCGCTTCCTGGACGATTTCTGGATTCTCTTCTGCTTCTTTTGCGATCTGGATCATCGCGTCGATGAACGCATCGAGAGTTTCCTTGGATTCTGTTTCTGTTGGCTCGATCATGATCGCTTCTTCTACATTCAATGGGAAGTAGATGGTTGGCGGATGGTAGCCGAAATCTAGCAAGCGTTTTGCAATGTCCAATGTACGGACGCCAAGCTTCTTCTGGCGTTTGCCGCTGAGGACGAATTCGTGCTTGCAGTGTCTGTTGAATGGCAGATCATAGTACTCTGCAAGTCTTCTCATCATATAGTTCGCGTTCAGCACTGCATACTCAGTAACGGCTTTCAAGCCATCTGGACCCATTGTGCGGATATACGTGTATGCGCGGACATTGATGCCGAAGTTGCCGTAGAAAGGCTTAACCCTTCCGATTGACTGTGGACGGTCGTAATCGAACTTATAAACGCCATCCTGCTTCGTCACGATTGGCTTAGGCAAAAATGGAATCAAATCTGCTTTTACACCGACAGGGCCTGAACCTGGTCCGCCGCCGCCGTGAGGGCCTGTGAATGTCTTGTGCAGGTTCAAGTGAACCACATCAAAGCCCATGTCGCCAGGGCGTGCCTTGGACATAACAGCATTCAGGTTCGCTCCATCATAGTAAAGCTTTCCGCCTGCACCGTGGACAATCTCAGCCATCTCAAGAATGTTTTCTTCAAATAAGCCAAGTGTGTTCGGGTTAGTCAGCATCAATGCTGCTGTATCTTCGCCGACCACCTTCTTAAGGTCTTCTAAGTCAACCAGACCGTTTTCATCTGATTTTACAGTGATTGTTTCAAATCCAGCTACTGTTGCTGAAGCTGGGTTCGTTCCGTGAGCAGAGTCAGGAACGATTACTTTCGTACGGTTGTGATCGCCGTTTGCTTCATGATATGCACGGATCATCATCAAGCCCGTCCACTCACCATGTGCACCGGCTGCAGGCTGGAGGGTCACTTCATCCATACCAGTGATTTCAATCAGGTGTTCCTGCAGGTCGTACATCAATTCAAGAGCTCCCTGTACAGAGCTTTCATCCTGCAATGGGTGTAAATGGGCAAAGCCGTTGAAGCGCGCCACATTTTCATTCATCTTAGGATTGTATTTCATTGTGCAAGAGCCAAGCGGATAGAACCCTGAGTCTACACCGTGGTTGCGCTTCGATAATGCCGTGTAATGGCGCATGATATCAAGCTCGGAAGCCTCAGGAAGTTCCGGCTCCTCTTCACGGAGGAATCCTTTTGGTAAAAGCTCTGATAAATCAGCTTCTGGAACATCCATTTCCGGAAGGCTGTAGCCGACACGGCCTGGTGTACTTAATTCAAAAATGAGTGGCTGATCTTCCTTATGCATTGATATCCCCCATTTCCTTTACAAACGTATCGATTTCTTCTTTTGTTCTTAACTCTGTTACCGCAATAAGCATATGGTGTTCAAGATTGGAATCATCCCGGCCTAGATCATAACCACCGATGATGCCCTTCTTAAGCAGCTGTTGGTTCACTTCTTTTACAGGCTTATTCAGTTTCACGACGAATTCGTTAAAGATTGGCCCTTCGAATGCGATTTCAAAGCCATTCTCTTTAAATGCCTTTTTCGCATAATTTGCTTTTTGGATATTGGCAACAGCCATTTCACGAACGCCTTTTTTACCGAGGGCTGTCATTGCCACAGAGGCAGCAAGCGCATTCAAGGCCTGGTTGGAACAAATATTGGATGTCGCTTTATCGCGGCGGATATGCTGTTCCCTCGCCTGAAGAGTCAATACGAATCCGCGGCGGCCCTGGTCATCCTTCGTCTGTCCGACAAGTCTGCCCGGTACCTTTCTCATTAGCTTTCCTGAAACAGCGAAGTATCCGCAGTGCGGTCCGCCAAATGCTGTCGGAATTCCGAATGGCTGTGCGTCTCCCGTAACGATATCTGCACCGAACTTACCAGGAGGCGTCAATGCACCTAATGCAAGCGGGTTGCTGGATACGACGAACAATGATTTATTTTCATGTGCGATTTCTTCGATTTCTTTCATCGACTCGATGCCGCCAAAGAAGTTTGGATACTGGACAATAACAGCAGCAACTTCTTCACTTGCCATATTCTTCAGTGCTTCAAGGTCAGTAACGCCATCATTATGCGGTACTTCGACAACATCGATGTACTGGCCCTTTGCATAACTCCTGACTACATCCTTGTATTCAGGATGGACAGCACTTGAAATCAATACTTTCTTTCTTCTCGTATGTCCCGCACTAAGCATCGCAGCTTCAGCCAGTGCTGTGCCGCCGTCATACATAGAGGAGTTCGCTACTTCCATGCCAGTCAATTCACAGATCATCGTCTGGAATTCAAAGATTGCCTGAAGCTCTCCCTGAGAGATTTCCGGCTGATATGGTGTATAGGCAGTGTAAAACTCTGAGCGTGAAAGGACATGGTCAACGATCACCGGGATGTAATGGTCGTAGACACCTGCGCCGATAAATGAAGAATTCATTTTCAAATCGGCATTTTTTGCAGCCATCTGTGCAAGCTCTTTCATCAGTGCTGTTTCAGACTTGGCTGGTTTGATGTTGTATTCTCCGGCAAAACGGACTTTTTCAGGAATATCGCTGAACAATTCATCGATTGATGCGACGCCAATGCTTTCCAACATTGCGTTTTTATCACTTTCAGTCAGCGGTAAATAGCGATGCTTCATAACTTTTTCCCCTCTCCGGCTTTTACTTTTTATCTCTTTTATAAAAAGGTGTAGCAGAAACAGCAGCTTTTAAACGCTTGCCGCGGATTTCAACTTCCACTTCATTGCCTAACTCAGTTTCTTTTGTATCAATCAGTGCAAGCCCGATGTTCTTCTTGAGCGTCGGTGATTGCGTGCCTGTAGTGACTTCGCCAATCTGAGTGTCCCCTTTGTAAACTGGGTATCCATGGCGAGGAATCCCACGGTCGATCATTTCAATGCCGACAAGCTTTCTAGGAAGGCCATTTTCTTTTTGCTGCTTAAGCGCTTCTTTTCCGATAAAATCTGCTTCTTTATTCAGCTTTACTGCGAAGCCAATTCCAGCTTCAAGCGGGCTGATTTCTGATGAAAGCTCCTGGCCGTATAATGCCAGATTGGCTTCAAAGCGTAATGTATCCCTTGCACCAAGTCCGCATGGGATGACTCCCTCTTCTTTGCCTGCTTCAAGGATTTCCTTCCAGAGGCTTACAGCATCCCCGGCATCGCAATAGACCTCAAATCCATCTTCGCCTGTATATCCTGTTCGCGATACGAGCGCTTTCTTGCCATTCAGGTCCACTTCTTCACTGAACTTGAAGAAACCGATTGTGCTTAGGTCATGGTCCTTTGCAAGCTTTTGCAGGACTCCCTCAGCAAGCGGGCCCTGTAACGCAAGCTGCGCCATGCCTTCGGATAAATTCTCGATCTGCACATCCCCATCAAGGTGATCATTCATCCAATCGAAATCTTTTTCGATATTGGAGGCATTCACAACAAGGAGGTAATGCTCATCCTCGAGTTTATAAATCAATAAATCATCCACAGTGCCGCCTGTCTCATAACACATCGCTGTGTATTGGGCACCGCCATTTTTAAGCTTTGAAACATCATTCGTCATCATCTTTTGTAAATAGTCCAGACTATCGGGGCCTTTCACCTCAATTTCTCCCATGTGAGAAACATCGAACAGACCAGCTTTTGTCCTAACTGCTTCATGCTCTTCCTTGATGCTCGAAAACTGGACAGGAAGTTCCCAGCCTCCGAAATCAACCGTTTTTCCACCATTTTCCTTATACACTTCGAATAACGGTGTCCGTTTTAATTCAGTCATTATGTATCCCCCTTCGTCCTATAGCTAAAAATCAGTTTGCGACAACGTTTTAGTGAGTCAAAATACTCTGTCAATGGACCATAAAAAAGGACAGAGCACCCCCTCTGAATCTGAGAAGGTCTCTGTCCTTTCACCTGAAAGTTTACCTGTAAAGGCTTTCCCCTTTGGTGGCTCCCACTAAAAAAGCGCTCTCCAGAGATGCGTCAAACAAGAGTTCTTTTGCCTGAGAGATTCACAAAGTCTGCTTGCTCCTTCGGCGCTACTAAAGTAGTCTCTCCCCTTGTTGTCATCCGCATTTATATTATTTTCACAATTGGGCATGCTAGACGTTATTACACATGTCTGCAAACTGACTATTTAAGACTATAAAATGACAAATTTCAAAACATTCAAAAGCTAACTTCATCCTACCATTAGAAAGCTAATTTCGGCAATATATTTATACATTAAAAGAGGTGGATAAAATGACCGTGCAAATCAACTTTGATTCTTCCTGGCAGGACGAAATGGCTGAAAGAATTGATAATGACGGGCCCTGGGGAAATTGGGAGCTATACAAGCTTGCCGTGGAGATAGAAAAACATACCATCATACCAGAATTTGAAGGCCTTCAGGCACCAGCGCATCTTCCTGAACTCACTCCCCTGCCGCATCAGCTGGAAGTAGCGAAGCAGGTCGTTGAAAACATGAACGGAAAAGCAATACTGGCAGATGAAGTGGGTCTAGGGAAAACAATCGAGGCGGGGTTGATTCTGAAAGAATATATGATAAGAGGCCTTGTCAAAAAAGTATTGATTCTAGTTCCAGCTTCCCTTGTTTCACAATGGGCCATGGAGCTGAATACAAAATTCCATATCCCCGCCATTGCCCAGAAGAAAAGTTACGTATGGGAACAGTGTGATGTTGTTGTCTCATCAATCGACACAGCTAAACGAGCGCCTCACCGGGATATCATCAATAATTTAAATTATGACCTTATCATTATTGATGAAGCTCACAAGCTTAAAAATAATAAAACAAAAAACTATGAATTTGTCCAAAATCTCAAGAAAAGGTTTTGTCTGCTTCTGACTGCAACACCAATACAAAACCGGATCGAAGAAATTTTCAATCTTGTTTCACTTTTAAAACCCGGTCACTTAGGCAGTGAAACAGCCTTTTTTGATAAATATAAAAAGGACGCAAGGACAGTAAACGATGATGAACATCTCCGGGAACTGGTCAATAAAGTGATGATCCGCAACAGGCGGGCTGACACTGGAATCGAATGGACGAAGCGTCATGTCGAAACCATTCCTATTCAGTTCTCGGAACAAGAACGGGCACTTTACGACTCGATTCAGTCATTAAGAGGTTCTGAAAGCGGGCTCAGCTCAAGCCAATTCTCGTTAATGACACTTCAGCGGGAAGCTTGCAGCAGCAGGGAAGCCGTTTTCTATACACTCAGGAACATGCTTCAAAGACAGGAGAATCCATCAGTCGGTTTCCAAAACACCATCGCACAGCTAATCAAGCGTGTAGAGGCAGTAACAAAGAATTCCAAAGCTGAAAAAGCGCTGGAATTAATTCAGCAAATTAATGACAAGGTCATTATTTTTACCGAGTACAGGGCTACCCAGCTATATCTTCAATGGTTCCTTAAGCAAAATGGCATAACATCTGTGCCCTTTCGAGGTGGATTCAAACGAGGCAAGAAAGATTGGATGAGGGAGCTTTTCCAGAAGAATGTCCAGGTCCTGATTGCCACGGAAGCCGGTGGCGAAGGGATCAACCTGCAATTCTGCAGCCATATCATCAACTTTGATCTTCCGTGGAATCCGATGAGACTTGAGCAGAGGATCGGAAGGATTCACCGCCTCGGGCAGGAGAAGGATGTAAAAATTTATAATTTCGCGACAAAAGATACAGTCGAAGAACATGTATTGAAACTGCTATATGAAAAGATCAACTTGTTTGAAAAAGTCATCGGGGAACTGGATGACATCCTGACTAAATTGGAGTTTGGCAATATTGAAGATCATCTAACCGATATTTTTGGAAAGTCGGCTTCTGAAGGTGAGATTCGCATAAAGATGGAAAACCTGACATCGATGATTCAGTTCGCAGAGGAAATGAAGGAGGGAACTCAGCGTGCAGCAACAGGAAATTCATAATTTTCTCGAAAGATATTTTACCGCGAATAACTGTGAATTGGTTGAAAATAATAAAGGTTATATGACAGTGCAGCTGACGGTGGACCTTGACAAAGAGTTGATGAACCGACCGTTTTACTGGCATTATCTTGAGAAGACTGGCGGAGTCCCCAACCCAATGAAGCTGACCTTCATAACCAATAAACAGCAGGCGCCAGACGATATGAAAGGCGAGATCATCCATTTTGGCTCTCCTCGGCTTCATCAAATCTTTGCATCGACCAAAAACCTGGCCGGATATATCCGGTTATATCAAAATAACCAATTTCCTGTACAGACACCGCTTATCCCCTGGATAGGACTGAATATGAAAATATCCTATCAGTGCGACAGAAAGCGTGATGTTTTCCATTCAATCGGCCTTCAGTTGATCAACGGCAGGATGGTGGAAGACTTTCATGAGAAATTATTGAAGCTGCCGCTCAGTTCAAAAATACCGGACTACGCTTATACACTTTCTCCACTCATCAAGCCAAAAAGCGGCGTAAACAGAATCCAGTCATTTTTGAACACCAGGGTTGAACAAGAGGACCATACCTGGGCAGAAGACGCAAGAAAACGCTGGCAGAAGGATCTGGAGTTGCTCCATCATTTTTATGAAAATGAAGAAGAAGAGTCTGATAGCTATAAAACCGAAAAAGCCGCATTACAGGAGCAATATGAACCCAAAATTAATATCGAAATCGTCAATGGAGGATTATTTTACTTAACCGATAGTGCTTTATGATGAGTAGTCTCTAAAAAACAAACCCGGCTATGGTTTAAGCCGGGTTTACAAGTTATTTCTTTTTCTTTTTGATACTGGACATCAGCATAAATGGCAGGATGCCGAACCACCTGAACATAAAGGTTGCTTCTGCGTCTTTCTTTGCCTGCTTGATCTTCTGGCGTTCTTCTTTAGGCTGGTCAATATATTTTACAACAGTCTGGGTAAGGTACTTCACATAATCATTTGTTTTCATCGCTACACCATCCTTCGTACGTTAACAAGTATAACCATGAGTCACTTTTTCATACGCTGGATGATTTCATCGACAATCATTGAAACAGTTTTTCCCGAAGTATCAATTTCGATTTTTGCCGTCTCTTGATATAAAGGAAGCCTGCTTCTGTACAGTTCTTCCGCTGCTTCCATTTTGTTTTCGCTCAATAAAGGCCTGGTGTCGTCTCCCTTGAGCCTATCCATAATAGCGCCGAAATCTGCTTGCAGGAAGACAACATTCTTTTTTCCTTTTAAAAATCCCCTGTTCTTTTCTGACCCAATAATTCCGCCCCCGGTGGCCACAACGGCATCTGTTACCGGCATTGAGTGTAATACCTCTGACTCGAGACTACGAAATTGCTCTTCCCCTTTATGGAAGAAAATTTCATTAATTGTCATTCCAGCTCTCTTGACAATTTCCATATCCGTATCGTATACATCCACTTCCAGCTTTTTGGCCAATGCCTTTGATACAGTAGTTTTCCCTGAACCCATGAACCCAATCAGATAGATTGCTTCCATATCTTTTTATCACCTGTCATTTCTTTTCTCTCCATCTTATCATTGCTAAAGTATTCTTGTCATATTGCCCGATACCCAGAGCTTTCTCCCCTCCTTCGAGCTTAAGGTTAAAAATCACTTCTTCTTCGCTGCCTGATATATCCCGTTTTTGAAAGCTAACCTCTCCTAACTTATACTTCAATATACCTGTAGCAGGTAAAGAGCCATCGCTCCTCATGTTCTCCGTCTGTTTGACCGCGCAAAGCATATAGTACTCCTGCAGCTGGATCGTCTCTATTTCCTTCGCGAATTTTTTCCCAGCGACATAATTCTCTGTCAATATCAGCATAGAAAGTGACAGCAACAGTAAAAAAATCATCGTGAGTGGATAGACAAACCCTTTTTGATTTATGGTTCCACACCCCCAGTTGGATAAAATCGATGGACCCTGACACAGTAATCGGTACCTTCTAAATCCCTTGCTTTTATCTCTACGCCATCTGCTATTTTGCCAAAACTGAAGCTTGAAAGGTTTTGCATCAAGATTTCATGTCCCTGGTAATTCACCCTCCTGCGCATACTGTTAGCATATTTTTCATAAAGAATAATTTGCTCATCCACCTTCATCAGCAATTTGTCTGGCTGGACAGTCATTTGCTCTGCAGAACGGATTTCTCTTTTCACCTGGCTGCTGAAGACCTCCCACTCCATTTGTCTCTCCATACTCTCAGCAACACGTTGATCAAGGATGATTTTCATGCCTAAAGGCAGCATCGAGGCGATCAGTAAGAATAGAAGAACAGATAAAAGCATCTCAGCCATGGTAAAGCCCCGTTCATTCTGAAGAAGCACATTTTTTTTGCTGCTGATGAGCATTATCAACATATTGGATGCAAACCTCCCACGAGGAATCTCCCTCATTCTTTGTGACCTTGATATCATAGCGGTCACCATTCTGAATAAAATATTCTCTTCCCGAATATGTTCCATTAATTTTCAGATACATCAGTTCGTCATATAATAAATGGCCGGCTGCAACACTTTTTTCGGAGTCTATTGTCTGATTGACAACTTGTATGGCAATCGGCAGCAGAATGGCAGCACCCATGAAGAACGCGGCCAGTGACAGCAGCATCTCACTGAGAAAAAATCCATCATTCCTCGACAACATAAAATCTGCCCATTCCTATCTGAAACATCATCTTATATTTTTTCGACCCTGCAACGATATAAATAGACCCAAAACTATCGATATTCCCATCCGGCTTATATTGGAACATCAATTTCATCGTTCCTTTTTCCACGATGATATTAGGTGAGTAATGTCTTTTGGCCAAGTATGGCGCAGTATAATCCATTCCGCGGATATAGTAGTAATTATTTTCCGGCATGATATGAACCGTGATGGTCTCTTGGTGGGACATCGCGTATTGCTGGCCGTAGAGAAGGTCGGATTTCAATTGTGAAAAGAATAGCTCCTTTTCGAGCAAGTCTTTTTGAGGTGAAAACAGAAAAGCAGATGTGAGGGAGAGCATCAAGAAGGCTGATAGCACAATCAGCATTTCGACCATGGTAAAACCACCAGAATGGTTCATTGGCCGGTTGCATTGAACTCTTCTTCTGTAAGTACTGCACCTTCAGAAGTTATTACAAGTCCAGTTTTACCATCAGGACAAGTAGAGCCCGTGTTTTTTAGGTACTTGTCAGTTTGAAGCTGGTCAAAGGAAGGAATGGCATTGTTATCTATTTTGTACGCCTGCACCTGCGCCTCAACCATTTTAATATAGCCCTCGCACCCCTTTGAATTGATATTTGAACTATGTGTAGCGATATTCGGGACTGTAATAATTAGCAGAACAGAGATCACGAGCAAAACAATCATCATTTCTATCAAAGTGAAACCTTTCTGGTTTTTCATCATGTATTCTCCTTTATTTTTTCCGAATTATATAGATGCTTAAATCCCTTTCAACATCTGGAACATCGGCAGCAATATGGCGAGGTACAGTGAAACGACGAGCAAGCCTATGAAGCTATACAAAATCGGCTGCACTATCTTCATCGCTTTTTCCGATTTTTCTTCAAGTTCTTTCAGGCAATGCCTGCTGTAAAAATAAAGTTCCTGGTCGAGCTTTCCGTTCTCCTGCCCATGCTTAATAATCCTCGGCAGCTCCGCTTCAAAAAACAGATACTCTCCAACTGCTTTGTCAAAATCCTGGCCGGCAGCCAGTTTTGAAATCAAATCCCTCCCTATTTCCCTGGCAAAAGGTTCATGTATGTTTTGCTCAAACACCTTCAATGCCGCAAGCACGGAAAGGCCGCCAGAAAATAAATAGCTTAACTGGACGGAGAAATAGTGGGAGTACAGAAGCATGATAAATTTCCCGGCAACCGGAAGCCTGACAAGCATCATTTTTTGTTTCAATGGATGGATGTTTTTAAAGCTCGAGAAGTAGTATAAAACAAACAATGTGAGGAGGCTAAGAAGAATATAGAGCAAGTTTGGGAGAAAAGAGGCTGCTGCCCCGATGATTTTCATAAAGACATTCGGATCCAGGTTCATGTCTAAAAATAGTGAGTTGAATTTCGGAAGCAAGATCCTGTTGACGAAAAAGAATAGGCTGAATGTAAGCATCAAAAGCAGTAATGGATAAGCAGCAAGCCTTTTTAATCTTTGGTAGTCTGAGTCCCGCTTAATGACCATGTCACTGCCTTCGATCAGGGTGCGTGCTAGTCCCCCATGCTGTTCTGCAAAATAAACATAGCTGACAAGATCCCTTTTAAAATTCAATTCTTCCAGAATCAGATATAGTGGAAATCCTTCACGCAGCTTTTCAAGACTTTCCCTAACCTCGGCCTTTCTCTTCTTTTCCAGATAAAAAGTCATCGATTCAATCGCTTCAGCGAGAGAATAACCGCGCGACAGCAATTCGCCAGTCCTTTTGAGGAACCTGGCCTGTTCAGCGACAGGCCATTTACTCTCCATCATTGAGAACCCACCTCTGGTATTCGGACTCCTTGATGAACCCCAGTGCGATTCCTTTCCGGATCGCATCTTTAAGCGTCTTGTAGTGATAGCTTTGGCTCTCCCCCTTTGCTTCCTTCAGTACGGCAGATAAATCCTTCCCCGTCAGGATTTCGAAAACATTTCCTCTTTTTCCGCTTCCTGATGAATAGCAAAATGGCGAGCAAGTTCCTTCACAGTACGGACACGTCAATTCAACGAGCCTCTGTGCCGTTACTGCAATCAATGTCTGTTCAATCTCAAGCCAATTGATCCCGAATTCAATCAGCCTGTATATCGCTCCCCTTGCATCACGTGTATGCATAGTGGTCAGAACTAAATGACCTGTCAGCGAAGCCCTAATAGCCGTTTCGGCTGTCTCTTTATCCCGAATTTCCCCAACCATGATAATATCCGGATCATGCCGCAGAATAGCCTTCAAGCCGGCAGAATATGAAATGCCTGCCCGTTCATTGACCTGGACCTGCAGCACTGTGTCACTCGGTTTTTCAATCGGATCTTCTAGGGTGATTACATTGCGATTGACTAATTCCGAGGTTTCAGAAAGCATGGAATATAAGGTAGTCGTCTTACCACTTCCAGTAGGTCCAGTAAAAATGATCAAGCCATGTGCATGCTTTAAAAGGGAAATCAGTTTTTTTGATGTGGATGGGAATAATGAGATTTGGAAAGAAGGAGTTTGATTTTGCTCGGGAAGGAGTCGAATGACCATGCTTTCGCTCTGGTAGGCTGGGAGCGTGGAAATCCTTAAGCCAGTCTTCGTTTCTTCGAATTGATAAGTAAAAGCACCGCTTTGAGGACGTCTTTTTTCACCAATATCCATGGAAGCTGTGAATTTGAAGTGGGATATGAGCCGTTCACAATCTGCCTGCTCAAGCGTATACCGGGGGAGAAGCTGATTGCCTAGCCTGAATTTTATAAGTGTGTCTTTTTCACGGGGGATGATATGAATATCCGACGCGCCACTTCTTAGAGCATCTTTCAGGACATTGTCCGCTAGCTGTTCAATTGATTTGACAATAATCATGCACCACCTTTTTGGGTTATAGAAAAGGAATTCGCCACCCCCTCTTCTCTTCCTGCAAAAAATTAACCTTAAATATGTATAAATAGTGACAGTTCTATTTATAATAACTACCGTAACGTCAACAAGTCATATCAATGGGCTATAGCCAAGCGGTAAGGCAACGGACTTTGACTCCGTCATGCGTTGGTTCGAATCCAGCTAGCCCAGTTCGTAAAAAAACGGAAGCAGGCGCTTCCGTTTTTTTATTTAGCTATTTTTTTCAATGCATCTGGGTTAAAACCAACTATAAGCTTTTTCCCATCTGTCAAGATTGGTCGTCTAAGCAGCTTCGGTTCCTCAATGACAAGTTTGATGACCTCTGAAAGTGGCAGGTCTTCCATATCCATATCAAGTTTCTTATAAGTTTCTCCCCTTGTGGCGATCAGTTCATCCAAGCCTTCGGTCGTCAGTGATAAAATCTGCATTAATTCTTTTTTTGATGGAGTATCTTTGAACATATGACGTTCCTTGAATTTCACGCTGTTAGAGACCAGCCACTTTTTTGTTTTACGGCATGAAGTACAGCTTGGATATGAATAAAACGTCAGCTCTTCCATAAAGTTAACCTCCTGGCGAACAAAATTATCTTATATACATATTGTATAACTTTTGTATAACATTTGTATACTATTTTGTCATCATTTCGCCATTTAGTTGTGAACATTTTCTAAACATATGGTGTAAACAGTGTAAACCTTATTTTCCTCTGTATTATAATGAAGGCAAATTAGTGGTCTGAGGTGAACTAAGGTGGAGCAAACATTAAAAATCACAAGTGTCTTGTCTGATCCAACGCGTTATTATATTTATCAATACATTACAAAAAGGCATAAGGATGTAACTGTCCAGGAAATCGCAGATAATTTTGATATCCATCCAAATGTAGCTAGGCTGCATTTATCAAAACTTGAAGATGTCAACATGCTGATATCTGAAACGAAAAAGACTGGAAAGGGCGGCCGCCCAAGCAGGCTATACCGTCTATCAGATGAAGTGATCCAGCTGCACTTCCCATTCCGCGATTATCAGCTATTGTCCAAAATCGCAATGACAACCATGATGACGCTTGGGGAAGCTGGAAAAAAGGCATTGTACATGACAGGTAAACGCTTCGGTGAAGAACTGATGGATCAGGAACTTGCCCGCCATCCACAAATGTCGGCTGAAATGACTTTTGAACATAAGTTAAATTCGATCAAAAATGCTGCAACTCTTGCTGGTTTTTATCCTGAATTCGAACCTAACAGTGAAAAGACAAAGATTTACTTCCAGATCTTCAATTGCCCTTTCAAGGAAGTGGCAATGGAGCATACAGAAACAGTCTGCAATATGCACTATGAATTTTTACGCGGAATGTTCGAATCCCTCTTTGGCGAGATCGAATTGATCGAAAAAGAGAATATGTTCACAGGCTGTGACTCTTGTTCATATCAAGCAGTTATTGCACAATAATCAATCCTTGTTTACTTTTCACTCCACTTTACTTTATAATATGATAGTGATGGACTTGTAGGGTAAAGGAGGGATATCTTTGGATCGTATGTACAGAGTTTTAGGATTCTGGACGGGAATCTTTGCTGTCATGTTTTTCTTGGGTGACATGTATACGACGTCCTTGATTTTCTTTGGTCAAACTGGATTTTTCTTGTTATTAAGCTACTTGAAACTGTCTGAGCGTATGTACATTTACGTCTTCGGCGCATACTTAACGATTTTCTTTGCTGGATTTACTTACTGGTCAACATTTATGATGCCATTAGGTGGAACTGGGCATTGATCAATTGTTTCGTTCAAATAAAAAAAGCGATGGTTTCCATCGCTTTTTTTATTTACTTTCGCATATATTAAAATAGTTTCCCATCCAGGCCGCCCATTCCTTTAGCCTGCACGAGAACATGAAATGACTGGCTGATTCCGCCTGGCAGGATCAGGCTTCGGATAGCTCGATTGCGCTTGCTTGCTTCAGAAAAAGGATTAGGATCGTTGTGCTCGGCAAGCTCTTCTAATATCCCTGCAGCCATCAGGAATTCATCCTGTCTCGTTTTTTGCACAAAGCTCAGGCCGTATTTTTCACCAATGGATTTAAGTGCATCAAAATGCACATGGCTTGTAAGATCCATTTTCCCTGGATGCTGTAAAATATCATGATGCATCTGGTGCTGATAATACCCCCTCAAGCTACCATGCCTGCGCGATGGGTGCATCCATTCTTCTTTCGTATAACCATAGTCCACAGTCAACATAATTCCCTTTGTCAAATTCTCTGCGATCGATTTTATGAAAGGTTCATACGTAAGCGGTATCTCAATCCTTTGTCCCTCAGCCAATTGAATTCCCTGATCTTTTATAAATCTAAAAATTTCATCATTCATTACCGGGACCATGACCTCTTTAAGTTGTCCATTCTCATAGCTTACAAAAACTTCGTAGAGTACACTCTCACTTCTTTCGACAACATGGACTGGGAAAGCATCAAATAATTCATTTGAAAAAACCATCCCTTGCTTCATTCCTGTGTTTTCAAATGCCTCTCCATAAAGGATGTCCACATTTTCCAAGCCATTTAACTCTGCCGCTTGAAGCTTTCGATGATACGGACTTGCTTCCACAATCCAATAGCTAAGTGTTTCCTCATTCACTTCATTCCAGCCTTGAATGAATGCCCGGGCAAATCGCCCATTGCCAGCACCTATTTCACAAACAGAAGGCGGCAAGTCGAGGGATTTGAAGCTTTTCGCAAACCATTTCCCGATCAATTTCCCAAAAATGTCAGCTACATTGCTCGATGTATAAAAGTCCCCCTCTTTGCCTATTTTTTTGCGTTCCTTTATGTAATAGCCTTCTTCTGGATGATAAAGTGCAAGCTCCATATACTCAGCATAAGAGATCATTTTTTCCGGGGACGCTTCAATAAACTGTTTGATTATTTCTTTCATAATAACTCCTTGAAAAAAAGTTTTCACTATTGACATAGTGTTTTCGATATTATATTGTTTTAGTAGTAGCTTAACTATATCCCCTCCCATGATATGAATAGAACATCCCCCAGGAAAGCCCTTCTCTTTGAGAAGGGCTTTCCTAGTCTCTTAATCATTCTTCTCTCTTTAAAATCCGTTTAAAAACGGATTGGAATCCATTTCTAAACCAATCGTAGTCGTTGGTCCGTGTCCGGGAAGCACCTCTGTTTGTTCTGGCAGTACCAGGAGCTTATCATGAATGCTTCTGATTAATTGATTATGGTTACCACCTGGCAAGTCTGTCCTTCCGATACTTCCATTAAAAAGGGCATCTCCTGCCAGTACAAATTCTCCTTCTGGAAAATATATTGAGATACTTCCTGGAGAATGCCCTGGCGTTTCATATACTTCGAACTTAAAACTGCCAATTGACATAACGCCCTCATCTTTAATCAAGTAGTCAGCAGCGCGGGCTTTAATCGGCTCGTTCAGCATAAAATGCCGGGAACCATTCAAGGCAGGATCTGGTAACCAGTCTTTCTCGTTTTCATGAATATAGACCTTGATACCATACTTATCCCTTATTCTATCGACCGCACCAATATGATCGAAATGAGCATGTGTCAGCACAATTGCTTCCGGCTTTAATTCAAGCTGTTTAATCACTGTTGCCAGCTTTTTCGGATTATCTCCTGGGTCCACAATCAGGCATGATTGGTTTTCATCATATACGATATAGCAATTTGTTTGCAAAGGACCTAGGGGGATCTGTTTCCATTTCATCTAAATAGCCTCCAGCTTCTAGTGGTATTATTAATATATTTATTTTACACTATTGTCAGGCAAGTTTTCAGGGTTTGCGATTGAAAAAGCTTGTGAGCCCTTTTCGGTACAAACACGAACTAAAACCTGAATCGACTTCACCAAAATGGTTAGGTGTTCTCCATTAAAACACGAAGGAGACGATATAATGCAAGTTTTCTTTGCTATTGAGGCTAACCCCATAATCAAGGAACTGCCTGAATTCGAACAGTTACTTCGGACAGAAGCCCCTCCGCAGCTTGTCCATGGAACTCTTTATATTTATGGACAGCTGGCAATGGCGGAAGCAGCCTCTGCATTGCTGGCAGAAGCTGACCTAGATGAGGATACACATCAACTGATAAAAGTGGAAGGATCTGCTGGTGCTGAATTTTATGATTACGGATTTCACATTGGTACCGATACTTATTTATACACTAATGATCTTTCAGCCTTCACGATTACAGATGGCAGCGATACCCAGATTGAAATGGCTCTTTTTCAGCTGGAAGAACATCTCGTTTACACATCTTCAGAAGATATTTATTTTACCATAAACCATTATACTGACTTGGTATTGGGTATAGTAAAGGCATATGAAGTGAAAGTTGAGTTTTTAGACCTCGACAAATGGTGTAAAAAAATATAAAATATAAAACGAGTGTATGCTTGTCATTACATAACAGGCTGCCGCCTAAATTCAATCAACTTATTCAACAAACAGGCTTATGTCTGCCTAATTATGAAGGGGGCTTTTATCATGGGATTGGCAATTATCTTGGCTTTAGTCACATTGCTTGCCGGTTATGCAACTTTCTCGGCGCTTAAAAACAAGAACATTCTTGGTATCGTCTTTGGTGGGGGAACATTCTTGGTTATTGGCTGGTTCACAGTCATGACAGTCCTTTACAACGGATTCCCAGTAGCGCACTAATTTTAGACACAGAGAAAGACCACCATTGCAGGTGGTCTTTTTCATTTACTGCTTTTTCAATAATTCGTTTACCCTGTTTACCTTATCCTGCATCCTTCTTTTCACGTCACGCCTGTCGTCAATCCGGATATTTGTGGCTACTCTATGGATCCCTGCATTGAAAGGTGCTTCGTGGATTGCCTGGATCACCTCAAACAAGACTGGCAGTTCTCCTTCTATCAAAGTATTCATCGGCGTAAGCTGATACTGGATATCGCCTTTTTCCTCATACTGCTTAAGAATCTTTTGGATATCCGCTACATAAGAACTCACACTTGGTGTCTGTGTTCCAATTGGTATAACGGTTACATCGACAATTGCCATTTATTATCTCTCCTTGCAAAATCAATTAGTAAACGAGATCAAAAATCTCGTTTGTCTCGATATTCAAGACTTTTTCGAGCTGGAATCCATACAGGCACATCTCTCCCGAAGGTGAACAGGAAAGTGGCTCATTGGCCAGCTCGCTGAACACCATTTCTTCTTTTTGGGATTCTAAATCATAACGCATCAAATTAAATCCGCCATCATATAGATCGGCGTCTCCCTGCCTATTTGCCTTCAAATAAATAAAGCTCTTCCCATTTTCCATTAAATCATAAAACGGAACGACCCATCCAGAAAAAGAGGTCAGTAAAGGTGCTGAAAAACTGGCCACCGGTTTATCGCCGTCCCTGATGAATGAATATAATCCCAATCCTTGATCTTCTTTATCATTCACTTTGACAGTCATTAAATAAGGCTCTATGGAATCGAACTGATAAATATCCTCAAACAAGGTTTCAGTCTTGCTTTCATTAAGTGATAAGGATTTCAATGGTGCCGTTAGCTCCATCCCTTCTTCGTCCCAATCCTGGTAAACAAGTACATCCTTAGAAATCCATCTGACAAAAGGCTCTGGCAGTTGAATCTCGTCAAGCTTATTGTTCCTCAAATCCAGCAAATAACTGCTGAAATCCCATTCTTCTGTAAATGCGGATACCATTATCAAATTTTCATCGAACGGATTCCATTCAAAAGTTAGTTCATATGATTGAATGCTTGTTGAATACAATTCTGCACCTGACAAATCAATTATAGTAAGGAGGCCTTCTCCTGATGCAGCGCTATGGATCAACACCTTTTTCTTATCTGGACTTGGTACCGCTGTTGTGATTGGCTGGGAACTTCTATATAGCAATTCTGCCTTTCCTGTCCCAAGGTTGTATGAATATAATAAAGAAGTATTTTCATCTTTATTTGAAACATAAAGGATTTCTGAATCACTAAGCCACCCTGCTGATTTATAGAATTCCTCCTGCTCACCAATATGAATAGGAATGATTTCTCCCCCCAAAAACGATGGAGATGGCAATTCTTTCATCCTCTCTAGACTGTGCCCAGCTCTTTTATGTAATGAACTTTCAAGTTTCTGAATGCAGCCAGAAAGGGCTGATGCAGAAGTGATGATGATCAGGATCACACCTATAACATAAGGTACACGATATGTACTTTCCTTAATGTTTTTCACCTCAGCACCCCCATTTGTATATATCTGTACGTTAGAAACGCCTAAATGTTTCAATGAATTATGAAAAATTAATAAATAATATCATCATATACTGACTTTGAAAATTAGTTTTTTACTCCATTTTGAAACCAGAAATACTGTTATTCTGCACTATGTAATATCTCATTGATTCAGGTAAATTGCTACTAAAAAATTAGATTTTTTATAATAAAAAACCTGCACCCTATGATATTATCCCCTTTAAGTAGACATTCAAAAAAACCTCCATGGTACCATGGAGGTAAGAATGGATACTTGGAGGGGATTTTTCTATGGCTAAGAAAGGACAACAGTTTCAACGTTATACAAATGAATTCAAACAGAAAGCAGTATTAACATACGTTAATGGATCTAAAAGTTATAAGGTAGTGGCCGAAGAGTTAGGGATCCGCAATTGTACACAGCTTAAAGTATGGGTAAAGAAGTGGATGAACGGACAGTCATTTGATGAGCGGCGTGGAGTATCAAACCCTTTAAAAGGAAGGCCACGTACTAACTTTAAAACGGTGGAAGAAGAAAGAGATTATTTGAAGGCACAGGTAGAATACTTAAAAAAGCAGTATCCAAATCTGGTAAAGGAGGAGAAGACATCACCCGTCAGGCAAAATATGAAATCATTGAAGGGTTAAGGGGGAAATACCCTGTCACCTGGTTAATGGAAATCGCCAGAATCAAGCGTGCCTCTTACTATAAGTGGAAAGCAACTCTGCCACAACGCGAGGAAAGGTTCAAACAAGAACAGGATGTACGAGAACATATAATGGCCATTCATTTTATTCATCCAGAGTTCGGGCGTCCTCGAATAACAGATTGGTTAAAGGAAAGTGACTTTTTGATCAACCATAAAAAAGTGTACAGGTTGATGAAGGAGATGGGCATACAGTCGGTGATCCGGAAGAAAAGGAAACGCCATGGCCATACACCTTCAGTTATATGTCCAAATCGCCTAAAGAGAAATTTCAAAGCGGTGGGTCCAAATCAGAAAATGGCAACAGATATCACATATGTTTCTGACGGCAAAGAGTTTTATTACCTGTCGGTCATTCAAGATCTATTCAACAATGAAATCGTGGCATGGCAAATATCCAAACGAAATGATTTAGAACTCGTATTAAAAACTGTTGATGAATGGACAAATAAAAAGGACGTAGCTGGAGCCGTTCTCCATTCGGATCAAGGCTTCCAGTATACGTCCAAGACATACAACAATAGGTTAGAGACATTCGGCGTCAAGGGCAGCCACTCTCGCAAAGGAAACTGCCTTGATAACGCATGCGTAGAATCATTCTTCTCACATCTCAAATCCGAAAAGTTGTATATAGCACAGTGTAAATCAGAAGAGGAAATACGGCAAGCAATCGAAGAATTCATCTATCATTACAATTACAAACGGACTCAAAAGAAATTAAAGAAACGCGCGCCGATTGAGTATCGACACGCGTTAGCTGCGTAGCTTTTTTGTCTTGTCTACTTGACGGGGTCATGACCACTAATCATATTAAGGCACAGGTTTTTCTATATCACTCATTTGATTTTGAAGAACCATTTTCTTTGTCTTCATCTTCATAAAATCTCAGTAAGTCACCGTAAATGATTTTATCGGAGTACTCGAGCTCGTTCTTTGCTTGATCAGAGTAAGGTTCACAAGCTGTTTTTTCGGTCGGTTCACCAGTTGCCTTATCATAGCAAGTTTCTCTTGTGAATACATAATCCTTTGTGATGAAGCTGCCATCACGCAGAACAGCGAAATCATTTCGGTCCTTCGAGAATAGGTCGGAACCAAAATCGATGTTATTTTTTGAATCGATTCCTAACAGGTGAAGGATGGTCGGCTTCAAGTCAATCTGTCCGCCAACGGTAGGCATTATCTTGCCTTCTTGCCCAGGAATATGGACGATTAACGGCACTTGCTGAAGCTGAGTGCTTTCAAAAGGTGTGATATCCTTGCCAAGGTATTCACTCATCGCCTTATTATGATTCTCTGAGATCCCATAATGGTCACCGTATAAAATGATGATTGAGTCTTCGTAAAGACCTTCATCTTTCAATTTTTGGATGAATAGCTTTAGAGCCTCATCCTGGTAACGTACAGTTGGGAAATAATTATTGACTGTCTTATCATTTGACGTATAAGGCTCGATAAAGCGATCTTCCTCATTCAGTTCGAATGGGAAATGGTTCGTCAATGTAATGAACTTCGAATAGAATGGCTTTGGCATAGCCTTCAAATGGTCAACTGACTGCTGGAAGAACTCAATATCTTTCATGCCCCAGCCTACTGAATTTTCTTTTTCTACATCATAATCCGGCAAGGAGTAAAATCGCTCATAGCCCAGTGATTGATACATGATATCCCGGTTCCAGAAGCTCTTATTATTCGCATGCAGAGAAGCAGTGAAATAGCCATTTTCGTTCAAGATTTCAGGTGTCGCTGTATATTCATTACCAGAGTGGGTAAAGAAAACAGCGCCTCGGCTTAGTGGATACAGTGAATTTTCAACCAGGAATTCAGAATCAGAAGTTTTTCCCTGGCCAGTCTGATGATAGAAATTATTGAAGTAATAACTCTCTTTGATGAAATCGTTCAGGAATGGCGTAATTTCCTGTCCATTCACAGTTTGGTTTATGACAAAGTTCTGGGTGGATTCCATCGATATCAAAATGACATTTTTCCCTTTTGCAATACCAAACATCTCATCGTTAGGCGGTAAATAGTTTGCACGCACATAGTTGTCGATGTCTGCAAGCTCGCTGCCATCAGCCATTGCTCTCTGTGCGGAAGACTTAGATTGTAAGTAAGCATCATATAGGTGGTAATTGTACGTTCCGATATTTTTAACAAGCATTTCTCTATCGAATGTTCTTGTCAACAGCTGAGGCCGCTCAGTTTCCGCCATTCCCAGGTTAAAGAAAGCAATCGCAATCGCGACAAGAAAGAAAGATCTGCGGTCCACTTTTGTATATTCACGAAATTCTATTACATTTGGTTTGAATTTTAAAAGAAGTGCCAGTACAAGCAAGTCTGCAAAATAAAACAGATCGCTGATGTTGATTAATTCGGTGACACTGCTGCCCAAATCACTCATATTACTCGTCTGGAAAAGCACAGGTATCGTCAGGAAGTCATTAAAGAAACGGTAGAACACTACATTAGCGAACAAGATAGCTGAAACTATGAAACTTGTTATTAAAATGTAGCGTTTCTGGGCCTTCTCCTTCATGAACATGCTGATCCCCAGGATGATCATCAGGAAACTTAGGGGATTTATTAGCAAAATGAGTTCCTGTCTCCAGTTTTCAATCTTTATATCAAAGCTAGTTTTATAGGCAATATAAGTCTTTAGCCAAAGCAGGATCGTCGCAATAGCAACAATGGATGCTTTAGTCCATGTATTTTTCTTCATTTTGCTTGTTACCTCCCTGTCAAAAATAACAGATGTGGGAATTTTTAGGTTATTTTTTCCACTCGTTCGAGAATCAAAGATAATCTTAATACTTTTTTTTCTAAAAAGCAAACAAAATCAAAGTAAAAAAGGATAGACCAATTATTGTGATTTTCCACTACTTTAGACGAATTAAACCTTAAAAGGTTTCAGGAATGTCCAAATTCTGAAAATTGAAACTTTTTCCTCATAAAAAACAGGGAGTTTTCTCACTGAAAACTCCCTGCAGCTAGTTATTCTTGGCCAATTTTGTTCTTGACCAGCCATGCAGCCCCAATCACACCAGCATCATTTCCCAATGTGGCGATACTGATTTCGGTTGATTGAGCTACACGAGGAAATGAATTGCGCAAAAACTGTTCTTTTATCGGATTAAGTAGGACATCCCCAGCTTTGGAAACTCCGCCGCCTAGGACGATCTTTTCCGGATTTAGAGTATTGGCGATATTCGCAAGTGCAATTCCTAAATGCAAAGCCACTGAATCAATGACTTTCAACGCCAATTGATCGTTTCTTTTTGCAGAATCGAAAACATCTTTAGCCGTTACAAAGCCTGTTTCCTTATAAACTGCGGCCAGTTCTCCGGTTGAAGCTTCCTTGTTCAAGGCTTCAGTAGCAATCCTGACAATTCCGGTTGCAGATGCTATGGTTTCCAGGCAGCCAGTTTTGCCGCAGTTACACGGCGCTCCGCCTTCAGCCAATGAAGTGATATGGCCAATCTCTCCTGCAGCACCACTCACTCCGTGAACGATATCCCCATTTGTGATGACACCTCCGCCTACACCTGTTCCCAGGGTGACACAAACAAGATCTTTGGCACCATTTCCAGCACCCTTCCACATCTCACCCAGTGCGGCACAGTTAGCATCATTATCGATAACAGCTGGAAGCGAGGTTTCGACTTCAAGCAAGTCTTTCAAAGGATAAGGCTCTCTCCATCCAAGGTTCACTGCTTCAAAAATCACGCCGGTCGCAAGGTCAACTGGACCAGGAGCGCCCATGCCGATCCCGATGATTTCACTTTTTGAATGGCCTAACTCCTCAAGTTTTGCGTCAATAGCCTTAGCGATATTGACTGTTATATTTTTCCCTTCGTTTGAAACATCTGTTGGAATCTCCCACTTATGAAGGATTTCACCATACATGCTTATGAACGCAAGTTTGGTTGTTGTTCCACCTAAATCTACACCTACAAGCCATTTTTCAGCCATTATCTGTCACCTTTTCTCATTTGCGTTTTTTTTCTGTTTCCAGCCGGATTTCTTGTCTCAAAAGCAAAATCGCAGACTGGTAATCTTTTGTCTCAATCAATTGGGAATTATAAAGTTCCTTAAGTTCAGCGGCCATCAGCTCTAAGTCCGCCACCCTGTCACCTATGTAAATAATTGTCCCGAATTTTTTCAGGAACTGCTGGATGTCATAAATCGTCTTCAACGTAATCCCCTCAATGTTTGTGAAAATAAGAACATGCTTACATTACTTTAGTATAAAGGATACTCTATGCCTCCTCAAGTATGCAGGAGAAGATTTTATGACAATTACGAAAGCGTTTCATCTGTTTTTAAAATAAATAGGAGTTGAGATGATCTTTGAATGCTATACATTTGCTCATTGTGCTCCTACAGGAATTGAACCGGAAAAAGATACGTTTTTCTTCTAAATGTACCTTTATGGAATCTGTTAACCCCTCATAAGGGTACGTTTCTCGTCTATATGTATATCTTGTCGATATAAAAAACACCTGACAATGATGTCAGGTGTTCAGATGAATAACGGGAATACTATTAGGTGCATCCTACCGATCTGGATCCTGTGGTTTGAGTATTCTCGGCCGCCTGTTTTTTAATGGGATGGGTGACCGGACGAGTACGTCTCGGAACGCCCTTGGGTTAAATGGAATGAATGGCCATAGGTATGGTACACCGAAGGATTTCATTCTTGCGAGCAGGATGATGAACAGCACGACACCAATCAGGAATCCGTAAAGTTGGAATGCTGCAGTCAACACTAACAGGAATATCCTCACAAGCCGGTTGGCAAGGCTCATTTCATAGCTTGGCGTAGCAAAGGTTCCGATTGCCGCAATCGCAAGATAAAGAATGACTTCATTCGTAAGAAGTCCTACCTCGACCGCCACTTGTCCAATCATAAGGGCCGCGACAAGTCCAAGCGCCGTTGCCAGGGAGGTCGGTGTATGGATCGCGGCCATCCTGAGTACATCGATTCCAATTTCAATCAGGAAAAACTGTAGAAATAAAGGAGTCTGTCCTGGATCATTAGGGCCAACGAAGGCCATCTTCTCTGGCAGCAATTCCGGTTTGACTGCGAACAAATACCATAGTGGCAGCAAGAACAAGGACGCCCACACAGCCAGGAACCTTACCATTCGCAGGTAAGCTCCCACAAGCGGTTTATTGCGGTACTCCTCGGCATGCTGCAAATGGTGCCAAAAGGTCGTCGGAGTAATCAGGACACTGGGTGAGCCATCAACGATGATGCAGACATGTCCTTCATACAGATGCGTTGCAGCCGTATCCGGCCGCTCTGTATATCGTACGGTCGGAAATGGATTCCAGTGCTGGCCAGAAATGAATTCCTCGATCGTCTTCTCCCCCATCGGCAATCCATCGGTATCAATTTTACTGATAGAGTCCTTTACTTTCTTGACCATATCGGAATCAGCAATATCTTCTATGTAACAGACTACGATATCCGTTTGGGATCTCCTGCCAACCTGCATGTACTCCATTCTCAAGGTGCGGTCGCGAATTCTCCTCCTAGTAAGGGCGGTATTGAAAACCAATGTCTCCACAAAACCATCTCTCGAACCTCTGACAACCCTTTCGGTATCAGGTTCCTGCGGTCCCCTGACAGGATATGTTCTTGCGTCGATCAGGATGATTTCTGCCACGCCATCCACAGCCAGCGCAGTTGGACCAGCGAGTACCATATCCGCAACTTTATCAAGATCATTAGTCGTTTCTACCTCTACATAAGGTATGTACGTCTTAACCAGCTTTTTGAGGGTTTCAACGTCCAGTGCTCCTTCCTCGAGCTTAGCAAGCAATTGCATGATATAGAGCAGGATATCATCCTTTACAAATCCATCCACCAGAAACAACGCCATTTCTCTGCCAGCGTACTCTACATCCAGCTGGATGACATCAAAGCTCTTGCCAATTCCGAGTTCTTCTCTTAAAAATTCAATATTTTTCTTTAGGCTTTCGTGTACGGGATGCTTCGGTTTTTCTGCCATATCTATTCAAACACCTTTCATAACAGCTCTATTGCAAACTTTTTCCATTTCTATATCATTCTTTTGGGAGCAGGATGAAATTGAAATGAATGCATACAAAAGCAGGAATCCGCCTTACAAATCATGCAGTCCAATATTTTCCTGCCCACTTCTTTCACCATCTTAGACAAATTAAGGGAAAATCATACTTAATTGCATGTGTTCCGGACAAGTATCATATAGTGGTTATACCGACTCCTGATAATTTGAAAAGGGTGAGCTAATGAAAAAGTATTTATTTTTGGGGATTAGTGTACTGGCTATAGCAGTCTCAGCTCTAATGATCCAGCTTCAGAATATAAACAGTACGGAAGAGACCATCACTTTTTTTCCCTTGAATGAGGCAGTAAAGTACAAAAGTGCAAGCACATCTTTAAACTTAGAAAAAGATAAAGAGAATAATAAACATTTAGTTGATTGGAAGGTACAGTCAACTTTAGAGCAGGAGGCATACTTGAGACAGGATATGGGTCTCTTGTTTGTTAACGGTCTCTTGAAAGGTAAGTTGGCCAAATGGGATCAGGAGACTGCAGCTTTAGAGCAGCAGGACTACGTTTCAAGCGGGGAAAGTGCAAAATATGACGCCATCACTTTTCATTATTCAGAACTTCATGGGGACGGGGACAGAATCACAAGCGTGCAAAGGATGTCTGATGACTTGCTGTATGTGATTGATTCACCATTCAGCCCACTACAGTCCTTTTCGGTCGCCAAAAGCAACCAGGAGAAAGAATGGAAAAAGGTACTGGATCAGAGTGTAAGGAACAGACTGAATAAAAGCCTGCAAACGGCTGAAAAAAATTATGGGTTTAGGGCGGGCGATTATATTGTGGTCCCACTCGATACAATCAGACAGTTTGAAGACCAGCCACTGAGGGGATTTACTCAAAAGGAGACTGCCAATATAATCGGAAAGCTTTGGGAGGGGTTATATAAAAATTATTACCTGGGCATAAAAAAAAGCGATGGCACTGTCGTTGACCCGATTGACAGTACCATGCCTTTGATCCTGGTTTCAAAAGATAAAAGCCATCTGCTGGTTGTGACACAAACTGATGCAGGCGAGAGCATCGTGCTCAAGCAGCTTCTTCAAGGTAGTGATTGATCTGTTCAAGTGTTTGGCGGTAGCTTTCCTGCCCAGGTTTTAACTCTACTGCCTTTTCTGCGTAGGTCCGGGCTTCCTCCAGGCTTTTTTCATCTAAGTAAATCAAAGCGAGATTATAATAAGCTTCGTGGAAATCCGGAGCCAATTCAACTACCTTAAGAAGATTGCTTTTAGCATCCTCAAGCCTGCCCAGCTTTATTTCAGTGTAGGAAAGCATAAATAATGATTCGGCCGAAAGTGTCTCCGACCGTCCATAGTCTGACAGCAGCTCATTAGCCCGCTCATACTCTTCCTCTTTAATATGCTGTTGGGCAAGCACCAAGATCGAACTTTCATCCACTAAGTTTGCTTTTCCGCTAAAACCATATTGCAATGATAAAACTATTGCTGCAACCGCAGCGAGAAGAAAGGCAGTTTGCAGCAGTGGACGTTTCTTTTTTGGAAGGTGGAAAATGCCTGCTGAGACGAATCCGCCAACAAGTCCTCCTATATGTCCGGCATTATCGATTCCAGGAATCGTGAAACCGAAGGCAAGGTTGATGCCAAGCACTACAAGGATATTCAGCCCCAATGTCCTCCAAAATAGCCTCGGCTTCGCAACACCAAAGTAGAGCAATGCGCCAAAGCAGCCAAAGATCGCGCCGCTCGCCCCGGCCGAAAGATTAGGACTGAAAATGAAACTGGCCAGCACCCCGCTGAATCCAGAAATGATATATATAAATAAAAACCTCATGTTTCCGTATAGCCGTTCAACCATCGTACCCAAGTAATATAAAGCCAGGGTGTTCATAAACAAGTGGAGCAGCCCTATATGGATGATAATTGGTGTAAAGAAGCGCCACCATTCTCCCTCTAGGATGAGCGGGTTGAATTTGGCACCGAATTTAATCAATGTCGATGTATCCGTGCTGCCTCCAGCTGCCTCAAGAACAAGGAACATTAATACCTGGATTGCTATGAATATATAGGTGAAAAAAGGCTTCCCATAATTAAATATGGATTGCTCCTCTTTAGCACGGCCTACCGCTTTGGACAGGGCATTTTTCTTGATGGACTCTATATCATCAATTGAAAATTCCTCTGCCAGTTCAACCTCTATTTCATCATCGAACCTTTTTTCTATTTTACTTAATGCTTCAGACGCATTTGCTCTTTCCACTAGTATGGATTCAACCGTCACCTTGCCATTCTCCGAGAGAGCCGGTTCTTCGATCCTGAACTCATAATCGTCCACAGGAGGATAAGCGCTAAAGTATAGATTAAGAATCTTCAAGTCTCCTTTAGCTAGTTTCCTGCGGATTCTGTCCCCATTCTCCGAAGTCATTCTGATATCGCGGTGTAGCCAGTTGCTCCAATCAAGATTATATTTCAGCAGGCGAACAACCTGCGAATGCTTGTTTTCTGTCTTTTCCAGCCATAGCTCCCCATGGTCCTGCGATAGCTGGAGGATACGATACTCCTTTTTCACAATCAGGAATTCCGCGACCTTCCAAAACAAATACTCTTCCAAAAAAGCCAACTTCTCCCCTACTTTCCTGCTCCGGTCCCTGCCGTTAATATGTATATTGTTTTTCCTCTATAAAATCATTATAAACTAAAGGTCCGTCATCAAGATATCATGAACGCTTTGAAACAGAAAAAGACCTCACAAGGTCTTTTACTGAAACTCTGAAGGTCCTGAGAATAATGAATCCATCATTTTGCTTCTGATACCAGGCATTCCCATGATTGATCCCACAGCCACCCGGCGTAAGAACCTGTTGCCTAGAAGCATATTCATAAGCCTGTACCTATTCTCAAAAACAAAATATCCAGCCAATCCAAGCATAAAGATCGAGACCATTTTCCTAGCCATATAAATCCCTCCCTTACTATTTTGGTAATTAACCCAACTTTTTATCCACTCATCTTTTAAGAATTACTGAAAAAAGATGCATATATAATAGAAGAAAGCGGTTACATCAGAAAAGCGCACGCGCCTTGATCAGCCCCGACAAGCGCTTGAGGGCCGACCGGTGAAGTCGCTTTTTGACTTCATTGGGCGGACCGAAGCGACTCGAGCTGCTCAAAGCTAACGCTTCTCGCAAGATACTCGAAGAAGCACTAGCAAAGATGAAAACTGGTTAGGCGCTGGAGCTGGACAATAATTTATGTGCACGAAGTTTATACTTTTTTAAAAGCTAGAAAAATGGGCAGCATTGATCTGCAGCCCATCCATCTTTCATTATATGATCGAGTCCATCACTTTCCTCAATACACCCACAGAATGGTCAAACTTCTGTTGTTCATCTTCATCCAGGGAGAGTTCAACGATTTCCCTGATTCCGCTGCGGTTAACGATAGCTGGCACTCCGATGTAGATATCTTCATGGCCATATTCGCCGTCCAGTTGTGCCGAAACGGTCAAAATCGAGTTTTCATCCTGTAGTATCGCCTTGGTCAAGCGGACAAGACCCATGGCAATCCCATAATAGGTAGCGCCTTTACGCTGGATGATATGATAGGCAGCATCACGAACATTTGTGAAAATTTCCTCAAGATCATCATGTTTAAAATGCTCCTGATCTTTCATCATTTTTGCGATTGGCTTTCCGCCTATATCAGCATGACTCCATACAGGCAATTCCGTATCCCCATGTTCTCCTATGATATAGGCATGGACATTCCGGGTATCCACTTTAAAATAGTCTCCGAGCAAGAATCGGAATCTTGCTGTATCCAGAATCGTCCCAGAACCGATGACTCGTTCCTTTGGCAGGCCGGAGTATTTCCATACAGCATATGTAAGGATATCAACAGGGTTTGTTGCCACAAGGAAAATCCCATCAAAACCACTTGCCATGATCTCATCAACAATGCTCTTAAAAATCCTTGAGTTTTTTTCCACAAGATCAAGCCTTGTTTCTCCTGGTTTTTGATTGGCACCTGCACAAAGAACTACCAAGTCTGCATCCTTGCAATCAGCATATGAGCCAAACCATATTTTCGTCTGGGAGGGAGCGAATGCCATACCATGGTTTAAATCCATCGCGTCCCCTTCAGACTTTTCCTTGTTAAGGTCAACTAGCACTAGCTCTTCAGTTACTCCCTGATTGACCATTGCAAATGCATAACTTGATCCAACGAAGCCTGTTCCAACCAGGACAACACGATTTACGTGATTTTTCATCTAGGGTCCCACCTTGTAAAATTATTTGTTAATTAGATTGTACTTTTTCTTCTCAGCTGAATACATGGCTTTTCTTCTAAGCAAACGTTATCATTATAAACATTTTGTTACAATTCAATTCGGCTGCTTTTAGAGCATGCTATATAATGACATTCCCATTATAGCCACTGTAAAACATGAGATAAAATTTACAGCGTCGTTGTTCATTCTGCTAAAACCTGAAACCTTCTTGGTTGGCATCGAACAATGGGTCAGTTTTTCAGTAAGAACATTGCAGCGAACGCATTTGAATTCAGCTTGAATATAGGCACCTAGCAATGTGTCTACCAACGACCCTGCCAACCCGAATATAAACACGAATAAAACCCAACCAGGGCCCCCGCCGAAAAGTAAAAAAGCAGTTAAAGCTATCAACAAGGAACCTGCTGCTGATGCTGCCGTACCAAAACCAGAGATTGCACCTGAAGTTCCTCGTGGCACCCTTCTAAAAGATTTGATCGATATTGGCTGCTGTTTGCTTAATACACCGAGTTCTGATGCCCATGTATCTGCATTGGCACTGGCTAGGGAGATGGCAAGTATTAGGAGCCAAACCGAATCAGGTGCAATGAAATTGGCCAGGCCTGCAAACGCTGCGGTCCCTCCATTTGCAGCTACCTGGGCCCAATCCCTTGCCGAGCCTTTTTCGTGTATTTCTCCCAGCTGTTCCTTCACTTTACTTTTATACCTGGAAAGGAGGCTGGAGGTAAGGAAGAAAACTCCCATTAAGATAAGTCCCTTCAAACCGAACCCTGCCCATACCAGGAAACCGGTTAAAAAAGCAGCAATTGCTCCCGATGGTTTCAATAATTTAAGAAACCCTGAAGCTGTCGAGAATATGGCAATAAACCCAATTACCAAGAGCTGGTCAATCCCCAATGATGATGACTCCTTCACTGCTTACTATTTTTCGTACCGGTATATCATGGCTTTCAACGGGAACTTCAGGAACAACCTGGTCTTTAAACGCCAGGGAAACCGTATTTCCCTGATAGTTTGCCAGAAATCGGTCATAGTATCCTCCCCCAAACCCGAGCCTATAACCGTCTCTTGAAAAAGCTAGTCCTGGCACAACCACTAAGTCTATTTCATCAGGGCTTACTGACTCCGTTTCGGAAACAATCGGCTCCAATAAGCCATAATAGACTGATTCGAGTTCAGAAAATCTCTTCAATGTTCTGAAGTTCAATTGACGTGACTTTGGTTCGCATTTTGGGACAACAATCCTTTTCCCTTGTTCCCAGCCCTTCCTGATGATTTGGAAAGTATCGACTTCCGGAGCTTTCGAAACAGTTACCGCGATTGTTGAAGCATCAATCCATTCCTCAGTATCAAATAGCTGCTGAGCAACCTTATAGCTCAAGTCTTCATATTGCGGCAGGCTCAACTCTGATAATTTTGCTTTTATGCTTTTTCTCAGGTCTTTTTTTGCATCCATTCATGTTTCCCCCCAAACGTTATCGGCTCATATATGTATTGATCCCTTATATATTAACCATACCATTCCTGGCAGCATCGGAGAAATGATTTATATGATTTTAGGCAAACAAAAAAGCAGCTGGGAAAAATCCCGCTGCTTATTTTGTTTCGCGATGTACTGTTGCGCGCTTATCTCTAGAGCAGTATTTCTTAAGCTCAAGACGATCTGGGTTGTTACGCTTATTTTTTTTAGAAATATAGTTGCGCTCTCCGCATTCTGTGCAAGCTAATGTAATATTTACACGCATGTAATTTCCCTCCAAACTATTCAAGCTAGGTTCGTGCATACGACTTTTCTATAATATCACTTTTTGTCGGGAATTGCTAGTGTGTTTTTTAAAAGCATTGTATTGAGACTTACCACTGTATTTTTTTCATTTCCTTCAATCATCCAGCAGCTGCTTTTTTGTGTTTCACGAGGGTTCATTTTCAGATCAAGTGAGAATAGGCTGGCTGCAGACCCTTTTGCCATTGGCTGATAATTAAGCTTCCCCGATTTCCGGCAATTCCAAAGCCGTTCAGTGCTTATATTCCATATTGGCTGGACTGTACACTGCTTCATCTTTCCATTGCCATTCAATCCGTTTACAAGGTAAACTCTTTTATCCGCAAAATGAAAGATCACATTTTCATTTGGTGAGACAAAGCTGAATTGTTCGGTGGCACTTTCAGCATGGCGCTGCATCAAAATTAGCCTCGCTTCTTTGTCAACTTTCGAATGGTTGGTCACATATAGGTCGAAAAAATCAACTTTTGAATGGACATTTGCCTGTTTGATTCGTATCGATAGGTCTTCTTGTGGCAGAAGTTTCTCTGTCATATTCCCAAGCCAATATACTTTGCCATTCACCCATATGCCTGGACTAAAGATCAGTGGTTTCCTGCTCCGTTCGTAGTTCTCTTCATTTTCGATCTGGAGATAAGCATTCACCTTCATCTAATACCCTCCTTATGGCAAATCTTTGATAACGCTCTTATATACAGTGAATCTGTAGCCTTTGCATTTTGTTCCCAGCTGAACTTCTCCTTGATTGATTCCATAGCATTTCTCCCGATTTCTTTAGTCAAAGCTTCATTTTCATGGATCCATTCTATAATGTGGACAAGACTTCTTTCATCCTCTGGCTGCATATAGAATCCAGTTTGATAATCCTCGATCAAGGTTTGCATTCCTCCGGTTTTCGCCACGACGGTCGGCACACCTGCAGCAAGCGTCTCAGCAGCAGCAAGTCCAAATGGTTCATAGCTGCTGGCAAAAACAGCGAGATCAGCCCTCTTCATCATGCTTGTCCGAATATCTTCCTTGATGAAACCGATAAAATGGACAAATCCATCAAGTTCCATTTCCCTAACCTTTTCCCTGTACCAGTCTAATAGCGGGCCATTACCAGCAATCACAAAACATAAGTCCCCATGCTTATGCCTCAACAGGTCTGCAGCAGCAATCAAGGTCTGGAACCCTTTTTCTTTCACGATTCTTCCTAGGGAGAAAATCACTTTCTTTCCTTTTAAAAATGGATATAATTCCTCTATATCGAAAACCGGCTTCCCCACTTGGCCTGACACTGCTCCATTCGGTATGACAGTAACTTTTTCAGCGGGGACCTTAAATAAAGAGATGACCTCCGCTTCCATAAAATCACTGCATACGATGATTTCATCTGCATCATGGCAAAGCTCGTCCTCTTTCTTGGAAATAAATTGTTGGAGATCCGAAAAAACTCCTTTATTTCGTCCAAATTCCGTACCATGTACTGTTGCAATCAGTGGGATCTCCAATTTTTTGCTCAGAAAAGCTGCTGCAGCTCCAGTCATCCAGTCATGGGTGTGAACAATATCGAATTCAATATGGTTTGCGATTTTTAATGTCTCTTCGATGATGGCAACATTCAACCCGGCCATCCAGGAGAGGAAATCTGGGTCTTGTTCATTGATTGGATTAACGCGGTGAATATGAACATTGCCTTGTTTTTCATAGTCTGTGCTATCATTCGGTTTACTTGTTAAAACATGTACTTGCTGATTTCGTTTGGAAAGCTCTTCTGACAGTGCGTGTACATGTCTGGCAAGCCCGCCTATTATATGAGGTGGATATTCCCATGAAAGCATCAAAATAGTTTTATTTTTATTCTCGATGCCTTTCACTTGTGGATGCTCCCTTCCAGATTCTCATAATAGGTGTAAGTGCTCACCTTACCAACCCATCCAGGTTTGGTTGGCTGGACTGTTGTTAAGTGTATGCTGGTATCCTGAATAATCAAATTTGATTTTAATAATGGCAAAAACGTATCCGGACTGCGTTTAACTCCCAGCTCAACATAATAATTACCGTGTGGCTTGATTCCCTTGAACATCCAACTTGATACACCAGGACGAAAAATGATTTCCTGGAGGACCCTTCTGGAATTGTGTTCATATAAGCGCAGGCTCTTGATGATCTTGTCTTCCGGTATATAAAAGTAATCGGCAATGAACCTGACTTTCTCTTCTTGCAGCTGCCAGTAAACCAACAGCTTTCCAGGCGAAAGGCTTTTCGCAACCAACTGGTCCTGAAGCTTGTATAATTTATGTTGTCTCTCTGTCACGATGCACCCCCAAATGAACCATTATATGAATAGAAATGGAAATATATTCGTTAAATTCATGTTAGCATGTTCCTTACCCAGCCACAATGAACGCAAATTGTCGCAATTTGCAGCTTGCTGGGTACTCTGCGCCGAACTCTTCAATTATTTTTCAATAGTCTTTTAGGATTACAAATATGGAGGGGATTCGACAGCCTTTACAACGATTGGAAATCATAATAAGACAAAACTATCATTTTTTTTCAGGAAAAAAATATCAATCGAATTATCCATACTTGAATGGTAAACTAATTCTATGTGTTCTAATAACAGCTCGGGAGGAATAACAGATGGGCTATATAATCACCAGTCTTATTGTCCTGGCCGTGCTTCTTTTCGTCCTTTCTTTCTTTTTAAAGGATCCTTACAAAGAATTGCGAGAAGAAATCGACCAGCTGACAATCCAACAAATCCAGGATCTATACCAAATTAAGAAAAAGCTTAAAGTATTGGAGGAAGAATTGCTTGTCAGTGATACAACTCTGGAAAAGCAATCCTCATTTCATACTGGCAAAAAGCAAATACACGAAATCATTAAAAACCAAGTCTGGTCACTTGCCCAGCAAGGGATGGATATAAACCAAATTGCAAAGCAATCATCTCTCACCAACCAGGAAGTCCAGGAAATCATTAATGAATTCGTTGATAAAGGACAGATCGTATGAATAAACGAACAGCTCAAGCATTCGCATTAGGACTTATTTTTGCAGCGATTTTTCTCTGGGCGGGCAGCAGCGTGATCGCCGAGAAAGAGCCGGAGAAGAAAGTTGGCGTTACAGACGCCAAGAAGATTCTTGAAGAAAAAGGCTATAAGGTGTTGAGCAGCGACGAATTCGCCAAGCTTAACGAGAAAAAAGCAGAAGTTGTAAAAGAAGAAAAACCGAAAGAAGAAGCACCTGCTGAAAAAGCAGAAGAAGTAAAGGAAGAAAAGAAGTTCACCCTCGTAATCGCCGGCGGTATGTCACCAGGTGATGTCGCGACGATGCTGGAAAGCCAGGGGATCATCGACGACGAAACAAAATTCGAGCGATTCCTGATTGACCAGGGTTACCACACAAAGGTACAAATCGGAAAATATGAATTGACTACTGGCCTGGATTATCACCAAATCGCGAAAATCATCACAAAGAACAGATAATGAATGAAGGCCCTCTTTTCGGAGGGTCTTTGTTTTTGTATTAAAAAAAGAGCAGGGATCCCCTGCTCCTTCATTCTTATTGATTAAGATCATATCTCTTCCCTTTTACGAGGTAAAAGACGTTTTCAGCGATATTTGTCACGTGGTCAGCTGCACGTTCAAGATAACGGCTAATAAATGACAACTGAGTGATTTGGGCCAACTGCTCTGGCTTCGATTGCGCAAGGCTTAACAGTTCCTTGATCGTCTGTCCGTACAGGTCATCTACCTGATCGTCCATCTGGGCAACCTGTCTTGCTTTTCCTAGATCCTCTTCGTTATAGGCCTCCAGAGATAGTTTCAGCATTTCAACAGATAACTGATGCATCTGTTTGATGTGCTCAATTGGCTTAACAAGCGGTTCTTTACCAATCCTGATTGTTGACTTGGCGATATTGACAGCAAAGTCCGCCATTCTCTCGATATCAGTCGCAATTTTGATTGCAACAATCAAACGTCTTAAATCTACAGCAACTGGCTGCTGTTTAGCAATCAATAAAATCGCAAAATCATTGATTTCTTCTTCCAGTATATTAGCTTCCGCATCATCTTCAAGAATTTTCAAAGCCAGTTCAATATCCTTATTTTCCAGAGCTTCGAGCGACTGGTTAAGTGCGGTGACCGCAAAGTTTCCGAGCTCCAGCAATTTTTCATGCAATGTCTTCAGATCTTCTTCAAACTTCCCTCTAACTACCATGCATCCTCATCCTTCCAATGAAATTTCAAGATAAAAAATCAACCGAATCGTCCAGTGATATAATCTTCAGTCCTCTTGTCTGATGGATTAGAAAAGATCTTATCCGTTTCGGCAAATTCAATGACTTCCCCATTCAGGAAGAATGCAGTCTTGTCAGAAATACGGGCAGCCTGCTGCATGTTATGTGTAACGATTATGATACTATAGTCTTTCTTCAATTCCTGTACCAGCTCCTCGACCTTCAAGGTGGAAATCGGGTCAAGTGCAGATGTAGGTTCATCCATCAGAATGACATCCGGTTCAATGGCCAGGGCACGCGCGATACAGATACGCTGCTGCTGTCCGCCAGACAAGCCGTAGGCATTCTGGTTCAAACGATCTTTTACATCATCCCAGATGGCAGCGCCTCTTAAGCTCTTTTCCACAATTTCATCAAGGATTTTCTTATCACGGATTCCATGGATCTTAGGTCCGTAAGCGATATTGTCATAAATGGATTTAGGGAACGGATTTGGTTTTTGGAACACCATACCGACACTTGTTCTCAAATCCTCAACCTGATAGGACTTTTCAAGGATATTTCGGCCTCTGTATAAAATCTCTCCGGAAATCTTAACCGTAGGGACCAACTCAACCATTCTGTTCAATGTTTTGATGTAGGTCGATTTACCACAGCCCGATGGTCCGATGATAGCTGTTACTTCATTCTCATTTATCGCCAGGTTAATGTTTTTCAACGCGTGACCTTCACCATACCACAAGTTAAGATCCTTTGTTTCATATACAACCTTTTGAGCATCTTCTTTCACCATGTTTGTATTTACAGTCGTCTTCGCCTTATCTGTTACTAATGACATAAGTTAAAACCTCCCAGACTAATATCTCTTTTGGAATTTATTACGGATTAAAATGGCAATTGAGTTCATCACAAACAAAACGAGCAACAGAATGACAATTGTTGCAGCTGCCAGGTTAGCATACTCAGCAACTAGTGCAGAGTCAATTGTCCAGTAATAAATTTGAACTGGCAATATCGTGAATTTATCAAAGATTCCGTCTGGAATAGGAATTAACAGTGCAGGAATGCCTATAACGACAAGTGGTGCAGTTTCCCCAATAGCACGTGACAGGGCAAGAATAACACCAGTAAGAATCCCAGGGAGTGCAGCTGGCAACACAACGTTCTTAATTGTCTGCCATTTAGTAGCGCCCATGCCATAAGATGCTTCCCGGAGGAATTGTGGTACAGCCCGAATCGCTTCCTGGCTTGCCACCACAACGACTGGCAGCACGAGCAATGCCATCGTCAAGCCGCCGGCCAATACGACTGATCCTAAATCCAGGGCCCTTGCAAACACAGTTAGACCAAGAATACCGAAAACCACGGAGGGAACCCCTGCCAGATTAGAGATGTTCGTCTTAATGAAAGAAGAAATACGGCCTTTTGTTGCATATTCTTCAAGATAAATCGCTGTTCCGATTCCAAGGAGCATTGTTACAGGAGCCACCACTACCATCAACCAGAGTGTTCCAGTGATCGCTCCCCATATACCGGCTCTTTCAGGGTCAGTCGATAGTCTATTCATCAGGAAGTCCATGTTAATCCATGGTAATCCATCTTTTAAAACACGGTAAATTAAGACAACCAAAACAATCAGGCCAAAAAGAGTGGCCAGCAGGAATAGTCCTTTTGCAAGGTTGTTTGCCAATAACCTGGAACCCATTTTTTTCTGGACTTGAGTTGAATCTACATATTTCATCTTAATATTCCTCCCTGAACTTGCGAGAGATATACTGAGCTACAAGGTTCATGATCAGTGTGAACACAAACAATGTCATCGCAACAGCATAAAGGCTGTAGTATAAAGTTGTACCAGCAGCCGCCTCGCCGCCAGTTACTTCAACAATATAAGCCGTCATTGTCTGCATCGATTGTGTAACATCGAAGGTGAAGTTCTTTGAGCTGCCGCTGGCAATCGCAACAATCATCGTTTCGCCAATCGCCCTAGAAATTCCAAGCACAAATGAGGCAATGATTCCTGAAATAGCTGCCGGGATGACAACTTTCCACGTTACCTCAAGCTTAGTGGCACCGAGAGCCAATGCACCTTCCCTCATCGCATTTGGCACTGAACTCATCGCATCCTCTGATAAAGAGGCAACCATCGGAATGATCATGATACCCATAACGATACCCGGGCTCAATATATTTGTTGGTTCAAGACCAGGAATAAATGATCTTAGCAGTGGTGTTACAAAAGTAAAAGCAAAGAAACCATAAACAATTGTCGGAATACCTGCCAAAATTTCAAGGATTGGCTTTAAAAACCTGCGAGTTTTCTCAGATGCATACTCACTCAGGAAAATCGCTGTCATCAGTCCAACCGGTATGGCTACAAGCATCGCAATTACAGTGGATATGAGTGTACCAGTAAGTAAAGGCAATACGCCAAATACAGCATTTTCACCGAGTGGCCTCAATTTAGTGCCTGTAAAGAAATCTATAAAAGGAACATCCTTAAAAAATGCGATCGTCTCGGTCAATAATGTAAGTACAATTCCAATTGTCGTAAAAACTGAGATTGCTGCAATACCAAATAATATTTTGGGTATTAATTTTTCAGTTGTATTGGTGATGCTCTTTGTCCTTTTCTTTTCCTGTATGAGTTCACGAACATTCAACTTTTGGCCGTGATCTCGGACAACACTTTTTGCCACGCGAATAACCCCTTTCATCCTTCTCATCCAAGGAAGAACTTTTCCTTATAGTACCCAAGGGTAAATAAAATAACATATTCACACGCAAGAAGATGAGAAGGTTAAACCTCTCATCTCCTCATTGCCCTGGTTTACTTCTTCAAGCCATTTAATGTATCAAGAGCAGCTTTTACATCTTCGTCAGATAATGGTGCGAAGCCAGTCTCTTTCGCAACATCCTGTGCATTGTTCATTGTGTAAATAGCATAGTCCAATACTTGAGGCTTTTCTTTCCCATTATTCACGTTTAGATATGTGAACACTGGACGAGTGAATGCAGCATAATCACCATCTTCTTTGATTGTGTCCAGAGATGGCTCTACAGGGCCATTGCCGAAATCCACTTTTACCGCAGAAAGCTTGTCTTGATTGCTTTCATAATAACCATAACCAAAGAAACCTATTGCATTCTTATCTTTAGAAACAAGGTCAACTAGAGTTGAGTAGTCTTGCTGAAGATTAATGTCTTCTGGAAGATCCTGTTCTTCAAGGATTGTTTCAAACATGAACTCGTATGTTCCATGGTTTTCATTTGGGCCATAGGTCTTGATTTCTTCATCCGGGAAGTCAGCACGGACATCAGACCATTTTTTCTTTCCTGCGCTTGCCAGGAATATATCTTTAACTTCTTGTTCAGTTAGTTCTGTAGCCCAATCATTGTCTTTATTGATAACGATCGTAATTCCGTCAAGAGCAACTTTCATTTCTTGTACTTCGATGCCGAGCTCTTCTGCTTTTGCTTTTTCCTCATCCTTAATCTGACGGGAAGCATTATTATAGTCTGTACCATCTTCAGCCAGGAATTTCTTGAAGCCAGCTGATGTTCCAGAGCGGCTTACTTCAACTGATACATTTTCTTGTTCGCCCATATAGTTTTCAGCCATACGTGCCATAAATGGATAAACTGTCCCAGAACCGTCGATGACCACGCTGCCTTCTAGCTCTTCACCGTTTCCACCTTCATTATCTCCACCACCACAAGCAGCAGTGAATACCATTAAAGCTGCCAGCATTAAAAACAGGCTCGTTTTTTTAAGACTCTTCATTCTTTAATTCCCCCTAAGAGATGTGGATGTTATGTCCTACATAAATAAGAATACTTTTTTTCTTTTAACGTTGTTTTAACTGAATGTAAAGGTTTTGTAAATTCGGGTGATTTTTTAAGTGATTCTGACGATTTATATTTACAAAGGCTTGTCCGGTTGCTGTTAGTATACCCAGCATGAATAAAAAAAACTGCCTCAAAAGAGACAGTTAAAATCATTCATTATTGTTCTGTTTCGTCTTCGATTTCCTCTAAAAGCTCTGTGCCTTCTTCTTTTTCTTCGATTTCCTGCACTGGCTGTTCAGGATTCATATTTCCTTCAAGTCGTTTCTTCTTCAACTCGAAATACGTATCAAGGACCCTGCGTCCGATATCGTTATTCGCATGATGCCCCTGATTTCCTTCATATGCCCATGGTACCATGACAGCCATGGCGATTTCCGGATTTTCAAATGGAGCATACGCAACCAGACTTAAGTTCATTACTTCGGGTGGCTGATCATAATTCTTTCTTTTTGGTCCATCATAATAAGCTTGCGCAGTGCCCGTTTTGCCGGCCGGTTTGTAATCGGCCGTATAAAATGCTCCGTAGGCTGTACCGCCACGTTCTTGCATAACCCTTCTGAAACCCTCCTGGACTCTATCAAACCATTCTGGTTTGCCATCGACCTTATTCAGGATGACGGGTTCGAATTCATTCAGCACCGGACCCACTTCATTATTTTTCATAACAGGCTCCCTGATTTCTTTGACGATCCTTGGCTGAAGCCTATTTCCTCCATTGGCAATCGTTGAAACATATTGTGCCAATTGCAGGTTTGTATACGTATCATACTGGCCGATTGCAAAGTCAAGCAAAAGACCTGGTCCCGTATCTCCGCCCTTGAAACCGACCATTTCATTTGGCAGGTCTATTCCTGTCCTTGTGCCAAGGCCAAATTGGCTGAAATAATTCCTCATCGTATCAAAGGCCTCTGGCTCAAGATACAGCGGTTGATCATATTTATAGTTCCCTTTGCCGATATTGATCGCAGTCCTGAACATGTATACGTTCGATGACACCTTTAGGGCATTGCGGTCATCAAGTGTACCCAGGCCAGCTTTCCATGATTTTTTCGGATTCGTGCCTGCAATTTTAATTGGTGTATCGTAAAACTGTGTACCCGGACTGATTGCCCCAGTATTGAATCCTGTTAAAATCGTTGCTCCTTTAACAGCGGATCCAACATTATAGGAAGTTGTAAAATTTCCGCTAGCAAAATCCTGCATCACTGTTTTGCCTGTATCTTCATCCTTAACGATCTGCTTACCAGCCAGCGTTAAGACCTCACCTGTATTAGGGTCCATTAATACAACAAATGCCCTGTCCAGAAGGCCTGTTCTAGGCTGCTGCTTAGCATTCGCCAATTCTTCTTCAATGATTTTCTCAACAGCAAGCTGAAGGTCCATATCGATCGTCAGCACAAGGTCCTTGCCTCGCTGTCCGTCCGTAATCACTTGTGTGTCAAGAACGTTTCCGCCTTTGTCGGTGATGTTTTTCACCTTTGCTTTCTGTCCGTGCAGCACATCCTCGTATTGCTGCTCGATATAGCTTAGACCCACTCTATCATTCCTGCTGTATCCGCGAGCCAGATAATACTCGAGCTTTTCTTTCGGGAGACCCTTCTCGGAGTCACTTACTTTTCCTAAAATGGATTTCAGCGTTTTATCATAGCTATATTGGCGCTCCCAGTCCGTTGTTGTGTCAACGCCTGGCAGCATTTCGAGATTCTCACTGACAATAGCGAACTCCTCAGGTGTTACATCCTTTTTGACAATTTGCGGAGATAGTGCGTATCCGCTCATCATCTCACGTAAAATAGCGAGAATCTCCAGGTCATCCTTCGTTAGTTCATTCAACTCTTTTTCCGTTATTCGATCGAGCTGGAGATTATAAATTGCTTTATCATCCAGTTTCTTTTCATCATACTCTGCCCATTCTTTTTCTTTGATTTTTTCTCGGGCACGCTCTTCATTCCTTAAAATCCAGTAATCCTTTTTATCCCGCTCCCTGACTTTCTTTAAGTCATCCTCGGAATCCTTTGATATTAATTTTGCCAGTCGTTCTGCTACCAGCAGCATCTCCTTTGTATCAGTGCTCTGGCTCTTTGTAAACGTTATTGCCTTACTAGGCGTATTATCAACAATCGGCTTCATGTTCCGGTCATACATCTTCCCTCTAGGAACAGGACTGTTCACGGTCACATCTTCCGTTCGCTCTATTTCCCGTTTGAAATCCTCACCATAAACAATTTGAACAATGCCAAGCCTTAAAATCAGCATTGAAAATAAAACAAAAACCGCGAAAAAAACCATATTCAGCCTGAATGGCACATGCGTCTTTTTTTTCTTTTTGTTCAAGCCTCTCCCACCTCTTCAGTCTGTATGTCCAAAAATATGCACTATAGATTATTTTATCGAAAATGGATGTCTTTTTCTATCAATAAACTGTCTCAGAAATATTTTCCATTAATAAGAACAAAAAGCGCAGGCGCCACGTTCAGCCCCGACAAGCGCTGGAGGGCCTGACAGTGAAGCCGTTCTTTGACTTCATTGGCAGGACCAAAGCGACTCGAGGGGCTAGGCGCTGGAGCTGGATTATGAAAACAACATAAAGTTCTCCACAACTCAATAACTTTACAAATTACTGTTTTTCATAAAAAAACCGGGAGTCATCCCGGTTATGCTGGAGCTTTCAATTGGATCTTTCTGATGAAAAGGTAAATCAATGTATGGCCGCTCCCAAGAATGACAAGGAGGATCGGTATTGCCTGCTCTTCATTGAAAATGCGAATCGAAGCCAGAAATAATAAAATAGAAGTAACTCGGCCAAGATTCAAGAATAATTCGCGGACAACTATATATTCGATTCTCATTTCAGCCGCCTTCCAGCCGCGCCCTATAACATCATAGGTCATAGAAGCATACGGGACGAGAAGCAATGGATAAGCGACTGCAATCAGAGCCGCATACAGCAACAGACGGAAATAGGTGACCTGGAAAACGATCAGGAATATGGCGAGGAAAAGAATGATACCTCCAACAAGGATTGCTTTTTTCCTGTATTCCTTTTTCAGCATTCTTGAGACAAAATAGTAGGCAAGAAATGAAATCCCCGAATTGATCAGACCATAAGTGCCTAACGCCATTTCACTATCTGTGGCAATGAATACAAAGACCGATACAATGAAGACAAATACACCTTCTCTCAAACCTTGGAAAAAATGAGCATTCGTAACCATTCGCCAATTTTTATCATGCTTTCTTTCAGCTATGATTCGCTGAAACCAGTACTTCCCGTGTGCTGGCCTGCGCTTAAGGAAGAAACTTAGCAATACAGCGATTGAAAACAGTCCAAGCGAAAGTCCAAATACTACTGTATAGCCGGTCAACTTTTCAAGCCTTGAGATGATAAATCCTGCAGCTACCGGTCCAATCATGCCGCCGACTGAACCTAGGATGCCAAGAAAACCATTAAAGAAATCTCTAGTCTCCGGTTCAGTGATTTCAAAAGTGAGGACATTGTAGGCCAGCCAATAGAAACCATACCCTATCCCGAGCAGCACCCCTAATAGCAGCAAAAATTCGGAGGCTTTTGTGCCAACAAGCAAAACTGTTACATAAAACAACGCCAGAAAGATGACACCGATTCTGAGTACTATCACCCTGTCGACTTTCTTAGCCCACCTTCCAGCAAGTATAAAAGTGAGCGGCTGGGCCACGACAATCGATAAATTATACATTGCGAGATCCGCCAGTTCACCTGATTGCTTCCATAAGTAAATGTTAACAAAGGTATTCGAAAGGGCAATGCTCAATGAGTATAATCCCCCAATAATCAATAGGAGCGATAAATCCTTTGTCAGTTCAATGTCTCCTAATAATCTGTTTACTTTGCTCATGATCGACTCCCCTTTTCTCTTGGGTAGTTTCTAACAAAGTAAAGGGGGTTATTCAGTTTTTCCGACAGTCTTTAAGGACATGAAAAAGAGAGGCAGCAATAATCGCAGCCTCTCTTGATTCAAACATTATTACTTTGCAGAAGCATAACGCTTGCTAACTTCTTCCCAGTTAACAACGTTCCAGAATGCACCGATGTATTCTGGTCTTCTGTTTTGATAGTTAAGGTAGTATGCATGCTCCCAAACATCAAGTCCAAGGATTGGAGTCTTGCCTTCCATTAATGGAGAGTCCTGGTTTGGAGTGCTAGTTACTTCAAGCTCTCCGTTGTTAACAACAAGCCAAGCCCAGCCTGATCCGAAACGAGTAGTTGCAGCTTTAGAGAATTCCTCTTTGAATCCTTCGAAGCCGCCAAACTTGGAGTTGATTGCTTCAGCTAATTCTCCAGTAGGCTCGCCGCCTCCGTTTGGAGAAATCACTTGCCAGAATAAAGAGTGGTTCGCATGTCCGCCTCCGTTGTTGCGAACTGCAGTGCGTGCAGCTTCAGGAACCGCATCAAGGTTAGAAACGACTTCTTCAACAGATTTAGAAAGAAGCTCTTCGTTTCCTTCCAAAGCGTTGTTAAGGTTTGTCACATAAGTGTTGTGGTGCTTCGTGTGGTGGATATTCATTGTTTCTTTGTCGATGTGTGGCTCAAGTGCATCATATGCGTAAGGTAATTGTGGTAATTCAAATGCCATTTTTAACATCCTCCTATGTATCGTGTTTCACTTTTTGAACAAATCTATCTTACAATTCAGTAATTAGAATTGTTCTAAAAGTGCTTCTTGTTTAGATTACCAAAGAACGGTAATCGTTTCAAATAAAATGCTTTATAGAACGAATTTAATATCCCCTTTCCTTCGAAGATTATGCCTTTTATTTTCATTGGCATCCTAACCAATGAAAATGTGGTCTTTCATTTTCTCCGTGAGAGTGTGCAATCCTCTTTCCTGTTAAAGTTTCAGAAAATCGTCAATATTGCCCAAAAGCCGTACTGTCAACGATATAAGTCGCATCTCTAAGTTTTTTATCCCATTTATTCCCAATACACCATTGACACAGTAACAACAATTCTTTTAAATCAAAAGTATAGAAAGGTTTAATAAGGAGACGACCTTGATGGACAAAAATATATCATTATACAGCTTAATTTTGCAGAACTTCATTGACCGGGAAACAATCCAAAAAATCAAGCCAGACACGATACTTTTTCAGGAGGATGAGCAAGTAGAGAATGTTTATGTCATCTTGAGCGGAAGTGTTTCGGTGGGCCGTATCCATATGAAAGGAAAGGAATTCATTCTGAAAATCCTGAATGGCGAAGAAATGATCATAGAATATGAGCTGTTCAAACATAATCCGCGTTATCATTTTTCAGCCAAGACTCTTACAGAATGCGAAATCCTCATGATTAAAAGAGAGCAATTCGAGGAATTCATCACCAATGATAGAACTGCTATGAATGCAATGGTCAACTGGCTCAGTACCAGGTATCTCAAAGCCCAGATGAAGTGCCAGGATCTGATCATGAACGGAAAAAAAGGCGGTTTGTACTCCATTCTGATAAGACTGTGCAACAGTTATGGCGTAATGACAGACGAAGGCATCCTGATCGATTTGCCCCTCACCCATCAGGAGCTGGCGAATCTCACATATGGAACCCGCGAAGTAATCCAAAGGATGCTCAAGGAATTACGCGAAAAAGACATCATCGCTTACGATCAGCTTAAATTTACAGTAAAAAACCTCGCCTATTTAAAAAGAGAAGTCGATTGCCAGAACTGCTCCTTCGAAATTTGCGGGCTTAACTAAAAAATTGCCACATTAGCATAATGATACGTTCTTAATTGTTACCTTATAGGATACTAGGCTGCCTCATAAGGGTATGATTAGCCATTTATTGTTACCTTATAGGATACTAAGCTGCCTCATAAGGGCATGATTAGCCTTTAATTGTTACCTTATAGGATGATATGCTGCCTCATAAGGGTATGATAAGCCCTTTATAGTTACCTTATGGGATGCTATGCTGACTCATAAGGGTATGATTAGCCATTTATTGTTACCTTATGGGGGATGCTATCCTGACGCAAAAGCGTATGGTAACCCTTTTTAAACCATCCTAATAGGAAGTCGTAACTCCTGCATAAAGGTATATAAAAAAATCGTGCAGTTGCAGCACGATTTTTTTATATAAGTATGAAGAAATAAACAATCATGATGGTCATGATGATTCCTTTTGTGACTACACTGCTTACAAAACCCACTACAGAACCGAAGCCGACTTTAATCGCCTCATTCAGATTCTTTTTATTCACGAGCAATTCCGCAAGTGCAGCTCCTAAAAATGGACCGACGAGGATACCGAGGACGGGAATGACAAATGGACCAACCAATAGACCGATTGTGCTTCCCCACATGCCTGCCTTGCTGCCGCCGTATTTTTTTACACCAATGATGTTGGCAATATAATCAGCTCCAAACAGCAAAGCCACAAAGAGCCCTTGAATTGACCAGAATAACCAGTTAAAAGGCTCGAATGAAAAGAACAAGCCGTAAAGGATAAAACCGCCTAACATTAAAAGAACACCAGGCAAGATAGGCACTACCAAACTTGCAAAAGCTCCAACGAATAAAGTTCCAATGATTATCCAATAAACAAACTCCATTAAATCCATCCTTTTCGATTGTGAAATAAAAATAAGCAAAGGTTTCCCTTTGCTTATTTTACCACTATTTCTGTTCGCCTAAAACGTACTCAGCAATGTTTACTGCATGGTCACCGATTCGCTCCAGGTTGCTGACGATGTCAACGAAAACAATCCCAGCCTGTCCTGTACACTGGCCTTCGTTCATGCGAAGGATGTGCTGTTTTCTAAGCGTACGTTCCATTCTGTCAATCTCATCTTCTTTAGTGACAACGGCTCTGGCAGCATCAAAATTCTTCTGATCCAATGCCTGAAGTGCCTCTTCAACTGTACTTACAGTCAGGTTGAACATTACTTCGAGATCTTCCATTGCTGTATTAGTCATTTTTACTTTATTCGCCTGCTGGTACTCAATCAGTTCTACAATATTTTCGAAGTGATCTCCGATTCTTTCAATATCTCGAACAGTGTCCATCAGCATACTATGCTCTTCTGATTCATGCTCTGATAAAGAGCTTGTTGACAGATCTACTAGATAATCTGTAATTTTCCTATCAAGATTATTGATAGCTTCTTCCAATTGTATAGCATTATTGGAATGCTTTGTATTTTTTGTTTTTAAGAATTCATTCGTTTCTTCAAGTCCTTTTAACGCGAACTTACCCATACGCAGGACTTCTTCCTTTGCCTGGCCAAGAGCAATAGATGGAGATTGCTCAATAAAAACAGGGTCAAGGTGCTGAGCCTTATAATCAACGATCGAATCTTCACCAGGGATCAGCTTTGTTACAATCAAGGCAAGCACTGCAACAAATGGAAGCTGGATCAGTGTATTAGTAGAGTTAAAAATCCCATGTGCAAAGGCAATAGTCATTTCAGGATTCAGTGAAAGATTATCCCTAATAATCTCAATCAACATCGTAAAGGGCTTCAATAAAATTAAAAAGATAGTTGTACCTATCAAGTTGAATAATACATGTGTTGCAGCTGCTCTTTTTGCTGCTACAGAAGTGCCAATTGCAGCAAGGACTGCAGTAATAGTGGTTCCAATATTATCTCCAAATAAAACTGGCAGCGCTCCATTAAGGTTGATTAGATTTTCAGCATGCAATCCCTGAAGAATTCCAATCGTTGCACTTGAACTTTGTACGATTACTGTGAAAAGGGTCCCGATTACTACTCCAAGTATCGGGTTTGAGCTAAGTTCCACTGTCAAATCATGGAATGATTCTAGATTTCTAAGCGGCTTCATCCCTCCGCTCATCAATTCCAAACCATAGAATAAGGCACCAAAACCGAACACAATTTGTCCCACATTATGCACCTTTTTATTTTTAAAGAAGAACAAAAGAATAGAACCAACTGCAATGATTGGCAAAGAATATTCTCCAACATCAATACCGATGATAAACGCAGTAATTGTTGTACCGATGTTTGCGCCCATGATTACCCCGATCGCCTGGCGCAGCGTCATGAAACCTGCACTAACAAGTCCTACCGTAATGACCGTGGTGGCAGAACTACTTTGAACCAATACAGTAACAATAAGTCCCGCTAAAACACCCATGATAGGATTGGTCGTAAAGCGGTCAAGGACATCACGTAAACGATCCCCAGCAGACTTCTGCAAACCATCACCCATAAATTTAATGCCGTATAAGAAGATACCAAGTCCACCAAAGAACTCAAACAGCATTTCTTGTAAATTCAATTCCATTTTTTCAACCCCTAGATTTATTTCGACAAACATCTACAAACATGATTATTATGAAGGAAATATTAAGGAAAAGTAAACTATTTGAGCTGTGAATTTACAATACCTTAACATTTCTTCGTTATGTTACAAAGATGTTACGAAACAAATTTAAAATGGTTGTTATTCAGCGGCTTCAAAAGCTAAAATAGTGAGAGTATCTCTATTAAAGGACGTGTAACTATGAATATTTTCACACAAATCGCAAAAAGCATATATTCCCCCAAGGTAATAACGGAATCAAGATTCCAGGGAATTGGCAAAACCATCTTATTCGTCTTCTTGCTAACACTTATTTCTATCTTTCCTGTTGTCTATTATATGTCTGTTGGAATCTCAGAAGCTGTAGGCTCGGTAAAGCAATCAATCCAAGAAGACCTTCCCTCCTTCAAAATAGAAGAGGGTGTACTGCAATCCGACCTTAAAGCACCTTTAACCATCAAGAATGGAAATTTCACGTTAATTTTTGACCCCACCGGTGCAATTGATCAAGGTGAGTTGACTGGGATGAATGCGAATGTTGCAATGCTTAAGGAAGAAATCGTTCTTGCTGCCGGCGGAGAAACCAATGCTGTTCCTTACTCTCTGTTCTCTAGTGAAATGATGACAAAGGATGACCTCATTTCGCTTGTCGATACAGCTGAATCTTCCCTTCCCGTGTTGCTCGGCTTATTGTTTATTGTCGTCTATGTTTTTTCAAGCGGGATGAAATTCATTGAGGTATCTTTACTAGCACTATTTGGTCTTCTTTTAAAAAACCTTGCTGGCAGAAAGCTGCAATACAGACATCTATGGAGAATGGCCGCATATAGTACAACACTCCCTACCATATTTTTTACGATTATGGCATTTTTAAAAACAGAAGTGCCCTTCAGTTTCTCTGTCAATTGGTTTGTTGCTTCCATGATGCTGCTATTAGCCATTAAAGAAATACCAGCAAAGAACCCTACGGAAAGTTAAAAATGCGCCTCTGGCGCATTTTTTTGTTTATGCCTTTGTATATGCTTTTCTCTCTTTCACCCCTTATTCACCTTCATAAACAAAGGGTTTTCCCGCACCTGATTGTGGCGGCGTAATTGCGCTAACGAAATGAGCCTACCAATGAAGTCTCTCAACTAGAATGCCTCCTACTTTTCCAATTTTCTCTTTAAAAACTTTCATTTTTTCTATCAAAAGGTTCTGAACTCTATTTCAGCTTCATAAATATTGATATAAGCAATAAAGGAGGAAGGCTCCTATGAAAAAACTGGCAGGTTTATTTCTTTTCTTGATCATAGCTTACGCAGTCTACAATGATTTAAGTATAGGGACACTTCCAGCGGCAAAAATGCAGGATTCTGAAATAACGACAACACAAAAGGCAGAGAAGGCAGAAGTACAGACCACACAGGAGATACCTTTTTTTGAGCATGAAGTGCTGCCTGGTGATACGGTTCTATCTGTAATTGACAGTTATTTGGACAGTCCACTTGACGTCCCCGTCTCACAAGCGGTGGAGGATTTCAAAAAGCTAAACAATGGAACAGATCCCCAAAAAATCAAGTTCGGAAACATCTATAAATTCCCGGACTACAGCAGCCAAAATTAGCAAAGGCTAACAATTGAAGTCTTTCCTTGTCAATTTGAGCAAAAGATTGATAAAATGGGGTTATGCAACTTTAGGAACATTTTCATGAATTCCATTTTTCAAAGGAGCGAATCACTGTTGAGTGAAATTATACATCGTACCAAAACCCGCCCAATTAAGGTAGGGAATTTAACCATTGGAGGCAACAATGAAGTTGTCATCCAGAGTATGACGACAACCAAGACGCATGATGTTGAAGCGACCGTCGCTGAAATCAAGCGCCTTGAAGAAGCGGGCTGCCAGATTGTCCGTGTTGCATGTCCGGACGAAAGAGCAGCAAATGCTATATCTGAAATCAAAAAAAGAATTAACATACCTCTTGTTGTAGATATCCATTTTGATTACCGCCTTGCGCTTAAAGCGATTGAGGGCGGAGCTGATAAAATCAGGATCAATCCTGGAAATATCGGCAAGCGGGAGAAGGTAGAGGCTGTCGTAAAGGCGGCAAAAGAGCGTGGTATTCCGATTCGAATCGGTGTAAACGCAGGCTCTCTTGAAAGAAGGATCCTCGAAAAATATGGCTACCCTACAGCGGATGGCATGGTAGAAAGTGCCTTGCACCATATTAAAATCCTTGAGGACCTTGACTTCCACAATATCATCGTGTCAATGAAGGCTTCTGATGTAAACCTGGCGATTGAAGCATATGAAAAAGCAGCAAAGGCTTTTGATTATCCGCTTCATCTGGGGATCACGGAGTCAGGGACTTTATTCGCAGGAACTGTGAAAAGTGCTGCTGGCCTTGGAGCGATTCTCAGCAAAGGAATCGGAAACACTGTCAGGGTATCATTAAGCGCTGATCCAGTGGAGGAAGTCAAGGTAGCGAGAGAATTGTTAAAGTCATTCGGCCTTGCAGCCAATGCTGCAACATTGATTTCTTGCCCGACATGCGGACGAATTGAAATCGATTTGATCAGCATTGCCAATGAAGTGGAAGAGTATATCTCAAAGATTAAGGCGCCGATCAAGGTAGCCGTCCTTGGATGTGCTGTTAACGGCCCAGGCGAAGCACGTGAAGCCGATATCGGCATTGCAGGAGCAAGAGGAGAGGGACTTCTTTTCAGAAAAGGAGAGATTGTCCGTAAAGTGCCTGAAGAAACAATGGTTGAAGAACTTAAGAAGGAAATCGATAAAATTGCTGAGGAAAAGATCCGTGAAGCTGCTCTCCAGCAATAAACAAACAAAATGCCCGGGAAATCAATCCCCGGGCATTTTTTTGTTGGCACTCTATATTCACCGTCAGAAGAACGGCAAGATAAAGATGCCGACTAAGATTGAAATTGTCCCGATCCCAATGGCCCAGGTTCCGATAGAGGAGCCTCTTCTGCGAGCCATGAAACCAAGGACAATTCCTGCTGCTCCAAAAAGAACAGGTAAAATAAACAGCGACAAGATCGATAGAGCAAGAGCTGAGTATGCGAGCCCTCGTCCTCCAGTTGTACTTTCCTCTTCTGACCTTCTGGTAATCGCAGGTGGGGCAGGAGCAGCAATTTCGGCAGCTGTTTCTTCCTGGTATTGTCCAGGCCGGGCAATGGCTGTCATCTCCTGATAGTGCTCATCACGGCCAGGTCCAGCGATTGCCGTCATTTCCTGATAGTGTTCCTCGCGTTCAGGTCCAGCTATCGCGGTCATCTCCTGGTAATGCTCATCACGTGCAGGAGAGTACAGTTCTGTTGCTGTTTCTTCCTGGTATATTTCATCACGCGCATCCCTGATCGTGATGACATCCTGCTTAGGTTCAGTGATATATTCGGTACCTCTCTGTTTTCGTTCTTGGTCTGCCACTTTAATCCCTCGCTTTCTTAAGTGGAGCATTTATTATTGTTTACGAGGAGCGAGGATTTCATCATGGCAATGTTTGACTAAATGTTGAGAAAGTAAATCTTTTGTGGACTATCCATCTTTGGTAAGATGAAAGAAAGAAGAATGTTTAAGGAGAAGATTGATGAAAAAACGTTTTGGCATAGATATTGACGGTACAGTCACTTGTCCCACTACATTTGTACCTTATTTAAATGAAGGATTCGATTTGAATATTACACTGGATGATATCAAGCAATATGATTTTATGCCCCTGGTATCAGTTTCCGAAAAAGAATTCGCAGCCTGGTTCAAAAAAATGGAACCTGTCATTTATTCTAAATCTCCGTTAGCAGAAGGAGCCAAAGATATTTTAAAGAGCTGGGAGAATGAGCATGAACTATATTTTATCAGTGCAAGAGGCAGACATTTACTCGACCTGACGAAAGAATGGTTCAGCGCCAATGAACTTAAATATCATGACATCCACCTGATTGGCTCACATGATAAAATCGAGGCAGCCCGCAAATACGAAGTGGATATATTCTTCGAAGATAAACACGATAATGCAGTCAACCTTCATGAAGAATTAAGTATCCCCGTTATCCTTTTCAACACTCCTTATAACCAGGAACCGATTCCTGATGGAGTAATTCGCGTCAATAACTGGCAGGAAGCAAATGAATGGGTGGAATATTGGTATAAAAATAGTTAAAACGGCCATTTGCATGGCCGTTTTTTAATATTTCTTACTAATGAGTTATTGTACGCAATCAGGGCATCGTCCATATATTTCGAACTTATGTCCAGATATATCATAGCCTTTGAAGCTTGACTCGATATTCCTCATTGGACAGGTTTCGATTTCCTTCGTTTTGCCGCAGTCAAGACAAATGAAGTGGTGATGATGCTCTTTATGTGAGCAGGTGAAGCGGAAATGCTTTTCACCAGATAGCTCTGTCATTTCGAGGATTCCCAGTTCGGCAAAAACGCTTAAATTGCGGTAGATGGTATCGAAGCTAAGGCCTGGATAATTTCCCTTCATCTGTTCAAGTACATCACGAGCAGTCAAATATTTGTCATTATCCGAGAACAGCTGGAGCATATCCTCACGTTTACCGGTATGTTTGTAACCCTGTTCCTTCAACAGGTTCATTGCTTCATTCACATTCATGAAATCACCCCATTAAATGGATCTTGTTGCTGCACGTTTTTTTAGCCAAATCGCCAGCACAAGGATGAGTACTGCTATCATCACAATCGTTCCGCCTGGAGCAAGGTCCAGATAATATGACAGGAACAAGCCACCCAATACTGATACCTCACCAAATAGGATGGAGTAGAAAATGGTTTGCTTGAAGCCCTTCGCGAAACGGATGCTCGCAGCAACTGGCAGTGTCATCAGGGAAGAGACCAGCAAGATACCCACAATTCTCATTGATGCGGCAATCACCAATGCCACCATGACGATGAAAATAAAGTGAAGGGTCTTTGCGGCAATTCCTGTTGCCCTCGCATATTCCTCATCAAATGATAATAGGAAAAGTTCTTTATACAATAATACAACAAGCGCTATGACCAGGATGCTGATAATGAGGATTGTCCATAGATCAGCCCTGCTTACTGCGCTCACGCTGCCGAATAAATAACTGAACAAATCTGTATTGAAGCCATCAGCTAGCGAAATGAATATAACCCCAAGCCCGATTCCCCCGGACAGGATGATAGGGATTGCTAATTCCTGGTAATGTTTATATACTGAACGCAGCTTTTCAATGAACAATGAGCCGCCGACTGAGAAAGCCATCCCCATGTAGAGCGGGTTCAGGCCACTGAACATCATGAATTTTTTCTCGAGCAGCAGACTCGCTGCGATTCCCGCCAATGTAACATGACTAAGGGCATCAGCTATAAGCGAAAGCCTTCTGACTACGATAAAGACACCGAGAAGCGGAGCAATGATTCCAATGATCATACCTGTCAAAAAAGCATTCTGCAAAAATTCATATTGCAACAATCCGCTAATCATGAAGGTGCCCTCCTCCGTGATGGTGGTGATCATGTGTCAAAACATGGACATCATGGCCATAAATCTCTGAAACCTCATTAATTTTCAGCTGTTCGAATTCTTCAGCGCTTCCGTGGAAATGCATGTTTTTATTCAGACAGGCTACATTAGTGACCTTTTCTGAGATTGCACCTATATCATGAGTGACCAATAGCAAAGTGATCCCTTTTTCTTTATTGAGTATTTCGAGCATTCCGTAAAAAGAGTTGACGTTCTGAACGTCTACACCTACCGTTGGTTCATCCAAAATCAGCAATTCAGGTTCACTAACCAGCGCCCTTGCAATGAACACACGTTGCTGCTGGCCGCCAGATAGCTCTCCAATATTCCTGTCAAAAAATTTCGCCATCCCCACTGACTCGATAGCTTGATTTATTCTTGCATGATCACTTTTCTTTAAAAAGTTGAAAAGACCCAGCTTCTTCGTCAGTCCACTGGCCACGACCTCAAAAACAGTAGCAGGGAAGCCTGTGTTGAAAGAATTGGCCTTCTGGGAAACGAAGCCGATTTTATGCTGGTCCTTAAATTTGCTGATATCATGTCCAAACAGGGAGATCGTGCCTTGCTGCGGCTTGATCAGTCCCAGCATCAGCTTAAGCAGTGTCGACTTGCCCGAACCATTGGGACCGACAATCGCTAAAAAACTTCCCTTTTGAATAGACAGATTTATATTTTCAAGAACATTTTCTTTATCATAACGATAATAAAGATCCTGTACCTGGACGATGTAATTATTAGAGTCCATTTTTATCACCCGAAAAATAAGAATCATTCCGATTTACCTTTAGTAGTATATCTCTTACAGACCATATTGTAAACAAAAGAACTCAAGAAAATTGTCACGAATCCCGAATTGGGCACATACCCTACTATGAAGGAGTGATGATCTTTGGCTATTTTTGAAAATATCATTAATCACAAAATAGGCAATATTACGGCTGATGAACTGCTGAAGTATGCAAAGCAATTCAACATCTCCATAACCAGGCCACAAGCAGAGAAAATCGCCGGATACCTAAAAGGCAAAAAAGTGAACATCTTTATTGATTCAGAAAGAACCGCCCTGATCAAACAAATTGCCAGAATCACCAGCCCTGAAACAGCAAAAGAAGTCAACAAGCTGTTTGTTAAATTCACTAAATAAGACATGTGAGGCTGACTCAAAAGGTTGAATAAATTCGACCTGAGAGTCGCCTCTTTTACTTTTTATCTAATTTATGGGTTTGGATTTGATGGATTTATAAGGAAAGAGGGATATTCCTCCCCTTAGTTACCCTAATTTATGTTCGCTTTCCTTGTTGGCTGCCCACTTCAAAAGATTGTGTGCAGCGCAAATAAGACCCCAATCCGTGGTATTTTTGGAGAGGCCTCTTAACCCAAATCTTTTAAACCCTCGATTGTGTTTAATCTGCCCAAATACTGGCTCGACATCTATTTTTCTCTGCCTGTATCTTTGGCTTCCTTCTTCCGCAGCCAAGCGTTCCCGAACTTCTTTTCGTTGTTGTTGGTTTTTCACTGAGACCTGTACGGTCTTTGTATTTTTGTCTTTGGCACAGGTTGTTTGGAATGGACAGTTCATACAATCGGTACAGCGGTACGTGCGCTTCACGGAATCGTAACCGTTGTCGGACTTTCTTTGACTCTCATACTGGAAAACCAGGCGTTTTCCGTTTGCACAAATCCATTCATCTAGCTCTTCGTCATACTCCATATTTTCAACTCGGCCAATTTGTTCCTTCCATGCCTTTGTCTGTTCCTTGTCAAAAGTATTGTATTTAATGTACGCTTCTATTTCCTGTTCTTCACAATGTGCATAGTTCTCTTCGCTTCCATAACCAGAGTCGGCAATAACGGCCTTTGGCTTCGGGCGGTTATGTTTTTCCAAAAGTTCAAGATGGGGAATCATGCATCCAGGATCTCCAGCCCGTTGATGGAGGCTGAAGTTGGTGATGAACTGATTTTCTGTTCCAATCTGAACATTATATCCAGGCTTTAACTGCCCGTTCATCATGTGGTCCTCTTTCATTCGCATAAAAGTGGCATCGGTATCCGTCTTAGAAAAGCTGTTTCTCTCTCCAAAAGTCTGTTTCTGAAGTTCATACTTCTGCTTTCGAGGTAGAAGGTCTTTTTCCAGTTGGCGCTTTGCCTTCTTTAAAGGTTTGTTTTTTGGATCCTGTTCCAGTCTCTCTTCCAGCTTTTTAATGGTTTCTTCAATTTTTGCAGAAGAGATGGGTGTCTCTTCGAGCTTTTCCTGAAAATCTTGTTCCCTTTCTGCTTCTTCATCTTCTTTGGTGATTTGTTCAATCCCAAAGACAATCTGGCGGAATTTCTCGTCCAACTTTTTATCGTATTTTTCAGTGGACTTCTTCCAAACAAAAGTATACTTGTTGGCGTTTGCCTCCAATTTGGTCCCATCCAGGAAATAGTCTTCTAGCTTCACAAGTCCTTCCTCCCGAAGGAGGTCGACTATGGAAAAGAACGTCTCATAGATGACATCTTTCATGCGTTCGGAACGGAAACGGTTGATGGTACGAAAATCAGGCTTCTGTTCGCCGGAGAGCCACATGAACATAATATTCTCTGTTAGCTGTTTCGCGATTTGTCGAGAGGAATAAATACGGTTGGCATATGCATAAAGAATGACTTTTAACATCATTTGAGGATGGTAAGGCGGCCGTCCTCCACCAGGATAAAGAGAGAGAAAGATATTGGGGTTCATCTGGTCGACGGCAAAATCAATCAATCGAACAAGGTGCTGTTGAGGAATCAAAACTTGAATGTCCATTGGAAGGGTCAATTGGTTTGTGTTATAATTTTTATACAAGAAAATCTCTCCTTTTGTATAGTTGGTTGTGGTGACTTAATTATAACAAAAGAGGTTTTTCTTGTATTTTTTTGCACAAAAAATGAATTTAGAAACCTGAGTTGATTGGAGTGGAAGGCGCGTAGACTCCTGCGGGCGCAGCTGGTCAGGTGAGACCCCGCAAGAGCGAAGCGATGAGGAGGCTCAGCGCCAGCCCCGCGGAAAGCGAAGCGCCTGGAACGGAAATCAACGGACCATTTTTACAAGTAGTCTCAAAAATAAAGAGGGTGCCCAAAAGTTTATACTTTTGGGACACCCTCACTTTTTTCTTTCAGTAGCGCGTTTTTGTTCATCATCACCCCTATGACGGACACTTTGATCCTTTTAAGAAACATTTTTTGTCCGTCATCTCCTAATTGATGTTTTCATCAAACCAGGCATGTCAATTTGCTCGCACCCTTTATTAAACAAATCAAAGCTGTGGAATAATCCACAGCTTTGATTTCATTCAATTAACTATTCCTGATGAGTTCAAGCAGGTTCTCATCGAATTGTTTGCTTCTCAGCATATCGATTTCATGTTTGTAAGGCGCTTTTTTATTGTTCTTGTCCTCACCGACATATGGGGTTTCGAGAATTTTAGGTACATGTGTCAATTGCGGATGGTGGACAATGTAGTTTAATGCGTCAAAGCCGATATGTCCGAATCCGATATTTTCATGACGGTCTTTCCTCATGCCGACTTCATTTTTACTGTCATTGATATGAAGCACCTTCAATCGGTCCAGACCGATGATCTTATCGAATTCATTCAGGACTCCATCAAAATCTTCAACGACTGGATATCCGGCATCATGTGTATGGCAAGTATCGAAGCAGACGGACAGCTTATCATTATGGGTGACGCCCTCCATGATCATCGCTAGTTCTTCGAAGGACTTTCCGCACTCTGACCCTTTTCCTGCCATCGTTTCAAGTGCGATCTGAACTTTATCATCGCTTGTCAGGACCTCATTCAGTCCCTCGATGATTTTCTTAATGCCCTCTTCAGTTCCTGCCCCAACATGTGCACCTGGATGCAGCACGATTTGCTTGGCTCCAATTGCTTCTGTGCGATCGATTTCGCTCCGCAGGAACCTTACACCTAAATCAAAGGTATCCGGATTCTGTGTGTTCCCAATGTTGATGATATAAGGAGCATGGACGACGATTTCATGGATGCCGTTCTGCTCCATATGCAGGCGGCCTGCTTCTATATTCAGGTCCTCAATCTTTTTTCTTCTTGTATTCTGAGGTGCCCCGGTATAGATCATGAAAGTGTTTGCTCCATAAGATACAGCTTCCTCACTGGCTGCCAGCAACATTTTTTTACCGCTCATGGAAACGTGTGAGCCAATTAACATCTTGATCTCTCCCTAAGTCCCTTATTTATTTCTCTTCTGAATTCGGTTTTCGCGTTTCTTGATTTTGTCCATTTCATATTTCATTTTCTTTTTATAGCCTGGTTTTACCTTTTTAGGCTTGGAAACAAGCGACTTTGCCTTCGCCTCGCCTGCCGTTTCCTTCTTTTTTCTGTTCTGGCGTCTGTTCCGCTCTTCGATTTCGGTGAACTCGCCTTTTTTCAAATCGATGTTTTTAAAAGCGATGCCCATCTTTTCGAGACGCACCAATGCATCCTCATCGCTCTGCTCATATATAGTCAGTGCGATTCCTGATGAGCCGGCACGTGCAGTCCTTCCTACTCTGTGGATATAAAAATCGAGGTCCGTCGGCAGCTCATAGTTGATGACATGGCTGATTCCCTGGATATCGATTCCTCTTGCGGCCAGGTCAGTCGCAACTAGATATTGGAATTCGAGATCCTTGATTTGCTTCATGACCCGTTTGCGTTCACGCGGGCTCAGGTCACCATGGATACGGCCAACCTTCATCCCTTTTTGGATCAGACCATCGGCAATCTCATCAGCCTTTTTCTTCGTATTGGCAAAGACGATTCCCAAATATGGGTTGAATGCAAGGAGAGCTGAATGAACAAGCCCGATTTTATCCCGGTGTCTTGCAGGCAGCAGGATATGTTCAATTTTCTCTGCTGTAGCCTGTTTCGGGTCGACTTGAACATATTTCGGGTTTTCCATGTATTTTTTTAAGAATGGTTTTAACTTCTCAGGAATCGTCGCTGAAAAGACGAGCATTTGAATCTTTTCTGGCATGCGGGATGCAAACTGATCAATGTCCTCGATGAATCCCATGTCAAGCATCAAATCCGCCTCGTCAACAACGAGAATGTTGGCTGTATGCACGAATAGGGCATTTTCCTGCACCAGGTCATTGATTCTCCCAGGTGTGCCAATTACGATTTGCGGCTGTGTCTTAAGTTTTTCAATTGTTCTTTGCTTGTCCGTTCCGCCAATATAGCAGCGGGCAGTGATCTGCTCGCCCTCCGGAGCGTGTTCCGCAATTTTAAGTACTTCATGGTAAATCTGGTTCGCAAGCTCACGTGTTGGAGCTGTGATGACGGCCTGTACTTCATTTCGTGACGGATCGAGCTTGTCCATGATCGGCAATACATAGGCATGCGTCTTTCCAGTGCCTGTCTGTGATTGACCGATTGCGCTATCGCCCTTCAGCACAGTCGGGATCAGTCGTTCCTGTATCTCAGTCGGCTCGTAAAAGCCTAGTTTATTGATTGCATCTATAATGAACGGCTTCAGTTCATAACGTTCAAATTTTGTTTCACTCATTGAAAATCTCCTTCTTTTACCCTGTCCCGCCAGTGTATCCGGGAGTACAGCCTGTTCCGAAAGCTGTTCTTTTTCAGGTTCATCCTGTAATTATAATAAAGATTGCAGAAAATCTCCAATCAGTACTATCTTAACCTTTCCCACAAAAAAAACAAACCTGTTGGCAGCATACTTTTTTTCCTTAAACCATTCCTGACTTTTTGCATACGCTAGTAGGAGATGAAATATTGGGAAAGGAGGGGTCACGATGCTACAAGGACCCCGTATGAATATGCACGGGATGCACAATCGCTTCCAGGGCCCCCGAAGGATGGGTGGCCCCCGAATGGGTCAGCATCAGATGTATTCGAATCCATTTGGTCCTGGTCCTGGTCCCGGCCCCATGATGCCACAGGGACAGATGCCGCGGATGGGGGGCAGGAATCAACGCTCAAGGCAAGGCGGCGGACTGCTTTCGAAAATCCTCGGAAAGGGCAATAACCAGCGGAATGGTAGCTCAGGTTTGTTATCTGGAGGAAATCCGGCAGCACGGGGAGCAGGCTCAGGCGGCGGAATCCTGAAAACTCTCGCTGATCCGTCTGCATTGAATGGATTTCTCACCAACACGCAAAAAGTTCTTAGCACTGCACAGCAATTCGGACCGATGATCCAGCAATACGGTCCACTTGTCCGTAATCTGCCTTCAATGTGGAAGTTGTACAGAGGTTTGAAAGACCTCCCGGATGCTGAAGAGCAAACTGCTGAAACAGAAACGAATGAAAAGGTTGAGAAAAAGAAAAAAACACCAAAATCAAAAAAGAATGGTCCGGGTTCCCCATCACACAAAAAACCAGTAAAAAAACAAAGCAATAACTCAGCTTCTTCTCCCAAACTGTTCATATAAATCGGAAAACAGTTAATTCATTCCTTCTGGAAAGTCGCTTTTGTATTCTTTCTGCAAGTCTTATATAATAAAAGAAGGAATCAGAGGTATTCTTAGGAGGATGACTCAATGAATGTAATTAAAATATCGCCGCGCGGATACTGCTATGGTGTTGTTGATGCCATGGTCATTGCACGCAATGCTGCATTGGATAAAAGCTTGCCGCGTCCAATATATATACTTGGAATGATTGTCCATAATAAGCATGTCACTGATGCATTTGAAGAAGAAGGCATCATTACATTAGATGGAAACAACCGCAAGGAAATCCTTGAAAAAGTTGATGGCGGAACAGTTATTTTCACAGCACACGGCATTTCACCGGAAGTCAGGGAGCTTGCCAAGGAAAAAGGGCTAGTTTCGATTGACGCAACATGTCCTGACGTGACAAACACCCATAACCTGATCAGGGAGAAAGAAAAGGAAGGTTTTGAGGTCATTTACATCGGCAAAAAAGGCCATCCTGAACCTGAAGGGGCAGTAGGTGTCGCACCAGGGATCGTCCATCTTGTGGAAACAGCTGCAGATGTGGATGCCCTGAATCTGCAGGCTGAAAAGTTAATCGTCACTAACCAGACAACGATGAGCCAGTGGGACGTTGCCGACATCATGAAAAAAGTGAAAGAAAAGTATCCTCATGCCGAGGTCCACAGAGAAATCTGCATGGCAACACAGGTGCGCCAGGAGGCAGTCGCGGAGCAGGCCAAGGAAGCAGATGTCCTTATCGTCGTCGGTGACCCTAAGAGCAATAATTCGAATCGTCTCGCACAGGTATCAGAAGAAATAGCCGGAACAAAAGCATACCGGATTGCTGATATTACCGAGCTGGATATCGAATGGGTGAAGGATGCTGACACAGTCGCAGTCACTTCAGGAGCATCGACTCCGACTCCGATCACGAAAGAGGTCATTACTTTCCTCGAACAGTTTGATAAAGAAAACGAAGCAACCTGGGTAAAAGAGAAAAAAGTACCCCTTCATAAAATCCTGCCAAAGGTCAAGAAGACCGAGGCAAACGTATAAAAAAGGGAAAGCAGCCTGAATTGAGATTACAGGCTGCTTTCTTTTTATTTCGCTAAATTCGATAAATGTTCAACCTATATAAAAGTAAAAGGGTCGGTCTCTATTTCTGATGGGATGTATTTGACTTCATACCCTTTTTCCTGGCTGAGCCTTTCCATCACGGCGGCGACTCCCTGCTTCATGATCTTTTCGACATTATGTCCCGGGTCGATCATGTTCAATCCGGCCATAAGGGCGTCATGTGCTGTATGGTAATAAATATCCCCTGTTACATACACGTCTGCTCCACGAAATTTTGCCTGTGAGTAATATTTGTTTCCATCACCGCCAAGGACGGCTACTTTTTTCACCTTTGCGTTCAAGTCGCCGACGACACGTACTTTATCGACTCCTAAAGCTTTCTTTACAACTTTGGCAAATTCAGAAAGAGTCGTCTCTTCCACCTGTCCGATTCTTCCAAGTCCCAGCTGTTCACCTGTATTGTCAAGTCGATATACATCGTAGGCGACCTCCTCATAAGGATGGGTCTTGATCATAGCCTGGATGACCTTTTTTTCAATACTTTCCGGAAAAACAGTTTCTATGCGAACTTCATTGACAGCTTCAAGCCTTCCCTGTACGCCAATATGAGGGTCTGTATTTTCTCCCGGCAGGAAACGTCCCTCTCCCGCTCCTGAGAACGAACAATGGCTATAGTTGCCGATTGCTCCCGCCCCTGCATGTCCTAAAGCTTCGCGGAGAGTTTCAGCATCCTCCTCAGGTACAAAAACGACAAGCTTCTTCAGTTGATCCTCATAGGTAGGTACAAGCACTTGAGGGTTTTTTAGCCCTAGGGCAGCAGCCAGCAGATCATTTACTCCGCCTTTTGCCACATCGAGATTTGTATGTGCTGCATAAACCGCGATGTCATGTTTGATCAGCTTGGCAATCACTCTTCCTGCAGGAGTGTCGGTCGCGATTTTTTTCATTGGCCGGAAGATTGGCGGATGGTGAGCAATGATTAATTGAACGTCCTTGGCAATCGCCTCCTCCACCACTTCCTCTGTTACATCAAGTGCTACTAGGACGTTCTCGACCGACTGGTTCAAAGCCCCGATTTGCAGGCCGACCTTATCACCTTCCATCGCAAATGCCTTAGGTGAAAACTGTTCAAATAGCTGAATCACTTCATGGCCATTCACTTTTTTCACTGTAACGCCTCCTCTGCCATTTTCAATTTAGCTTTCAATTCCTGCCTTTTGCTTTCTGTATCATCATTTTGTACAGCCTCATCCAGCTGCTTTAGGATGCGCTCCCAATTCCGCTTTTCTGCATTCCACTTATCCTGGAATACTGCGGATTGCTCCTTTAGCAAAAATGGACCAAATAGAATGCCAGAATCAAGGTTCATTTGCTGATATGGCTTTAGTGGTTCACCCTTTTCTGCTACAAGGATCTCATAAATTTTCCGGTCCTCTTCAAGGATTTCTTCTTTAATGAGCTCCCAGCCATTGTCAATCAGCCATCTGCGTACTGCAAAGCTGCCAACATTAGGCTGGAGGACAAGCCTGCTGACTCCTTCTAATTTTGATTTCCCTTTTTCAAGAATCGTAGAAATCAATGTCCCCCCCATACCGGCGATTGTGATGCAATCCACCTCTCCGGGTTCAATAACTTCAAGTCCGTCCCCTTTACGGACTGAAATCTTGTCGGTAAGTTTTTCTTCCTTAACCTGATCAATGGCAGATTGGAAAGGCCCTTGGGCGACCTCGCCAGCTATCGCCATTGGAACAATTCCCTTCCTTACAACATGACAAGGAAGGTAGGCGTGATCGGAACCGATATCCGCCAGCCTCGCCCCCTGGGGAATATTATTTGCAACGGCTTCTAGCCGGTCTGAGAGTTTTTCAGTATTCATTCGAGTCACCTACTAAATCGTATTTTGCTTTTTTAAGTATATGAAACACCATGCTTCTTGTCCAATTAACCAGGAAAATAGTAAAGGCCCTTTGCGGTAGCAAAGAGCCTTTAAATGTTACTTCAGTTCATTGACGATCCATTCTGCCATTTGATCTTCTTTGCCAGCAGCCATACCAGGAGGCATTGCTCCTTTACCATTTACCAGGATGTCTTTGATTTCATCCTGTGAGTACTTGCTGCCAACACCTTTTAGAGCAGGACCAGATACACCTTCATACTGGTTTCCGTGGCAAGCTGCGCATGATTGCTGGTAGAAATCCTCAGGGTTCACTTCAGCTGTTTCTTCGGTCTTTTCGCCGCCTTCTTTTTCCTTTGCTAGATCCTTGGAATCCCCTACACCCTTGAAAGAAAGCAAGAACATCAAGCCGATCCCCATCACCATGATCAACACGAACGGGATAATTGGATTACGATTCATCATATACCCTCCTTTATGTACAACATCAAACTTAAATAATGATTTCACACAGATATTATTTTACTTGAAAAACGTTTACAGGGAAAGTAAAAAAGCAAACTTTGTCACACTTGTTCACAATTTAGACAAAAAACTCCATCGTTTGATGAAGTTTTCTGTACAAAGCATATTTAGGATACCCATTTAGCAGCCAATTAATCTTGCAATCACCATTCTTTGGACTTCTGATGTGCCTTCACCGATCTCGAGCAGCTTCGCATCCCTCATGTAACGTTCTACTTCGTACTCTCTCATATAGCCGTAGCCGCCATGGATCTGGACAGCCTGGTCAGCCACTTCCATCGCAATCTCTGAAGCATACAGCTTACACATCGAAGCTTCCTTTGAGAATGGGCGCCCTTGATCCTTCAGCCAGGCAGCCTTATAGACCATATTCCGCGCAAGCTCAATTTTCATTGCCATGTCCGCTAGCTTGAACTGGATAGCCTGGAACTGTGATATCGGCCTGCCGAATTGCTGCCTTTCCTTAGCATATTGCAAGGCTTTTTCATATGCAGCCTGAGCCACTCCGACAGCCATAGCACCGATTCCTATCCTGCCCCCATCAAGCGTCACAAGGAATTGCTTGAAGCCTTCCCCTTTTTTCCCAAGAAGGTTTTCAACCGGAACATGGACATCCTCCATCACCAGCTGAGTCGTATTCGAAGCATTCAACCCCATCTTTTCATAATTGTCAATGACAGAAAACCCTGGTGCATCGGTCGGCACGATAATCGCACTGATTTCCTTTTTTCCATCGACATTGCCCGTGATCGCTGTCATTGCGAGATGTTTGGCATAGCTTGCATTCGTGATAAAGTTCTTGCTGCCATTAATGATGTACTCTCCATCCACTTCTTTGGCTGTTGTCTGGGTCCCCCCAGCATCTGAGCCAGCATTAGGTTCGGTCAGTCCGAAAGCTCCCAGTGATTCTCCTGTACAGATTGGTGCCAGATACTTTTGCTTTTGCTCCTCTGTGCCAAATAGATTGATAGGAGCGCCTCCAAGAGATATGTGGGCAGAGTATGTAATCCCGGTTGAGGCGCAAGCCTTGCTCAATTCCTCGGTTACAATTGCAAAACTGACCGTATCAGCTCCTGCTCCGCCATATTCTTCAGGGAATGGCAAACCCAGCATCCCTAGTTCTCCCAGTTTTTTGAAGATTTCTGTCGGGAATTGTTTTGTTTTATCTCTTTCAATCGCTCCTGGAGCAACTTCTTCCTCCGCAAACTCTTTAATCGTCCTTTTAATCATTGCCTGTTCTGATGTTAAATCAAAATTCATTTCCATCCCCCTTAAAACATTGAATGCGTTTACATTCTTCATTATAAAGGTGAATAAACAATTTTCTCAACATTTAAAAACTTTAAAATTGTTAAAAATTATATGAATATAGCAATTAACAGGACAATCAACCCGATGATCCCTGAAAGTTTGAAGCTCACCATATTCCACTTCGTCCCAGCAGCAATCCACAATATACAGTTCAGGCCTGCCACGATGTACAACAAGATGGGTTGCTCTGGAAATATTATTTCCGCCGCCTGAACAGATGTGATCAATAACAGTAGTGCAGCAGCCAGTATTGGGATCAGATCAAAAAAAGTTTTTTTCAACATATATAGGACAACTGTAAGGGTAGTAACTCCAAAAATAATGATGAGGGCAGTTTGCAAAAAGAGCGACAATTCAGTAAAATAAAATAAAAAAACTGAAAGCGATAACAAAGCAATTAAAATAAAACTGATTAATCCTTTAATGCCTTTCGATCTTTTTTCCTGAGGTATGTCACCTTCAGTACTTCCTTCTGTATACAAGTTCAAAAGGAAGTCACAATAGTGCTCTGGCAGCATCCTGTTTTGCTTCCAGTACTTAATCTCATTGGTGATGATTTTCCGGCGATGGTCATCCATATTTGGGCACATCCTGTCTTTTGGTTTATCACAACTTAGAATATTAGCTCATGAAAAAAGGAATAATTTACTTTTATTTTAAAAAGTAAATTATTCCTTGGCAATCCTATTCTAAAAAGTCTTTCAATCGTTTGCTGCGGCTTGGGTGTCTCAGCTTTCGAAGTGCTTTCGCTTCAATTTGGCGAATACGCTCGCGTGTAACGCCAAATACTTTGCCCACTTCTTCCAATGTGCGTGTACGTCCATCATCAAGACCGAAACGGAGTCTTAAGACATTCTCTTCACGATCTGTTAGCGTGTCAAGGACATCCTCCAGCTGTTCCTTCAAAAGCTCGTATGCAGCATGTTCTGAAGGAGAGGTAGCATCCTGGTCCTCGATGAAATCCCCAAGGTGGGAATCATCTTCTTCACCGATTGGTGTTTCAAGGGACACTGGCTCCTGGGCAATCTTCAGGATCTCACGTACTTTTTCAGGGGACAGATCCATGTCTTCACCGATTTCTTCAGGTGTCGGTTCGCGTCCAAGGTCTTGAAGGAGCTGCCTTTGTACACGAATCAATTTGTTGATTGTTTCCACCATATGGACAGGAATCCTGATTGTCCTTGCCTGGTCAGCGATGGCACGCGTAATGGCTTGACGGATCCACCATGTTGCATAGGTACTGAATTTAAACCCTTTGCGGTAATCGAACTTTTCTACGGCCTTGATCAAGCCCATGTTTCCTTCCTGGATCAGGTCAAGGAATAACATGCCACGGCCAACATAACGCTTCGCGATACTTACAACCAGTCGAAGGTTAGCTTCCGCGAGCCGTCTTTTCGCTTCTTCATCGCCTTGTTCGATTCTTTCTGCAAGATTGATTTCTTCTTCTGCAGAGAGCAGGTCGACACGGCCAATCTCTTTTAGGTACATCCTTACCGGGTCATTGATCTTTACTCCCGGAGGCACACTTAAGTCATTCAAATCGAATTCTTCATCGTCTTTAGCAAGCTGTTTGATGTCAGGGTCATCAACCTCATCGCTTTCACCTACGAGTTCAATCCCTTGTTCACCGAGGAACTCATAGTATTCATCCATTTGATCGGAATCAAGGTCAAAGCTAGAGAGCCTTTCTGCGATATCATCATAAGCAAGGACACCTGTTTTCTTGCCAATTGCTGTTAACTGGTCTTTCACTTGTTCAACTGTCACTTCATTTTCGGTGACTTCTTTAGAACGGGCTGACTTTTCAGCCATATGTCCCCCTCCTTCCAAAAATCAAAAACAATCAGCATAAGCTTTTATAAGGTCTTGCGCAATTGGATAATTTCCGTGGCAATCGCCGCAGCGCGCAAGAAATCGTTTTGTCGTTCTGCCTGTTTTTGTTCTGCCATTTTTTCCTTTATTTTTAACATTTTTTGATAATTCAAGACCTGCTTGATATAATCAGATAATTCCTGGTCACTGATTTCCTCGTTAAGAGGCATCATTTCTATATCAGCAACGACCCTTTTTAGCTTATTATCGTGAAGATAATTTAAGAACGCTCCCGGGTCAGGATCATGTCCTTTTTCATAGTATGCAAATAAATAAGTAATAATAGCCTGGTGTTCGTCAATGTTCAATGTATTCCCTGCAAGCAGACCCTGAACCTTATACGCCACGTCTGCATCTTTCATCATATGAAAGATCATTCGCCTCTCTGCAGTATGGTAGGCAGGCTTTAGTTCTGTCTTCCTTGTATAAGTTACAGGTCTTGATTCCGCTCGCGGTTGATTTTGCTTTTTTGGAGCCGTTGACTGAACCAACTGGTTGAGCTGCTGGATCAATGCATCCAGGGAAAGCGAAAACTCAGTCGCAAGCTGTCGCAAATACAGATCCTTTTCTACTGCTTTATCGAGTGTACTGATTTCTTTAAGTACTTCTTCGATATATTGAAGGCGATCTCCTTCATTCTGAAGGTTTTTCCCTCGGCGATAATATATTAATTTAAATGCCATCAATGTGGCGCTGGAGCCAATGATATCGTTCCTGAATTTTTCTTCGCCATGCACTTTTATGAAATCATCAGGATCCATCCCATCCGGCATCATGGCAACCCTGACAGCGATTCCTGCTTTTGACAGCATGTTTGACGCCCTGAATGCCGCTTCAATACCAGCTTTGTCAGAGTCGTAACAAACCGTTACAGCTTGAACGTTTCTTTTGAGCAAGGAAATATGTTCCTCAGTCAAAGATGTCCCCATCGTGGCGACACCATTTTCTACGCCTGCACGGTTAGCGGAAATAACATCGGCAAAGCCTTCGAAAAGCACAGCCTGCTGCTGCTTCCTAATCGAGCCGCGGGCAAGATGGAAATTATATAAAATTTTACTTTTATTGAAAATTTGCGTTTCGGGACTGTTCAGGTATTTAGGCTCTTCGTCCCCCATAGCTCTCCCTGAAAACGCAATCGTATTTCCCTGATGATCCAGGATTGGAAACATGATCCTGTTCCGGAACCTGTCAAAGTAGGTACCATCGTTTTCCCGCTGAATGATCAATCCTGCTTTGGAAATCAGCTCCAGAGAGAATCCCCGTTTTTCCAGAAGCTTAACCGCAAAATCCCATGAAGGGAGTGCATAGCCAATTTGGAAGCGGTCAATTGATTCCTGGGTGAATCCTCTGTTAAGTAGATACTCCAGGGCATCCTGGCCCTCTTTTGTGTTTACAAGCAAATGATGATAGAATTTACGCAATAGTTCATGCGCTTCAATCATTTGCTTAGAGCCTTCAGGCAGTTGTGGATTTCTGCCTGCAGCCTGACCTTCAAGTTTCAGCTCAATGTTGGCCCTTTCCGCGAGCTTAACTGCAGCTTCTTGAAACGACAGGCCATCGATATCCATCAGGAATGAAAAGACATTCCCACCGGCTCCACAACCAAAGCAGTGATAAATCTGCTTATCAGGTGAAACTGAAAATGACGGAGAGTTTTCCCCATGAAATGGACAAAGCCCAAAGTAATTGCGGCCCTGTTTTTTCAATTGGACATAATCACCAATGACATCGACTATTTCAACCGCTTGCCGGATTTCATTTACTTTTTCCTCGGCAATCCTCTCTGCCATAAGCATGACCTCTAATTAGTTGTGATTCGTTGAACATACCTTAAAATTCAATAAAAGCCTGTTCAATTCCTTTATAAACTTTTCCCTGTCTCTTTCAGTAAAGGGTTTTGGCCCTTTTCCATAGGATCCCTGCCTTCGTGCCCGCGCAGAAAGATATCTTAAGTCAAGAGCAGTCTGAATGTCCTTTTCTTCAAATAAATTTCCCCTTGGAGAGATGGCATAAACCCCTTTCGCAATAAGCGTAGAAGCAAGACCAATGTCCTGCGTCACCGCAAAATCACCTTTTTTTACGTGGTTCATTAAATAAAGGTCTACAGCCTCCTTATGAGAATCGACAAAAACCCAGTTCTGCCCTTGAAGATCGTTCTTCATATGAGCATATGAGGCCACAAAAACAGCTTCGATGGAATACTTCGAAGCAATTTCGACAATTTCCTTAATGACCGGGCAAGAGTCAGCATCAACAAAAAGGATCTGACTGTTGATTTTACTAGTATTAATTCTACATCACTCCGCATATTCCTTCTTAAGGAATGGATTTTTTCAAGGGAATTTTGTCGAATTTTTTCGCGGTCAATATCTTGACAACTGATAGTAAATAGTTTATTCGTAATCTGTCCAGTCTAAACCTAAACAGATACATTTTTATCACAATTTTTTATTATAGTATAAGAAAGCCTATTTTTCCATTATTTTTTCTCGGTTAATGCATTAATTCAATGAAGAGAACTGTCAAAAAGAAAAGCACATAAAAAATATGTGCTATTCGTCCATTTTCTTGTTACGGACCATATTCAGGATGACATTTGCTGTTTCTTCAACTGCTTTGTTTGTTACATCAATGACCGGACACCCTATTTTCTCAACGATCCCATCAAAATATTCAATCTCTTCCTTGATTCTTTCGATATTTGCATAGATTGCCTGATCGTTTAAACCAAGCGAAATCAGGCGCTCACGGCGGATTTGATTCAACTTATCCGGTGTGATCCTTAGGCCGAAGCATTTTTCCTTTGGAACAAGAAAAAGTTCTTCAGGGGGATCCACTTCAGGGACAAGCGGCACATTCGCGACTTTGTAGCGCTTGTGAGCCAGGTATTGTGATAACGGGGTTTTTGAAGTTCTCGATACTCCAACGAGGACGATATCCGCTTTCAGTATACCTCTTGGATCTCGCCCATCATCGTATTTCACGGCAAATTCAATCGCTTCGACTTTCTTGAAATAATCTTCATCAAGTTTCCGGACAAGACCAGGTTCATACAAAGGGGTCTCGCCACTCAGGACCTGGATTTGATGCATGAGCGGGCCGATGATGTCACACGCATGGATTCCCACTTTTGCAGCGGATTCCTGAAGATAATCGCTGATATCTGGCTTGACCAGTGTATAAGCGATCATTCCTCCATCATGCTTTGCCAACGCAATAACTTCATCAATATGTACTTTATCCTCTACATAAGGAAACCTTTTAAGTGAAACATCCAAATGTTCGAACTGGCTGATGGCAGCCTTCGTAACAAGCTCAGCTGTTTCGCCGACTGAATCAGAAACCACATAAATAATAGGTGTTTTACTCATCTTTGACCAACCCCTTCTCTATTTGCTCCTTATTCTTCAGCCAAGGCCACGAAAGCCTTCGTAATGTTTGTCTTGGTCAACCTTCCTACTAGCTCGTATCCATCATCTGTATCTTTAATGATTGGAAGGGCATCAATCTGCTTTTCAATTAATTCATTGGCAGCATCAATAAGCAGGTCATCACGGCGGCAAATAGTAATATTTGGCATCCTTGTCATGATGATATTAACCGGCAAGGTCGTCAGCTCCTGTTTTCCGATGCTTGCTCTCAATAAATCTTTGCGAGAAAGGACACCTACTAGCTTTGAACCTTTATCGACAACAAATAAAGTGCCTACATCTTCTAAGAACATCGTGACGATCGCATCGTATACAGATACATTTTCAGGGACGACTACAGGGATGGACTGATAATCCCTGACGAGAATCTTTTTTAGGTTCTCTGAAAGCAGCTGATTTCCAGATTTGCCTGTATAGAAATAACCTACACGTGGCCTGGCATCCAAATATCCCGACATTGTCAGGATGGCAAGGTCTGGCCTGAGCGTAGCCCTTGTCAGATTTAACTTTTCAGCTATATGCTCCCCTGTGATTGGTCCATTATCTTTTACGATTTGCAAAATTTGCTCCTGGCGTTTATTCAGTTCGATTGTCCTCACCACCCATCGGGAGATTTTTTTTTAAGCTGGTTCTCGCATTGCTTCTCAAATCTCATAACCTCATGGAATCATTAATTCATGCTAACTGAGATTGACTATAATAATAATTATATACCACAAGAGGTAAACAGAAGAAAATAATTCTCAAAACCTTTTTTACAGCTTTATGACGCTTTTCATGATCACAATACTTGTTAAAGTGCCTTCCCCTGGAGGAAGGCACTCATTGCACTGTTTATCAGTAATGGCTGGTTATTTGACTACAATATCATTTACCTTAGCAAGTTTCATGATTAACACCGCAAGTGCCGCCATTTGATTCAGGCGATTTTCACGTACTTCGGCTTGGTCTGCCATGACCATCGTATGCTCAAAATAGTCATTGATTTCCGGCTTGATGTCAACCAGCAACTGATAATAGGAGGCTGCATCCATTCCGTCTTCAGCCTTCTTTCCAAGCTCCAGGTACTTTTCATACAGCTTTTGTTCATATTGTGTTTCGAATCGCTCAGGATCGATATCACCCAGAACATCTTTCTTGCTTGCGATGTTAAGAACCCGGCTCAATGCCTCAATGCTTTCTTTGAAGCCTTCATTCCTGCTGGCATCCTGAAGCGTAGTCGCTTTTTCAATAAGTTCCGATACCGTACCTATTTCACCGCCAAGCACTGCATCGATTAGATCGTAGCGAATGCCTCGCTCTTGCAGCAAATGCTTGACTCTCAGCTTAAAGAATTGGATAAGATCATGGTACACTTCTTCGTCATTGCGTTTGATGATTCCTGCTTCTGACACAAGATTCAGTGATAGGCCTACAAGGTTCTCCAGTGAGATGTTCCATTTCTTTTCAATCAGTGTCTGAACAATCCCTGTTGCCTGTCTTCTCAAAGCATAAGGGTCCTGTGAGCCACTTGGGATGATACCAAGTGAGAAGAACGCCACGATGGTATCCAGTTTATCAGCGATTGCAACCAACGCGCCAGCTGGAGAACCTGGAATTGAATCTTCAGCGTTACGAGGCATATAATGCTCATTGATTGCCGCAGCTACCTCTGGGTTTTCACCTTTTTGCAGGGCATATTTTTCACCCATGATCCCCTGCAGTTCTGGGAATTCATATACCATTTGAGAAACCAAGTCGAATTTGCTGATTTGGGCTGCCCGATCTGCATTTTTCAAGACCTCTGGCGAAAACTCCATTCTACCAGCAATCAAGCCTACAAGCTTGCGAACACGTTCTGATTTTTCAGCAATCGTTCCGATTTCTTCGTGGTAGACAACATTCTTTAACTTTTCCAATGCCGCATCAATCTGCATTCTTTGATCCTCTTTGTAGAAAAATGCCGCATCGGCCAATCGGGCTCTAAGAACTTTCTCATTCCCGCGGGCAACTTTTTCAATATGGAGATGGTCACCATTCCTGACCGTAATGAAATGAGGCAGCAAGTCGCCGTTCTTTGATTTCACCGGAAAGTACCGTTGGTGCTCCTTCATGGAAGTGATCAGGACTTCACTCGGTATTTCCAGGAATTCATCTTCGAAACGGCCATATAAGGCTGTTGGATATTCGACGAGGTTATTGACTTCTTCCAGCAAGTCTTCATCAACCGGAACTGCCCAGCCATTCTCCTCCTCGATTTTTTCTAGCTGAGATATAATCGCATCTTTACGCTTTTGCGCATCAGCAACTACATATTGCCCTAACAATGCTTCTTCATATTCCTTAGGATTCGATAGCACAATCTCGCCCTCTCCAAGAAACCTATGACCTCTAGTTGTATTGCCAGTTTGTGCACCAGCGATTTCGAAAGGGATGATTTCATTTCCAAACATCGCAACAAGCCATTTGATCGGACGAACATAACGAAGTTCAAGATCTGCCCAGCGCATGTTTTTCGGGAATGTCAATCCGGAAATAATGGCTTTCAACTCTGCAAGCAATTCAATAGTTTCCTGCCCTTTAATGAATTTCTTAACATGAGCATATTCAACACCATTGATTTCTTTAAAATAAATATCCTCAACACTCAATCCCTGGCCTCGTGTGAAGCCGATTGCTGCTTTGGACCACTCTCCGCTTTCAGAAATAGCGATTTTTTTAGCAGGGCCTTTTGCTTCTTCCTCACTGTCTTCCTGTCGCTCATCGACATTCAGGACAAGCAATGCAAGCCTGCGCGGTGTGGAATAAAGCGTGATTTCTTCGAATCCGATATCATTCGACTCCAGCCACTTCTCGACCTTGGAAGCAAGCTGGTTTATGGAGTCAGTCATAAATCTTGCAGGCATTTCCTCCAGACCGATTTCAAGCAATAAATCCCGTTTAGTCATTTTCCACCTGCTCCTTCCGTTTGATGATTGGGAAGCCTAATTTCTCTCTTTCCTCGTAAAAGGTTTTCGCTACTTTTTTCGCAAGATTTCGGATACGCGCTATATAGCCGGTCCTTTCAGTTACGGATATCGCTCCGCGAGCATCTAGAATGTTAAAAGTGTGGGAACACTTCAGGACATAGTCATACGCAGGATGGACAAGCCCTTCGTCCATCTGGCGATTCGCTTCTTTTTCATATATGCTGAAAAGATTAAAAAGCATATCTTTATCGGATGTCTCAAAAGTATATTTTGAATGCTCATACTCTGGCTGACCAAATATGTCCCTTACAGTAAAACCTTCTGTCCATTCCAGATCAAAGACATTTTCCTTGTCCTGGATATAGGATGCGAGTCGCTCGATCCCATAAGTAATCTCTACGGATACCGGTTTGCAGTCCAGGCCGCCTACCTGCTGGAAATATGTGAATTGCGTAATTTCCATTCCGTCCAGCCATACTTCCCAACCAAGGCCAGCGCAGCCAAGAGATGGATTTTCCCAGTTGTCTTCTACAAAACGGATATCATGTTCGAGGGGATCAATTCCCAATGCTTTTAGCGAATCAAGGTATAGTTCCTGGATATTATCCGGTGATGGCTTCATGATCACTTGGAATTGATGATGCTGATAAAGCCTGTTCGGATTTTCTCCGTAGCGGCCGTCAGCCGGGCGGCGTGATGGCTCAACGTACGCGACATTCCATGGCTCAGGTCCAATAGCCCTTAAAAACGTGTAAGGACTCATCGTTCCGGCACCCTTTTCGGTGTCATATGCCTGCATCAGGACGCACCCTTGTTCAGACCAGTGTTTTTGCAATGTTAAAATCATATTCTGGATATTCATCTTTACACCTCCGAAAATTTTGAATCGAATATTCTAATCAACATCAACTTACGATTACCTATATTAAAATAAAAAAACTCTCGCCCCCTATGCATCTAATTCATGCATAGGGACGAGAGTTTACCCGCGGTTCCACCCTATTTGCTGCAAAGAGCAGCCTCTTTAAATTGATGTCGCTCCGGAACGCCTTCCTTAATTTCTGCAATCCGGCTCACACCATACCCGGACTCGCTAATACAGAGGGATTTAAGTACTCTTTTCCTTCACCGCAACATATGTAATTATGATGATCGCTTTTCCCTGCACGATGGCTTTACACTTATCCACCGGCAAATATGAAAAGCTTTGATTTGAATGATAGCGAAAACAGAATGCAATGTCAATAGTTACAGTTGGTCCCTGAAAGAATCCATTTGATCCAGGAATTTCCTTGTTTTTAAGTAAAGTCCCGAATATTCATCGTAATAAGCAGAAATAACCTTTTTCAGCTCAAGTTTCGTCTCTGGCTTAACCGATATATTGCCAAGGCGGCTTAAGTCGAGCAAGTAAAATAAGCGCAGCAGCCTCACAGTACCTGGCGAGGTCTTGATCCTGTACGGATCGATTTCAAAACAGCGATGGCACAACAGACCGCCTTCCCTGATTGAAAAATTGAACTCACCCTTTGTATTGCCGCAATTTGCACACTTGTCCAGGATGGGATAAAGCCCCTGGACATTCAGCATTTTCATTTCATAAATAAAAGTGAGAATCTCCATATCATAGCCTTCATTCATAAAGTTCAGCGTCTGGAGAAGCAATTCAAACAGAAAAGGGTTGGATCTCTTTTCTTCAGTCACTTTATCAGTCAAATCGACAATATAGCTGGCATGCGCGGTAAGGAATATATCTTCTCTGATCGATCTCATTGAAGAAATCATTTCCCCCTGCTGAAGACTGCCAAGGCCTGAACTTGCCTGAAAAAGGAACTGCCCGTAAGTAAAAAGTTGGGTGACAGCAGAAAGCCTGCTATTAGGCTTTTTAGCCCCTCTTGCCATCACACCAACTTTACCAAATTCCCTTGTATATAAGGTAACTATTTTATTGTTCTCGCCATAATTTGTCGTTCTAATGACAATGCCTTCACATTTCTGCAGCATTTTTTGTCACCATCCATCACTACAGACAAACCTATGAGATTGGAAAATCAATTTCTGCTAGTTCTTCCTCCTGATAACCGGGTATTTCATGATTGTCTTTCTCTAATTCCTTAAAGAGAAGATATGTGTCAATGTTACCTGTCTGAGAAAACACCTTCCAGGTAAAATCCAACATCGAAAACCCCACCTTTCGTTTTTTCACTAGCAACTTATTTATCCCAAATCCTTATGAATATCATAGCCTGTCAATCAGATTTTCATGTCACGTAAAAATTGTAAATCCTATTAATGAATAATTTTTGCAACCCGTTAATATGTTAATGAGGGAGCATTCGCCAAACAGGCTTAATACTCATCTTCCCTGAATCCAAAGTCACGAAGCTGTGTCGCTTTGTTTCTCCAATCCTTCTGCACCTTTACCCACAATTCCAGAAATACTTTCGTACCAAGCAGATTCTCGATATCATGACGTGCCCTTTTTCCGATTTCCTTCAGCATACTGCCCTGCTTGCCAATGATGATGCCCTTCTGGGAATCCCTTTCTACAATGATTGTAGCCATGACATGCACCATTTCCTTTTCAGGCTGGCGTTCCATCTTTTCAATTACAACAGCAAGCGAATGTGGAATTTCTTCCCTTGTCAAATGCAGTGCTTTTTCCCTGATCAATTCAGAAACAATGAAACGTTCAGGATGATCCGTCACCTGGTCAGCGGGATAGAACTGAGGACCTTCCGGCATTCTCTCCTTGATTTGCTCCAGGAGCTTTTCGACATTATTACCTTCTAGAGCAGATATCGGAACAATTTCAGCAAAGTTAAATTTTTCATTGTAGGACTCAATTAGTTTGATCAGCTCATCCGGGTGGATCTTATCGATTTTATTGATGACAAGGAATACCGGTGTTTTTACATTCTGAAGTTTCTCGATGATAAACTCTTCACCACGTCCATATCCTTCCTGGGCATTGACCATAAACAATACCAGGTCGACTTCTTTCAATGTGTTCTGCGCTACCTTCATCATGAAATCGCCAAGACGATGTTTTGGTTTATGGATCCCTGGTGTGTCTATGAATATCAACTGGGAATCATCAAGCGTAAGGACACCCTGCACCTTATTACGGGTCGTTTGCGGTTTATCGCTCATGATCGCAATCTTTTGCCCGATCACCCTGTTAAGAAAGGTCGACTTTCCTACATTAGGTCTTCCAATAATGGAAATGAAGCCTGATTTGTGAGATTTGTTGTTACTGCCTTGATTATTAAAATTCATACTGTATTTCCCTTCTCCACTTTATTTTAACTTATTTTCAGTGTGATTTCATCGTTTGTAGCAAAAATGAAATATAAAATTTTAAATTTTCTAAAAACATACAAGCATTGTTTTTACACTGTTATGATATTTTACTTAAGTTTTTCCCTGTTTTCAAATTGGTTCAAACATGAGTAAGAAAACTGCCCAGCTCTTTTAAAGATAATTCCCTTTTTAATCCCGTTTTTCTAAGGCTGCCCAGCCAAAAAAAGTTGCCCTGAACGGACAACTGGCTAAAACCATGCTAATAATCTTGGCAGAAAAATAATGAATCCGATGATGACACTGGAAATCGCAAAAACCAGGACGGCACCAGCGGCAATATCTTTTGCCTGCTTGGCTAGCGGGTGGTATTCTTTCGTGTACATATCTACGGTTCTTTCAATTGCCGTATTCATCATTTCCATCGAAATCATTCCGCCAATGGATAAAATAATGGCAATCCATTCGTACTTGCTGATGGAAAAAACAAACCCAGATAAAATGACAAAAACGGAAATAGCTATATGGATTTTGACATTTCGCTCCTTCACTGCAGCTGCCGCAATTCCCTCGAAACCGAATTTGAAAGAGGAAGCAAGTGTATGCTTCCTCTTTTTATCAGCGGCCAAGTCCAAACCCATCCAGAATTTCTTTTTGTCTGTCGAACATCTGTTTTTCATCCTGTTCATTCATATGGTCATAGCCTAATAAATGCAGGAGCCCATGTACCGCAAGGAATCCAAGCTCCCTCATGAAGGAATGGTTATACTCTTCTGCCTGTTCCCTTGCTTTTGGAATTGAAATAATGATGTCACCAAGGATCCTAGGAATATCCTCTCCCACAATCTCCAATTCCCCTTCACCCATTTCCTCGAGAGCAAAAGAAATGACATCTGTCGGACGATCCTTGTCACGATATTCACGATTTATTTCCTGAATTCTTTCATTCGATACGAATGTAATGGAAAGTTCACTGCCATCCTGGACATTCTCCTGACTTGCCGCATAGTTCAACAATTTTTCTATTTCATTTATTTCGTGATCTGATAATTCATTTACTTCATCCAAAAAATCGATTTCTAAACTCATGCCTGCTTCACCTTCTGCTTATTCATTTCTGGATATTCAATTCTCGAATGGAAGATTCCCTTTAGTGTTTCACAAAGTGTCTCAGCGACGGTATCCAGTTCCTTCAAAGTGATATCACATTCACCCAGCTGGCCATCCTGCAGCCGGTCCCCAATAATATTATGCACTAGCGTTTCAATCTGCTCATGTGTCGGGTGCGCCATCGATCTCACGGCAGCCTCAACACTATCCGCAATCCCGATGACCGCAGACTCTTTTGTTTGCGGCTTGGGCCCTGGATAACGGAAATCCTCTTCTTTTACCTCATGCCCGCCTTGCTTTGCCTTATGATAAAAGAATTTTAATAATGTTGTACCGTGGTGCTGTTCTGCGATATCAATGATCTCTTTAGGCATCCGGTGCTTTCGCAGCATCTCAGCTCCGTCGGTAGCATGGGCGATTATAATGTTTTTGCTTGTCAACGCCGGCAATTTGTCGTGTGGATTATCCATATTAATCTGGTTTTCAATAAAGAATTGCGGGCGTTTCGTTTTCCCGATGTCATGATAATAGCATCCTACCCTTGCCAGAAGCCCATTAGCTCCGATCGCTTCACACGCCGCCTCGGATAAATTAGCCACCATTACACTGTGATGATAAGTACCTGGAGCTTCTGTGAGAATTTTTCTTAAAAGCGGGTGGTTTGGATTGGAAAGTTCAATCAGCCTTAATGTTGATAAAATGCCAAATCCTGCTTCGAAAAATGGCAGCAAACCGATTGTCAATACAGCTGAAACAATTCCGGACACAAATGCAGCAATAAAATAAAAACCGTATTCCAGACCAGAATACTGGCTGTTCCTTAAAAACAGAATTGAAATGATCACAACCAGGTTAACCAGAGATACAAAAATCCCCGCCTGCAGGATTTTTGAACGGCGATTCTGTTTTTGCAGGAATAAAATGGCTGCCAGACCGCTGATCAAAATATAAATCCCGATGGTAACATTCAGCGTTCCAGTTATTCCTTCATTAAAGATGATCGACCCTGTAACAGCCAGGATAGCCATTTGAAACAACGCCAGTCTTTCATTGATCAGCATCTTGATCAGCATTGCTCCCATTGCCGCCGGGAAAAGATAGCCAATCTCCGAGTATTCAAATTCATCGAAAAGGCTGACCAGCTTCATCAACAAAATCGAGGTAATGAATATGATGCTGAAAATCAAAAGATTCTTCTGCTTTTTATCCCCGTTTTCCATTTCGTTAAAGATGACAAACAAGGAAAAAAGGATCAAAGCTACAAGCATAGCTAGCCCGATGAAAGGCTTATAGGAGTTCTCACTTTCTAACAGGCCCACTAGCTGAAGCTTTTTATAGACATCCCTGCTGATGAGCTGCCCTTCGTCGACAAGAATTTGCCCTTCGAGGATCCTGACAGGTTCAACACTGTCCATAGCCTGCTGGCGCTGGTCCTCGGTTGCTTCTGGATCGTAGAACTCATTCTGGACGACTGCATAGCGTCCGAGCTCAATAACAGCTTTCTTTAAACTGCTGCTTAAACTTGTATACTTCAATTCTTCCTCAACATTTAACTTCGCATTCTCCACCTCATCAGCGGGAACGCTGTGCTTCATCGTATTATTAATCGCCGTAACCGTAAGGTCCTTGGCAACCAGCAATTCTTCCTTCGGTGCTTGAAGCAAAGCAATGAAAACTTCGTCTGATAAGCTTTTAGTTTCATTCTCGGTCAACTTCGTTTTTAACATTGCCAGTTTTTCTTCATTCGAAGGACCTTCAGGAGCAGGAGCATCTTCCACATCCGCTTCTTCAGCTGTTTTCTTCTTCTGGTCGATCTCTTCCTGCACTTCATTATTGACTTCTGAAACCGAACCGAAAATGGAAGTGACTAAATCAACCCTGTTCTGAGCATATTCACTTTTGACTCTGTAAACATCATTGACTTTCTCGACAGCTTCCCTGCGGTTCGCTTCCGTGCTTTCCTTATCCTCAATAGTGATAGGCGACCGGATGGTTTTCTCCGCCACAGAGAATAACTCCAAATTAAGCTTTTCAGGTTTTACATTGCTATACATCGTTGAATACATCACAATACCAATCAGCAAAAATAACAAAACCCGGAAAATCTTTATATTCAACAAATTCAATATGGCAGTTAACTGGACCTGCAGCTTTTCCATTTACAGCCCTCCTATAAGAAAAGCGTAAGCGCCTTGACCAGACCCGACAAGCGCTGGAGGGCCTGACAGTGAAGTCGTTCTTTGACTTCATTAACAGGACCGAAATCGAAATGTGTAGCCGACTGCCCAGAAACGCAGAAACTGGAGACTCCGACAAAGAAGCGCTTTTGGCTTCTGCCGGCGGAGTTGAAGTTTCGGAGTTTCTAGGAGGCGAAACTAGACAAGCGACTCGAGGGGCTAGGCGCTGGAGCTAGACACTAGTCTTAGTTCAAAAGTTTATACAATTATAAAGCGAAAAGCGCAAGCGCCTTGGGCAGCCCCGACAAACGAGGACATTCCTTGACCTTACCTAGACACTTCTCAATGCGAAATATAGACTTTCTAAAATAGTTATTGTCAAAAAAATTGGAACAAGTTTGAGAATAACTGGGAAATATACTAACTTTATGTTCCATCATATCAGTTTTCCCGGGAATTTTCACCACTATTTGAGATTACGTCTGTCAATATCAGTTCTCAAACAGTTTCATCCACAATAATAGCAAAAGTCCGCCCTCGTTTTATCAAGAGCGGACTGAGTTGTTTATTCGTTTTTACCATATGCCTCGATGATCTTGCCGACAAGTGGATGTCGTACTACATCAGCCTGTTCAAGATGAACAAAGGAAATTCCAGAGACATTCATCAGCACTTTTTCTGCTTCAACCAGACCTGATTTAGCACCCTTTGGCAAATCAATCTGTGAGGTATCCCCAGTAATGATCATTTTAGACCCAAATCCCAATCGAGTCAAAAACATCTTCATCTGGGCTTGAGTCGTATTCTGCGCCTCGTCCAGGATCACAAATGCATCATCAAGTGTTCGGCCTCTCATATAGGCAAGGGGTGCAATTTCAATTGTCCCTCTTTCTATCAAGCGCAATGTGTGTTCCGTACCAAGAATATCGTGAAGGGCATCATATAATGGGCGAAGATATGGGTCCACCTTCTCCTTTAAGTCTCCAGGAAGGAATCCAAGGCTTTCTCCTGCTTCTACTGCCGGTCTGGTCAGGATGATTTTGGACACTGAACCATTTTTAAGTGCTGTGACTGCCATTACCACCGCTAGATACGTCTTACCAGTACCAGCTGGGCCAATGCCAAAGACCAAATCGCGGCTTTTGATCGCATTCACGTAATGCCTTTGGCCAAGAGTCTTGACCCTGATCGATTTACCCTTAACATTCTTACTGATTTCTTCATCATATAAATCCCTGAAATATTCCAGGGTACCCTTTTCAGCCATTTGAATCGCGTATACAGTTTCTCTCTGGCTGATACTGATCCCTTTGCGGATGACAGCAAGCAGATTATCCAAAACATCCTGAGCCATCTCCACCTTGTCCTCAGGTCCGGAGATGCCTACTGATTCTCCCCTGGTCACAATCGAGACACCTAGTTCCTGTTCAATCAGTTTAAGGTTCATATCTGCATTGCCAAATAATGATATGGCTTCAGTTGGGTTCGCCAGTTGTATTTCCATCGTTTTTAAGTCTTCTGTCATTCTCAGTCTCCTTGATAATTGGTTGTCCTACTGCTATATCTTCAATGATCGTAAAATGTGTTGTTAGCTTTACTTTATCATTCTCAATTGACTGATGTAAAATTTTTTCCCCTTTAATGATAGCATTTTCAGGAAGGTAGTTTTTTATATCCTTTCTCGCTAAATCTTTTGCACTTTCGATTGCTTCTTTCCTCGAATAGACGCGTGTCACCTGCTCCCGCTCCCTGAGGGTCTTTTTTTCAACCTTTATAGGGAGTTCCCACTTGAAAAATTTCACTGGCTGTTCATTCACTTCTGTTTCATATTCACTGAACTCAGGTTTTCCGAATCCCCATAAAGGCAAACCTTTGCCAGCCACGATAAGCGAATATTTCTTTTTTTCATTACCGTTATAAACCTGAAACGTGCTCTTCAACGGCAATTCCACCTTGGTTGTATACCATGTCTCACCAAGAATTTTGCCTTCGGCCGCAACTACTTTCAAATCATCCTCTTTCCCATAGAGACCGGAAACAAGAAGCTGTCCAGGCATAACATAATCATTCACTTCAACAACTGGTTCCCCTTTTTCGACGAAGATCTTGTAGATGGCTGCCTTACGTTTTGCTACCAGGTGCCTTGGTCCTGCGACTTCTGCTTTTTTCGGCTCACTCTTTTCTACCGCCTGAAAATGGTAGGTCGTCCCTTTCAGCTCCACACCAATCCACGTAAGGGCCCCTACTTTATCTGTGAGCTCCTTCTGGATGCTCTCCACACTATCTAGGGAAAACTGCAATTTGCCGACGCCAATCCCCATCCTGTCCAGTTCCTTGCGAATCTGGTGTTCTGTCGCGGGGCTCGCTCCTTTTATCTCAATGCCCCAAACCATGTTGGACAGAAGTATCATTAAAGCTAAAAATAAGAATGCCCCGGCCAAAAAACCACTGTTTGTCCATAATTTCTTTAAAAAGAAAGGGCCCCCTGCCCTTTCTAAAAACCTGATTTTACAGTTGCTGTCCCTTGCCGGTATCCTGAGTTTTTTCACATCCTGAAGATTGACATAAAAGGTGACAGCCTCTGATCCATGTTTTTTTACATTCCATATCGAAACACCATTTCGTGTCAGCTGATTCAAGAATCTTTCTATGCCCTTTCCGGTCAATTTCACTTTTACTGTGCCAGAAAAGCTATGAATCCATTGGTTTTTCATTGTGCTCCCCCTCAATCAATCATTTATATAAATAACCTGATCTATTTTCCCTTCGAGCAAGATTTCCTCAGGCAATATTGTCTTGATCACAAATGCTTTTCCCTTGACGAGAAGCTGGCCCCCTTTGATCATCAAGCGCACCTCTCCATCCGAAAACGCAAGCAGACCCCGGTGATTCTCTATATAAATATGGACTTGCCCAATCATCGTGATTCTAGGGAGATCCATCATGACATCTTGAGGAAGATCCATCTTTTGTGTCATCCATTTGCGTACATACTGGCCCCATTTTTTTGCCATAAAAAAAAGAACCCCCTTTCATCTCATATGTATGAGAAAAAAGGAGGTTCTAGCACCATTTTTAACTTTATGGATATGCATTCTTACAAAACAAGAGCAGGAGGGCGAATCTTTGCCTAATTTCTCCTTAAAGGCTTGTATGGCCTTTTTGCCCTTGGTTTCCCCAGGACTTCGGCCCATACTATACCCTCTACCAGGGTATCTTTGTCTGGCTGGAGGATCCCTTCATGTTCTTGTTGTTCTCTCTTTTGCTTCAATCTGCCCGATGATTCACCAGCAGACATCCTGCCTTTACTTGATCTCTCTTTATTGGTAAGAGCCTCTGCCTGTAGCTTTCTCTCTAGATAAACCTGCTGGAGATCATTCATGATTTCAACACCAGTTTCACCAGAATTGCGCTTTGCAGATTCCCGGCTTTGCTCTGTTTCCCTGTGAGGATCCTGACGAGGATCATAATCCTTTTCGATTGCAGGAGCAGGCTCAACCCTTGCCTCTGCCGGCTGCCTCCTGGCAGGAGCAGGAGCTGGCTGCCTCAATGGTCCAGGGTGCTGCATTGGACCAGGAGGCCTCACAGGTCGGCGCTGTGGCCCTTTGCCATCGTCCTTCTTTTGATTGAACAGACTGGAGATTACGCCGATTAGAACAAACAGGGCTATTGGGTTACTCAATATTTCAAATAAAAATTCCATCTGGAGCCCCCCTTTCTTTTACCGGGTTCTCGCATCAATTATTATTTTTGTCATCTTTTTTATTGTTTGATAGCTTGCCAATGGAGCCTCTCATATCTGTGTCTGCTTCGATGTTCTGGATATTCATATAGTCCATTACACCAATATTGCCTTCACGCAGTGCTTCCGCCATTGCCAATGGGACAGTTGCTTCGGCCTCGACGACCTTCGCTCTCATTTCCTCGACGCGCGCTTTCATTTCCTGTTCCTGAGCTACGGCCATAGCGCGGCGCTCTTCGGCTTTTGCCTGGGCAATCTTCTTGTCTGCTTCTGCCTGTTCTGTCTGAAGCTCTGCACCAATATTCTTGCCGATATCAACATCCGCAATATCAATCGATAGAATTTCAAAAGCCGTACCTGCATCCAGTCCTTTGGAAAGAACTGTTTGCGAAATCATATCCGGATTTTCCAACACTTTTTTATGGTTGTCAGAAGAACCGATCGTCGATACGATCCCCTCGCCTACACGGGCCACGATTGTCTCTTCACCAGCACCCCCGACAAGGCGGTCGATGTTCGCTCTTACTGTAATCCTGGCTTTAGCCTTTACTTCGATTCCATCCATGGCCACACCAGCGATGAATGGTGTTTCAATTACCTTTGGATTTACACTCATTTGCACTGCTTCCAGTACATCACGGCCAGCAAGGTCAATCGCTGCGGCTCTTTCGAATGAAAGCTCAATATTCGCACGGTGCGCTGCAATCAGGGCGTTTACTACCCTGTCAACATTACCTCCTGCAAGATAGTGGCTTTCAAGCTGGTTCGTTGTCACATTCAAACCTGCCTTGTGCGCCTTGATCATCGGATTGATGACCCTGCTTGGAATAACCCTTCTCAACCTCATACCAATCAGCGTGAAAATGCTGACCCTGACACCTGCTGCTAATGCTGAAATCCATAGCATTACCGGTACGAATGTCAGTAAAACACCAAGGAAAATGATCCCAAGTGCAATGGCAACTAAAACAAATGCTGTACCTGCTTCCATATGAACTGCCTCCTAAATGATATTCCTCGGTCCTTGAATCTTCTACTTTCACTAGTTCAATTCAAAGACCTCTGGTTTTTATCTCTACTTGTTGCTTCATCGATTCGTTGCGGTAAGATTACCTCAATGAACAGAGTATAATGAAAGAACAAACTAGATATCTTCAATTTCTCTAACCACAATCCTCGAGCCTTCGGTTTTCACAATCCTGACTCTCTTCCCATTTGCTATAAAGCCACCCTCACTGACTGCATCTATGCGTTCATCCTCAACAATGATCGTTCCAGATGGCCTGAGGGGAGTCAATGTGATACCTTCGACACCTATCAATTCCAGGCGATTTTTATTTGATACATAACCTTTTTCAGTGCTTGTTGAATCTGTCAGTATGATTCTTTTGAAAAATTTCATCTTTTTTCCAAACACCCTTATCATCAGAATAGATAAAACGATGGACGCAGTCAATGCGATCAGTAATGATATCCCCATATGAATCACATTATCCGATGCCATAAAAAAGCTCGCGATGATAGCTAGTAAGCCAATAACTCCAGCTATTCCACCTGGTATGAAGAACTCAAGCAAGATGAGGCCAAGGCCAAGTACGAATAGTATCAATGTCTCAAAACCAGCGAGGCCAGCTACCATATGCCCGTAGAAGAATAATAGCAGTGCTGATAAACCTGCTATACCCGGCAGTCCAAATCCAGGAGAATACAGCTCCAGAACCAAACCAAGGCTTCCGACTGTCATCAGGATCGGAATCACAACAGGATGCGTGATGAATCTCGCCAGTTTTTCCGCGAACGTCTCATTCACATTCCTGATTTCGGCATCCTCATAACCCAGTTTTCCCAATAACTCATTGAGGTTTTTAACCGTTCCTTCCGAATACCCGACTTCAAGTGCCTGATCTGCCGTAAGTGTCAGGAGCTTTCCTTTGCCTGCCCCTAGTTCCGGAAGATCGATGCTGTCATCAGCCATTGCCTGGGCATATATCGGATCCCTTCCACCTTCAACAGCTGCCGCCTTCATGGCAGCAAACCAGTATGACTCCGCTTTCTTTCCAGCAGTATTGCCTTGCTGGTCGATGATTGCAGCTGATCCCATTGTAGATCCGGGAACCATATAAATCTCATCGGTATTCAGGGAGATATAGGCACCTGCTGATAATGCCTGCTTATTGACGAAGGCCACAGTTTTCAAATCAGTGCCCGTCAGCAGCTTACCGATGCCTCCGGCTGCGTCTACCGCCCCGCCAGGTGTATTTACATCAAAAATGATTGCTTCCGCACCAGCCTCTTCCGCTTCCTCCACCGCTCTTTCCAGGAAGGCAAGCAGGCCCTTTTCGACTGTTTCTTCAATCGGCACCACATAGACTACTTTTTGATCAGCATCTGCAGTGAACGGATTGATCCAGCTGGCCAGTGACAAGAGGATGATGATGCCCGCAATCACTGATTTTATATTCAATTCGCCACCTCCATTCATTAAAATAAGGCCATAGTGGTAATACGCAGTTGAACCACAAAAAGTTTCATTGAATTTTTGCAGATTATGAAATTATTATTGAAGACTATTTCATGTTCACTTTTTTCAAATAACTATATGTATATAAATCAACATACCATAAAGCTTCGTGACAGGACATCTTTTATTATGCGCTAAAAAGGCCGCAAGAATATCCTGCGGCCTTCGAGCTTTTTATGAAAGGTGTTGTTGTACAAGTTTATTAACGAGAGATCCGTCTGCTTTACCTTTTACTTTAGGCATAAGGACAGCCATTACTCTACCCATATCGGCTTTCGATGCCGCACCGGTCTCCGCGATAGCTTCTTTGACGATTTCCGTCACTTCTTCTTCGCTAAGCTGCTGTGGCATGTAAACTTCGACATGCTTTAGTTCTGTTTGTATCTTTTCAACGAGGTCTTGACGACCAGCTTTTTCAAATTCCTGGAGGGAATCTTTGCGTTGTTTCACTTCACGAGAAAGTACAGTTAACTCTTCTTCTTCGGATAATTCCTGCTTGCCGAACTTGATTGCTTCGTTTTGCAGGGACGCTTTGACCATCCGAATCGTCGTGAGTCTGTCCTTTTCTTTGTTCTTCATCGCTTGTTTCATATCATTATTTAAACGCTCGAGCAGGCTCAAGTTATTCCACCCTCTCTTAGAACTTGCGTTTTCTAGCAGCTTCAGACTTCTTCTTACGCTTTACACTAGGTTTTTCGTAGAATTCGCGCTTTCTAGCTTCTTGGATAGTACCTGATTTAGATACAGTACGTTTGAAGCGTCGAAGAGCATCTTCAAGCGATTCGTTTTTACGAACGACAGTTTTAGACATTCTCTTTCCCTCCCTCCGAGCACAACACACTAACACCAAAACACATGGAAACCATGTACCTTGCAATTATAATATAACACTGGCAGGAGGTCAACTGTATTTAGCCCTTGTTTTTAGAATATGTACTTTTGCACGATAACATACTGTCAGCAAATTTTATTAGCATGTCCTGTCCTCCTTTTCATACATATAAATGGGAGGGGGAGTCCGATGGTCTATCTATTATTTTTCCTATTATTCCTTGCCGTTTTCATCGGCGGGATGACATTGCTTCGAAAAGGCTTATTCGATTTATCCGCAAGCAGAATGAAGAACTGGCTGGCCCACATGACCGATACCCCATTAAAAGGGTTGATTGCCGGAACCATCGTTACAGCCCTTCTGCACAGCAGTTCGGCTGTCATGGTCATCACGATCGGCCTAATTTCTGCAGGCCTGCTGAAGTTCTCGAATTCAATCGGTATCATTCTTGGATCGAATATCGGGACAACCTTCACCCTTGAAATCATCACCTTCAATATCGACGCATTTATCGTGCCTTTTGCTGTCATCGGCGCTATTTTAATGGTAATGAAAAATAAAACCTGGCAGAACATTGGAGCCATTTCATTTGGGATTGCAGCTGTTTTTGCAGCAATGCAAGGCTTCACTTTCCTAGCTGACCCTGTCACTAGCCTTCCAATTGTTGAGCTTGCCCTCGCCAACCTCAACAACAGCCATTTAATAAGCATATTTACAGGCATGGCTGTAACAGCCCTGATCCAGTCCAGTACCGCAATGACTGGAATCATCATGGGATTTCTGTCTGAAGGGACTCTAAGCATGGATTCAGCAATAGCCGCTATGCTTGGTGCCAATATAGGAACATGCATTACCGCCATGCTGGCGTCGATTGGAGCAGGAAAAGAGGCCAGGCTTACAGCATTGGCCCATGTATGGCTGAATGTCGCTGGGGCGGCAGTCTTCTATCCATTCATTGACCAAATAGCCTCTTTGGCTGCCTTGACTGCCACAAGACCAGAAGTCCAACTTGCGCATGTCAGTGTCATTTACAATATAATCGCTTCCTTGCTCGTACTTCCTGTTGCCGAGAAATTCGGCAGGATGATTGAATTCTTCCATGGAAGGGTCTAAAACTTAGATACAAAAAAGAGCTGGCGCCATTGCCAGCTCTAACAGGTTACTTTATATAACAGCATGTTCAGCTACAGTTTCATCATCCAGTACGCGGACGAATTGTCCTTCATTATAAGGATAGCCTGCTTTTGCGATCTTGACCTTCACGATTTTTCCGACCATATCTTCGGTAGCAGGGAAAACCACTTTCAAGTAGTTATCTGTGTAACCTACATAAAGTCCGCTATCGGGATTTTCCTTGTAAATCTCTTCAGGGATTACTTCAAGCACTTCATTTTCAAACTGAGAAGCATATTCCTTTGCAAGCTGGTTGGATAGCTCGATCAATCTGTGGACGCGTTCGTTTTTCACGTCCTCATCCACCTGGTCTTCCATCCTCGCAGCAGGAGTACCTGTCCGTTTTGAATAAGGGAAGACGTGCAGTTCTGAGAATTGATGCTTCTTGATGAAATTATAGGTTTCCATGAATTCTTCTTCCGTTTCACCAGGGAAACCGACAATGATATCAGATGTAACGGCAAGACCTGGCAATACTTCCTTCAGTCGGTCAAGACGCTCTCCGAAAAATTCCATTGTGTATTTACGGCGCATACGCTTCAGTACTGTGTCAGATCCAGATTGAAGCGGGATGTGCAAGTGACGGACGACAATATTTGATTGATCAATTACCTCGATCACTTCATCTGTGATTTGGCTAGCTTCAATAGAAGAAATGCGCAGGCGCTTTATGCCTTTTACTTGAGCCTCAAGATCTCTGAGAAGTGCTGCAAGGTTGTAATCCTTCATGTCCTCACCATAGCCCCCTGTGTGGATACCTGTAAGAACGATTTCCTTGTAGCCTGCATCAACAAGCTGTTGAGCCTGACGAATGACCTCTTGTGGATCACGTGATCTCATCAAACCGCGTGCCCATGGAATGATACAGAAAGTGCAAAAATTGTTGCAGCCTTCCTGGATTTTCAATGAAGCTCTTGTACGGTCAGTAAATGCCGGTACATCAAGCTCCTCATAAACACGGTTTTTCATGATATTGCCGACAGCATTGATTGGCTGGCGCTCTTGCTTGTACTGTTCGATATACTCAAGCATTTTAACGCGGTCCTGTGTGCCGACGACGATATCAACTCCAGGAATCGCCATGATTTCTGCAGGAGAAGTCTGTGCATAACAGCCGGTAACACAAATAACAGCGTCCGGATTCTTGCGCACAGCCCGGCGAATGACCTGGCGGCTCTTCTTGTCCCCTGTGTTCGTTACCGTACAGGTATTGATGACATAAACATCCGAGGTAGATTCAAACTCTACTCTCTCGTATCCTTGTTCCTTAAATAACTGCCAGATGGCTTCTGTTTCGTAGTGGTTAACCTTGCAACCTAATGTATGAAAAGCAACTGTAGGCATTATCTTCACCTCAATAATTCAAAATGATAGGAAACAGCAGACAAGGCATATAGCGGTGCTGTTTCTGTACGCAAAATTCGCGGCCCGAGACCACATGCTAAAAATCCATTCCCATTTAAAAGGGCAACTTCCTCGGAGGTAAGTCCTCCTTCAGGACCAAATACAATCAGGAGGCTATCGCCTTCCTTCAATTTTGAGAGAGTGGAGGAAAGGACCGAAGCTTCGCCTTCCCTCGCTTCTTCCTCATAGGCAACAAGTTTATAAGTATACTCATTGCTCGCTTTCAGCAATTCTTTAAAACTAATTGGCTCTCTTACATCTGGAACATGGCTGCGATGTGACTGTTCGGCGGCTTCCTTGGCAATCTTCTGCCAGCGTTCAACCTTTTTGGCAGCCTTCTTGCCGTCCCATTTGACAATTGAGCGGGATGCGGTAAAAGGGACAAATTCAAAAGCACCTAGTTCAGTGCCCTTCTGAATAATCAATTCGAGCTTATCCCCTTTGGGCAGACCGCTCGCAATCACGACTTGGACCGGAAGCTCAGTGGTCCCTTCCTCCCATTTTACAACGTTTGCCACAACGATTTCATCGGTAATTTCTGCAATCTGGCAAACCGCGCTTTTTCCCGTGGGCGTGACACAGATGATGTCGTCCCCAGCCTTCATCCTCATGACACGTACAATATGATGATAATCATCGCCGCTAATATTGAACTGTTCCATATCCACTTGTTCATCAATAAAATACCGCTGCACCACAGCACCTGCTTTCTGCAAAGCACGAGCGCCTTGACCGCCCCGATAAGCGTTTAGAGGCCAGGCACTGGAGCTAGACATTTCTCAGATTTGATACATAAGAATTATTAAGACAGAAAAAAGGGGATAAACCGTTCCCCTTTTTCTCCATTATTTCTTTTTGCTGATGATCGCAACCCAGTCTTCCATAGATATAATCTCCTCTATTTCAAAGCCAGCATTGATCATTGCATCCTTGACGACTTCTTTCTTCTGCTGGATGATGCCAGAAGTGATGAAGTACCCGCCATTCTTCACGACCTGGCCTGCATCATCGGCAAAGCGCAAAATCACTTCTGCCAGGATATTCGCAACCACAATATCCGCACCCTCTTCAACTCCGTCCAGAAGGTTATTTTGTGAAATGGTTGCGACATCGTGGACTTTGTTGAGCTTGAGGTTGAGTTTTGCCACCTGCACTGCCACATCATCCAGGTCCATCGCTTCCACTTTTCCTGCCCCCAGCTTAGCTGCTGCAATACTGAGGACACCTGAACCTGTACCGACATCCACAACCCGGTCGCCAGGCTGGACCGTTCTTTCAAGGGCCTGTATACACATGACCGTTGTCGGGTGTGTTCCTGTGCCGAATGCCATTCCCGGGTCTAGCTCGATGATCAATTCATCTGTGTTGACTGGCGTGTAATCCTCCCAGGTTGGAACGATCGTGAACTTTTCGGAAATTTTCACAGGGTTATAGTATTTCTTCCAGGCAGTTGCCCACTCTTCCTCATTCACTTCACTGATTGATACTTTATTCAGCCCGATATCGATATTATAGATAATCAGGTTATTGATCGCTTCTTTGATCTCATCGACTGTTTCTCCAAGGAAACTATTCACCGGGAGATAAGCTTTTACAATAACTCCTTCTTCCGGATAATCGTCTGGATTAAGCTGGTATATTTCTCCGAACTGGTCCTCTCTTTCCTTCTCAAGCTCCAGCGGATCTTCGATTACGACCCCGCTCGCGCCTGCTTCGTGCAGGATATTGGAAATCGGCTCAACCGCTTCATTTGTAGTTAAAATGCTGATTTCAGACCATTTCATTTATACCAACTCCATTCGATTAATCACCTTTAAAGGCACGTTTTACTTTGGAAAAAAAGCCTTCTTCCTGCTCTCCAAGAGGAGACTGGCCACTCACTTCGGCAAACTCACGGAGAAGCTGCTTTTGCTTTTCAGTCAGTTTAGTTGGAGTCACGATACGGACAAGGACATGTTGGTCACCTGTACCATACCCGCGGACGTTCGGTACACCTTTTCCTTTCAGGCGGAACTTTGTACCTGTCTGTGTTCCAGCAGGAACTTTCAATTTCACTTTACCATGCAGTGTAGGGACTTCAACTTCATCACCAAGCGCTGCCTGGACAAATGTAATCGGCATTTCACAGTAAATGTCATCGCCGTCACGCTCAAAGAATTCATGTGACCTGATGTGGAAGACAATGTAAAGATCGCCTGGAGGTCCGCCATTGATACCGGCTTCTCCTTTTCCTGCCACTCTCAGCTGCTGGCCATCATCGACACCGGCTGGGATCTTAACATGAATCTTGTTCCTTCTTGTAACTTTCCCTGTACCGGAACATGTCTTACATCTTTCTTTGATTTCCTTACCTGATCCATTACAGTGATGGCACACCCTGCGGTTAACAATACGTCCAAATGGCGTGTTTTGTTCCACACTGATCTGGCCGCTGCCGTGACAGTGTTTACATGTATCCACTTTAGTACCTGGTTTAGCACCAGTTCCGTCACATGTATCACATTCTTCTTCACGAGGGATTTCGATATCCGTTTCCTTGCCGAATACAGCTTCCTCGAACTTCAAGGTCATCGTGTACTGTAAATCGGCACCCTGCCTTGGCGCGTTAGGGTCACGGCGTCTGCCGCCTCCGCCGCCAAAGAAGGAATTGAAAATGTCTTCGAAGCCGCCAAAACCGCCGCCGAAATCACCGCCGCCTCCGAATCCCTGGTTAGGATCGACATGGCCAAACTGGTCATAGTGAGCGCGCTTCTGGTCGTCACTTAATACCTCGTATGCTTCTTTCACTTCTTTGAATTTTTCATCTGCTCCCGGCTCTTTGTTGATGTCCGGATGGAATTGTTTAGAAAGCTTGCGATAGGCTTTCTTTAATTCATCCTTCGTAGCCGATTTACTGACTCCGAGGACTTCATAGTAATCCCGTTTACTCATGATTACCACTCCCGAATCTTTTCACATAAAGATAATTCTAACATTCCCGTACATTCATACGCAATATTTAAAATATCTGATATGCAGTATTTTGTGTCTCTTTTTTATTTCATTAGCTTTATTAATTTAGTTTGGTGACATTAAAAAAGCCAAAGCCAAGTATGACCTGACTTTGACTTTTTGGGTTGGCTCTTTATACAAGGCTGTTGATTTTCGTTCCAGGCGCTTCGCTTTCCGCGGTGGCTCGGGGAGCCTCCTCGTCGTTTCACTCCTGCGGGGTCTCCCCTGACCCATGCTCCCGCAGGACTTTGAAAAGCTTCTTCGAGTTCGCCCACGCACGATGGAAATGCGTTAGCATTTCCGGAGGAGTCTGCGCGCCTTCCACTACAATCAACAGAGGTTTAAAAAATAGACTGTAAATAACAGAGCCTCTAATTATCTATAATTTATTTATCGTCGTTGACTTCTTCGAATTCTGCGTCTACGACATTGTCGTCTTTCTTTGTTCCTTCTTGGCCTTCTGCGCCTTGCTGTGCCTGTTGTTGCTTGGCAGCTTCTTCGTAAAGCTTGACGCTTAGGTTTGTAACGATTTCTTGAAGAGCGTCCTTCTTAGTGCGGATTTCTTCAATTTCGCCTTTTTCGATTGCAGCCTTCAGCTCTTCTTTTGCTTCGTTTGCTTTATTGACTTCTTCTTCATCTACCTTGCCTTCAAGGTCCTTCAAAGTCTTTTCAGTAGTGAAGACTAGCTGATCTGCTTCGTTGCGAAGTTCTACTTCTTCCTTCAGCTTCTTGTCAGCTTCAGCGTTTTCTTCCGCTTCTCTTACCATGCGGTCGATTTCTTCATCAGACAAGCCAGTAGAGGACTTGATAGTGATTTGCTGTTCTTTGTTTGTGCCAAGATCTTTAGCACGTACATTTACGATACCGTTCTTATCGATATCGAATGTTACTTCGATTTGAGGTACTCCGCGTGGTGCCGGCGGGATATCCGTCAACTGGAAGCGGCCAAGTGTCTTGTTGGCAGAAGCCATTGAACGCTCACCTTGAAGCACGTGGATATCAACAGCAGTCTGGTTATCAGCAGCTGTAGAGAATACCTGTGATTTTGAAGTAGGGATTGTTGTGTTACGGTCGATCAGCTTCGTGAACACACCACCCATTGTCTCGATTCCAAGTGAAAGCGGAGTAACGTCAAGAAGAACAACGTCTTTAACGTCACCAGAGATGACACCGCCCTGGATTGCTGCACCCATTGCAACAACTTCATCAGGATTCACACCTCTGTGAGGGTCTTTTCCAGTTTCCTTCTTGATTGCTTCCTGAACAGCCGGGATACGAGTAGATCCACCTACAAGGATAACTTTATCCAGTTCAGATGGGCTCAAGCCAGCATCTTTAAGTGCCTGGCGAGTAGGTCCCATAGTACGCTCTACCAAATCTGCAGACAGTTCTTCGAATTTAGCGCGAGTCAGGTTTAATTCAAGGTGAAGCGGTCCAGCTTCTCCTGCAGTGATGAACGGAAGTGAAATCTGTGTAGAAGTTACACCAGAAAGATCCTTCTTCGCCTTCTCTGCAGCATCCTTCAAGCGCTGAAGGGCCATCTTATCTTTTGAAAGGTCGATGCCATTTTCTTTTTTGAATTGCTCTACCAAATAGTCAATGATAACTTGGTCGAAATCGTCACCGCCAAGACGGTTGTCACCTGCAGTAGATTTAACTTCAAATACGCCATCACCTAATTCAAGGATGGAAACGTCGAAAGTACCACCACCAAGGTCATAAACTAGGATTGTCTGGTCTTCGTCCATTTTATCAAGGCCGTAAGCAAGTGCTGCAGCTGTTGGCTCGTTGATGATACGCTCAACTTCAAGACCTGCGATTCTTCCTGCATCCTTTGTTGCCTGACGCTCTGCATCATTGAAGTAAGCTGGTACTGTGATGACAGCCTTCGTTACTGGCTCACCAAGATAGTCTTCAGCATAAGACTTCAAGTATTGAAGAATGACAGCTGATAGTTCCTGTGGTGAGTATTCTTTGCCTTCAACTTCCACTTTATGGTCTGTTCCCATGTGGCGCTTGATGGAGATGATTGTATTTGGGTTAGTGATTGCCTGGCGCTTTGCTACCTCACCCACCTGGCGTTCGCCATTTTTGAATGCGATGACAGAAGGAGTCGTTCTGTTTCCTTCTGGATTCGGGATTACCTTTGGTTCGCCGCCTTCTAAAACGGCTACACAAGAGTTAGTTGTTCCTAAGTCAATACCAATGATTTTACTCATTATCAATTACCTCCTGGATCTTTTATGTAGGCTCTTTATTGGTTCACTTTTACCATTGCTGGACGAATGATGCGGTCCTTTAGCATATAGCCTTTTTGGAATTCTTCAACAACAATGTTAGGGCCGTAATTTTCATCTTCAGCCTGCATCACTGCCTGATGAAGGTGCGGGTCAAATTCTTTGCCTACAGCTTCAATGACTTCAACGCCTTCATTCTTAAGGGCGTCCAGCAAGCTGCGGTATACCATTTCCACTCCCTGTTTGAGGGATTTCGCCTGTTCATTATCAACATCCATCTTCAAAGCACGTTCGAAGTTATCGATTGCCGGAAGCAGATCTGTAATAATGCTTTGGGCTCTATATTTAGCGCTCGCTTCAAGTTCAATCCTTGAACGGCGGCGGAAGTTGTCAAAATCAGCCTGAAGGCGCAAGTAACGGTTGTCAGCTTCCTCAAGCTTGCCTTCCAATTCAGCCACTTTCTGCTCCATTGGATCTTGCTGCTCTTCTTGAGCTGGAATTTCTTCATTTTGGCCAGAAGCTTCGTTTTCGGCAAAAACCTCTTCAACCGTTTCTTCTTCCGTCTGGCTGTTCAATTCTTGCTCAGTGTTTCTCTCTTCTGTCACGTTAACTCACCTCCCTAAAAGTATCGCGGCATAGATGCCACATTCTCCCAGGCTGTGCCCGGGATTGATTTATATTTCAACTTAAGCAAACATGCTTCAGTAGAAAACACATGACGATTCAGGATGGAACAGGCTGCTCCACCCTTAATCAATATTTCCATGCTTATTTATTTTGATACAGCTGTGTCAGCACCTTGGACAAATCTGTACTGATCAATTGAAGCAAGCTGATGACTCGTGAATACTCCATTCGTGTCGGCCCTAAAACCGCGATGGACCCGAGTTTCTCCTCACCCATTGAATACGTCGCCGTGATCAGGCTGCAATTTTCCATTGCAGAGTTATCATTCTCCGTGCCAATCTTGACATTGATTCCGGCCGGATTTTGCCTGATCAGATGGTATAAGCCATCTTCATGTTCGATCATATTCATCAGGTTGCGAATTTTATCGACATCATTGAACTCTGGCTGGCTGAGAATATTCGTTTTCCCGCCAAAGAACACCTTTTCACTTGCCGGCATGTTCAAAGTATCCATGATCGTATTCAGGAGAGTGTCATAACTGCTGATATGCTGGCGGAGCAGCATAGCAATCTCCTTGTAGATCTTTGAATTCAGATTGGTAAGCGGAACGCCGGCCAGTCGATCATTCAGGATATTGACCATTTTTTCAACATCTGATGGATCAATGCTGGTCGGAAAATGGAACATCCTGTTTTCTACATGCCCTGTATCGGTTACGATGATGGCGATAGCCGTGTCCGTATTCAAGGGGACGATCTGCAATTTTTTCAGCCTGTTGTCCTTAACAGCCGGCCCTAAAACAATCGACGTGTAATTCGTCATTTCGGATAAAATCCTCGCTGATTTCTGGACGATTTTTTCCAGTTCGTATATACGTTCAGCAAAAATCGATTTGATCGCCGCCATATCGGAACGATTCACTTTTTGTGGCAGCAGAAGGTTATCTACATAAAATCGATATCCCTTCTCGGAAGGGATCCTTCCAGAAGATGTATGGGTCTTTTCAATGAATCCCATATCCTCCAAATCCGCCATTTCATTTCGGATTGTCGCCGAACTGAAATTAATTTCTTCCTTTTTCGACAAGCTCCTTGAACCTATCGGTTGAGCTGAACGAATAAAGTCATCAACAATCACCTGCAAAATGAGCACCTGACGATCTGTTAACAACATCATCACCTCTGTTAGCACTCTATAAGAACGAGTGCTAATTCTAAAAATAATTTATCAATAAACGCTGAGGATGTCAATGATTTGATACCCCGATGAAAGATTGAAAAACTTCATTGCCTAGAAGGCGTCCCTGTCTTGTTAGGCAGATGGTATCATTATCGGTTTTCAGCAGGCCTTTCTTCGTCCAATCATCAAGTTGACTGGAGAATATTTGCATGGGGTTCCGTCCGAATTTTTCTTCGAATCGTCGAACACTGACACCTTTTGTCTTTCTTAGACCTAGGAACATTTCTTCTTCCATCTTCTCTTCAAGCGTCACCTTATGGGCATCCATAATCGGAAGTTCACCGCTGGAGATAGGTTCCATATACTTTTTGAGCGGTCCATAGTTCGACTGTCTCATCCCTTTTACATAACTGTGGGCTCCTGCTCCGAAACCGTAGTACTCCTCATTATTCCAATAGGTTAGATTATGCCTGCTTTCGTAACCTGGAACTGCAAAATTGCTGATTTCGTATTGATGAAGGCCGTTTTTTTCCATATGCTCCATGAGTGTCTCATACATTTCCGCTTCTGCATCCTCACCAGGAAGCAGCAGCTTACCCTTTTGCATTAAATTGTAAAACACGGTCTTTGGTTCAATGATCAGTGAATAGCCAGAGTAATGGACAAGTCCCTGGGAAAAAGCAGTTTGAATGGACTCGATGAAATCCTGCTTTGTCTGGCCGGGAAGGCTGTAGATCAAATCAATGCTAATATTTTCGAAGCCAGCAGCTTTTGCATTTTCAATCGATTCAAAAACATCTTTAGCACGGTGGCTGCGGCCAATTTTTTTCAAAAGCTCATCATTAAAAGTCTGTACTCCAAAACTCAGGCGGTTGACTCCGGCATCTTTCAGGATCGCCAGCTTTTCTTTTGACAAATCGCCTGGATTAGCCTCGAATGTATACTCCGATTCACTGTTGAAGTTCAGCTGATCCTGGATCGACTGAACCAATTTCCCTAATTGCCTTTCATCAAGCGCGGTCGGGGTCCCGCCGCCCACGAATATCGTATCGAGGATTTCCCGATCGTCTTGTACAGTCAACTTCATTTCTTTTGCAAGGGCATCTAGGTAGTCATCTACAGGCTGGCCCTTCATGAACACTTTATTAAAATCACAATAATGGCAGATATGATGGCAGAATGGTATATGGATATAAGCTGATTTCATCAAGATTCACTTCCTATGAGGCAATTTTGCCATGATTATTGAAAAAAGAGGCCAGAATCGCTTGTTTAATCAAGCACATCCAGCCTCCCCTGCTATTTTATTTCTTCGTATTGTTATCGTCCATCTTGAGGACTGCCATGAAGGCTTCCTGCGGCACTTCAACAGAACCAACCTGCTTCATGCGCTTCTTACCTTCTTTTTGTTTCTCAAGAAGCTTACGCTTACGCGAGATATCCCCACCATAACATTTTGCCAATACGTTCTTGCGCATTGCCTTGATTGTCGAACGAGCAACGATCTTTTGGCCGATTGCCGCCTGGATAGGCACCTCGAATTGCTGGCGCGGAATCAGGTCTCTCAACTTATCAACGATCACTTTGCCGCGCTCATATGCAAAGTCTCTATGAACGATGAAACTTAATGCGTCCACTTTCTCAGCGTTCAACAAAATATCCATCTTAACAAGTTTTGAAGGCTTGTAGCCGATTAATTCATAATCGAATGAAGCATAGCCTTTCGTGCTAGATTTCAGCTGATCGAAGAAGTCATAGACGATTTCTGACAGCGGGATTTCATACACGATGCTGACACGCGTTTCATCCATGTATTGCATATCGATGAAGATGCCGCGCTTTTCCTGGCAAAGCTCCATGATTGCGCCGACATAGTCATTTGGCGCCATCATTGTTGCTTTTACATAAGGCTCTTCCACACGGTCTATTTTCTGAGGATCAGGCATGTTAGACGGGTTGTCTACCTTCAATTCAGTTCCATCAGTCATGATGACATCATAGATAACACTTGGCGCAGTCGTGATCAAATCAATTTTGAATTCACGCTCGATGCGCTCCTGGATGATTTCCATGTGAAGAAGTCCAAGGAATCCACAGCGGAAACCGAAGCCTAATGCCTGGGATGTTTCCGGTTCGAACTGAAGCGCCGAATCGTTTAACTCAAGCTTCTCAAGAGCTTCCCTAAGATCATTGAATTTCGCTGAGTCAATCGGGTAAAGACCGCAATATACCATTGGGTTCAAGCGGCGGTAACCTGGCAGCGGCTCAGAGGCTCCATTTTTCGCATTGGTGATGGTGTCACCTACACGTGTGTCGCCGACGTTCTTGATCGCGGCAGTCAGGAAGCCAACATCACCGACAGTCAATTCTGCTGAAGGCGTCGCTTTTGGCGTAAATACGCCGACTTCTGTCACCTCGAACTCTTTGCCTGTCGCCATCATCTTGATTTTGTCGCCTACTTTTACCGTACCGTCAACGACACGGATATATGCGACTACTCCTCGGTAGGCGTCATACAAAGAGTCGAAAATCAATGCTTTTAAAGGAGCTTCAGGGTCTCCCTGCGGTGCAGGAACTTTCTCGACGATCTGCTCCAGGATCTCTTCAATACCGATCCCTGCTTTTGCAGACGCAAGAACAGCTTCAGAAGCATCCAGACCGATCACTTCTTCAATTTCATTCCTGACACGTTCAGGATCCGCACTTGGCAAATCGATTTTATTGATGACCGGCACGATTTCCAGGTCATTGTCGATAGCAAGGTAAACGTTCGCTAATGTTTGAGCCTCAATCCCCTGAGCAGCGTCAACAACGAGGACTGCTCCCTCACAGGCTGCCAGGCTTCGGGATACTTCATATGTGAAGTCGACGTGTCCCGGAGTATCAATCAAATGGAAGGTATAGATTTCCCCATCCTTCGCCTTATACTTCAACTGGACGGAATTCAGCTTTATCGTGATTCCACGTTCACGCTCAAGATCCATGGAATCCAGAAGCTGATCCTTCATTTCACGCGCAGTCAATGCATTCGTCTTTTCAAGGATCCGGTCAGCCAAAGTGGACTTACCATGGTCAATATGGGCGATAATCGAAAAATTTCGTATTTTACTTTGTCTATTAAGTCTATCTTCTCTGCTCATTGCGTTCACTCCTACTATACTCGCGCATGTACACTATTGTTGATTATATCAGCAGGAATATCAAGATTCAATAAATTTAAGAGGAAGAGCGGAGGAGGGAGGCATGAACTGGCCAGGACTATAAGTCCACAGAATGTTCACAGAATATTGGGAACTCATTAGGTAGAATGGTTGGTAGAAAGGATGTGGCTTATGTTTTTAAAGAATCGCTATGAATCGGAAGAATTGAGAGTTTTGAACGCGCTCAATTCGAGAATGGATTTAGCTGAAAAGGAGAAACAATATTATTTCAATCTCAAAAAAGGATTTGAAGGAGAGGTTGTGTTCGATGGGCATCTCAAACGAATAGTCATTCAATCACTGATCCTTAGTGATTTGCTATTTGAACAGAACCATTCTCATTTCCAAATTGACTCACTGATGATTTCACAGAGTCTCATTTACTTATTTGAGGTGAAAAATTTTGAAGGTGAGTATTATTTTGACGGTGAAACATTCAAGAAAATTAATGGGACTGAAGTTAAGAATCCGCTGCTACAACTTGAAAGGAATGCATCTCTCCTAAGACAACTTTTCAAAAGTATCGGATATAAAATCCCCATTGAACCCTATCTCGTTTTTGTTAATCCCGATTTTACCTTATACCAGGCCCCTCTTAACAAGAGAATCATCCTCCCGACCAATATAAACCGTTTTATCCTCCAAATGAATCATCAGAGGTCTATTTTAAATAATCAACATTCCAGACTGTCCGAAAGATTACTATCATCTCATTTGACGAAATCTCCATTCACAAAAATACCACCATACGAGTATGCAGAGTTGCGAAAAGGAGTCTTTTGCCATTCTTGCGGGACGGTTATGGAGGAGTATCGCGGTCGAGAAATAACGTGCGAATCCTGTTCGGTGAAAGAGAATACAAAAAAAGCACTGTTAAGAAGTGTTAAGGAATTTAACATTTTATATCCTCTAGAAAAGCTGTCTACTAATTTGATCTACGAATGGTGTGGAGGGGTATTTCCAAAGAAGACAATCAGGCAGGTAATGAAAGAAAATTACATTATTTCAGGTTATGGGCAATGGTCCATTTATGAATGAAGATGTTGGTCACCAATGTGGTTTATTGGTGACTTTTTTATTGAATCTCGATTTTTTGGGCACCAATGTGGCCTATTGGTGACCCCTTTTTCTCGAATCCCGATTTTTTGGGAACCAATGCGGCCTATTGGTGACCTCTTTTTCCCGTATCTCGATTTTTTGGGCACCAATGAGGGCTATTGGTGACCTCTTTTTCCCGTATCCCGATTTTTTGGGCACCAATGAGGGTTATTGGTGACCTCTTTTTCCCGTATCCCGATTTTTTGGGCACCAATGCGGCCTATTGGTGACCCCCTTTTTCCCGTATCCCGATTTTTTGGGCACCAATGAGGGTTATTGGTGACCTCTTTTTCCGGTATCTCGATTTTTTGGGTACCAATGCGGCCTATTGGTGACCCCTTTTTCTCGAATCTCGATTTTCAGGGCACCAATGCCCGTTATTGGTAACCTCTCTTTCTCGAATCTCGATTTTTAGGGCACCAATGCGGGTTATTGGTAACCTCTCTTTTTAGAATCTCGATTTTTTAGGGCACCAATGAGATTCTTCAAGTGCCTAAAAGTAAAACAGCGGGCCAAAGCCCGCTGTCCTACTATTCACTTCCCTGCAATCAAATCTACTGTTTTCTCGACAACGGAGGATATTCCGTCTGCCAGCTTTTTTCCTAGTGATGAGAAGAGATTGAATGCTTTCATTTCTTCAAGTTTTTTCCGTTTTTGTTCGAGGTCATGGCTGGATATTTCGTTTCCTAAGATGGCGGTTTCGAAGCTTCCGTTTTCCTTTTCGTTAACGCTGAATGCGCTTTTGAATTCAGGGTCTTCGTAGCCTTTCATTTTATGGATGCCTTCGTTTGCCTGTTGCATACCGAACAAGACGGATAAGAACATTAAAGAAGCAAGCATAAAGCTTTTGAGCATAAACATTTTCATCTCGATCACCTTACCGATTTTTTATTGTTTGTCAGCTGATTCCTGCGATTGTGCATCTACTTTTTCCGCCTGCCAGTAGAATTCACTGAACACATCCGCAAGTGCATCCGCAGATCTGTTCAACTCTTCGAAGGTGTTGTCAACGCCGCCAAACTCTATTAAGAGCGCATTTCCGGACAGGTCCTGATTGAACTTCCCATTTGTGGAGGCTCCCTTTTTCTCGATGATTCCTCTGCTTAAGCCCTTGCCGTATTTTTTATCAAGGAGATTATGCAGTTCGCGTGCGAGCGCAAGATTCTTTTCATAATTGGCATTTTCCCCGCCGATGACGAATGCCAGTTTTGCGTATGGTTTGCCATTGATTTGAATCGTCGTTTTATCTTTGCGGTATCCGTCCCGATGGATATCGATAAAGTATTGAAGGTTCCGGTCTCCAGCCATCGCAGCTTGCACAACTGGCCGTGATTCCTGATAGGCTTTTCCAAACCCAAGCCCTTTCTTGCTGAGATTTGCCATTACATCGGTTTTATCAACGGTTGTGCCGATTCCCCGCTGCTCCAGGCTTGACTTCAGCTGGTCGCCTATTTTCGTGACATTAACCTGTGAGTGATATGCCTTATTCGGATCTGTCACTCCTTTTAAATATGGCAGGTACGACTCTCTAGTATGGGTAAAGTAAATATAGACAGCTTTACGGTCTCCGGTGGATAAAGGCGGTGCTGCCGTATTTTCCTGGGACCCTGATGTGAGGTCTTCGGTATTTTGCAATGCTGCTTCCTGCTCTGCCTTCAACACATCCACAGGAGGAGCCGATTCCATCGGCATATTCGTATAATTCGTCCCCTCACCTGCTACTAATATTTTTCCATCAAAAAGGGAGAATCCCGGAAGCTCCCTTCCAAGCAAGCTGCGAGGGTCGTCCAAATTGATATTAGTAGAAAGCTTGAACATAACATTCGACAGCTTCGGTGTCTTATAGTCCTTTGGCAGTGCCTGCAGGAACTGATGGTTTTCCCAACCCATCAGACTGAACAGCAGCTGGCCATTCAGGTTATTCGCGGCCTGGTTAACAGAATCGGAAGTGATCCGATATTCAGGCCTTAGTGAAGTCATCGCTCCGCTTATTGAAAAAATTCCAATGAGAAAGAACACAAATGCTAAGGCTGCTTTTACAACTTGAGTCCCTTGGACTGCTACAATTATTCCAGATCGTTTATTAAGTCTCATTGTTCCACCTCTCTAGTGCAAGTCTAGTAAATGTTATGACTTTGCTAGAAAAGATAGAACTACGAATCCCTTCGTAACGAATTTGAAATAAAGCTGGTAAATTTGCCTAATGCGTGTACATGCCTGTATTGTCCTGGTCGACGTTCGAGTGGAGCGCTGAATTGAGACCGCTGGCAATCAGATTGGCCATATCATCTATGAACACGTCGACTTCTTTAGGAGTCACCATCAGGTTATGGCCTAAAGGGGATAGTACCTCATAAATCAGTTTTCGCTTCTCTTCGTCTTCGAGTGTTCCGATCATTCCAAGGAAGGTTTTGCGATGTTCTTCTTCCGGGAGGTCTTCTTCAGTAAGCTTCTTTCTTTTGCCAAAACTCATCCCGGCCGGCACAAGAGATCTCGAAGGTTTATCTCCTTCTCTCATTTCCTTGCCAAAATGTTTTAAAATGAAATCTATCGTATCACTTGTAATTGAAACCGCATCGACCACGGTAGGAACTCCAATCGCAATCACTGGAATGCCTAATGTTTCTTTGCTTATTTCCTTCCTTTTATTACCTACGCCTGATCCAGGATGGATTCCTGTGTCAGAAATCTGAATCGTAGAATTTACTCTTTCGATGGATCGGGAAGCAAGAGCATCGATTGCAATGACGAAATCAGGCTTCGTTTTCTCCACGACGCCAAAAATAATATCAGAAGTCTCTATCCCAGTCAGACCCATGACTCCCGGAGATAGGGCGCTAACAGAACGATAGCCTTCTTCGACGCTCTCAGGCTGGAGATCGAACAGATGCTTAGTAACCAGTAAGTTCTCACACACGAGCGGCCCTAAAGCATCGGGAGTCACATTCCAGTTCCCAAGACCAACAACAAGGCAGGATGCATCCTCCTTGATTCCGGCCTGTTTGATGAAATGGGCAAATTCGTTCGCGAAAACTTTTTCTACTTTCCCTTGCAGCTCTGTGTCCTGCTGGCGAATGCCGACCACTTCGATCGTCAAATATTGCCCCTGCTTTTTTCCAAGGTTCTTTTCACCCTCTGCAGTCACCTCTACCAGGGATATTTTTATATCATTTTCTTCTTTTTCTTTTATAATGACGCCTTCAATATGGGAGAGATTTTCCTGGGTGTGGACGGTTGCTCCCTGATCTGCCAGCACCATCTCCCTTGCTTCCACAGCCAGGTCAGTCCTGATTGAATACATGCTCAAGTCTACTGGTTCCTTCATTGTCGCATTCCTCCCAACGCAGTTTCGCTGTTAAACAGCATACTATTGCCTATCTTTTCCTTTTACATAAAAAAACATTCACGATACACTAGACTTAAATTAAAGCAGAGTATTGCATTATTAACCCCTGTTTGATAAAATATCATTTGTTCTTAATAAATAAGAAATGTACTGGAAATGTCGAGTTCCATAAAATCTCGATGCTTTTTAGGAGGTGAACGGAATGCCAAACATTAAATCTGCAATTAAACGAGTAAAAACAAGTGAAGAGAGCAGAGCTCACAACATCACTGTTAAATCTACTATGCGTACAGCAGTTAAAAAAGCTGAATCAGCTATCGTGAACAACGACACTGAGGCTAAAGCTTCTTACGCTCAAGCAGCAAGCAAGCTTGATAAAGCAGCAGCTAAAGGTCTTATCCACAAAAATGCAGCTGCCCGCAAAAAAGCCCGTCTTATGAAAAAATTGAATGCTAACGGCTAATTTTTTTCATACAGCAAATAAAAAAACGACCTGCCACGGTCGTTTTTTTATTTTGTCCCTATGTAATTGGTCATTTCCTGCCATTGATCTGAAATAAAATCATTTCAATCAGCATTTCTTTTTTCATGCCGCCGGTTTTCATCTGATAATCTGCGTCGGCAAGAAGCTTCATGATCCTGGTCAATTCCTCATCTGAAAATGCCCCAGCCTGCCCTGCTGCCAATTTCACCCTGAACGGATGGATTTTCAGAACCCCGGCAATCTGCTGCTGGCCATAACCCTTGCGTGCCAGCTCCTTCACCTGATAAATCAACCTGAATTGCCCTGTAATCACGGCAAGAATCTTAATCGGTTCCTCATTTTGTTTCAGCAGATCATAATAAATCCTTAAAGCAGACTCAACATTTCGGTGAACAACCTTGTCAACGAGTGAAAATATGTTCTGCTCCAATGATCTTGAAGTCAGGCGGTCGACTATCTCCCTGCTGATTGGCTGGTTCTCACCTGCATAAAGCGCCAATTTATCAATTTCAGAAGTCAGCATGAACAAGTTCGTCCCTGCGAGGGTCAATAGAAGCTCAATTGCATCGTTATCAATCTCAGCTCCGTTTGCTGCAGCGCGTTCCTTAACCCAGGCTTTTGTTTCCTGTTCACTCAGCTTCTTTGCTTCAATCACAGTAGCTTTCCGCTTCAATTCCTTTGTCACTTTTTTTCGCTCGTCCAATTTCTCATATGGAGCAGCAAAAACAACAATAGAATAGGGTGCTGGCTGGGAAAGATATTCTTCCAGTTTCGCCAGATTATGTTCAACCTTTCCTTTTGACTTTTCTGATGTCAAAAATACTGGATTCTGCAGGATGACCAAGCGCTTTTCTCCCATGAAAGGAAAAGTTTCTGCATCCTCCAGCGCCGCCTCTATTGGTGTTTCTTCTAAGTCGTAAACCGAGAAATTGAAATCTTTTTCTTCTTCGTCCAATACATTGTCCACGAGAAGCTGTTTTGTTTCGTTGATCAGGAAGGTTTCTGTTCCAAACATTAAATAGACAGGGTCCACCTGTTTTTTGCTGATTTTTTTCCAAATGTCCAATACCACTGTTTTCGCTCCGTTCAATCCAGTTTTGCCATATATCTATCGTAAAGAAGCTTGGACATTTTGACAAGCATTCTAAGGGAATTGACCCTCGATTCGGGCCAATTCCCCTATTTATATTGAACGCTGCGGTATAAGACCTAGGATACTTATATCGCAGCGGTGCATCGAAGTTAAGGTTATTTTAGCCTCAGGCGGGAAAAGTATTTGTGACAACTCTTGGTACATGGCACACAATATAGGAAGCCGCCAAATTTGTTCTGAAATTTCCAATAGCACTGCAAGCAGACAAACACTGGATTTTTTAATTTGAATCGCTTATACTATTATAGAATTAATAGGGGGGATTGACTGTGAATCAATTCGAAGAAAATGTCCAAAGCAATCGTAATGACGCTGTTGACTCAGGTGTTGGATTCATCGTTTCTTTTGGATTCTTTGCAACAATGTTCATTATTGCGACAGTCGTGCAGTTAATCGGGAGTTAATCACGGCTACATAGGATAAAGTCATGGAGACTGCATTTCATTTAAAATGCAGTCTCTTTTCATGTTTTTGTGATTATCAGGGGAGAGAACGGTTCGTTCTTCTATATACTATGGAAGTTGAGTCGTAAAGGTTCCTGAATCTCCTTTGAACTTATAAATGATTGCCCCATTTTCATCAGTCCTGAAGATCCGGGTGCCGTGTTCTTCCAGCCTTGTAATGACTTCCTTCCCTGGGTGACCATACCGATTTTTCTCCCCGACAGAAATGATTGCAGTATCAGGGGTTGTCTCCTCCAGAAATAGATCTGAACTGGAATATTTACTGCCATGATGGCCAACCTTTAAAACATCAATATCGATTTCCTTTATTTTCTCAGTTAATAACTTTTCTCCTTCAATCCCTAAATCCCCTGTAAAAAGCCATTCATTCCCGCCGATAGCTGCGAGCAGAACAATGGACTGGTCGTTTCGCTCCCCAATGCTTTCACTTGGGTTAAGAATGAGAAATTCACCTTGGCCAGTTTTCCATCCCGTCCCCATTCCGCCTAAATAAATTTCAGTTCCCTTCACGCTTGCTTTGTTAATGACATCTTGCTCTAACGCTGATCGTTCAGACACACGCGGGATGATCAGCTGCTTAACACGTATTTCCTCCAATAAAGCACTTGCTCCACCTATATGGTCTGCATCTCCGTGGGTCAAAATCAATTTGTCCACAGTCCTGATCCCTTCACTTTTCAAATATGGAACGAGAATTTTTTTGCCTGGATCATAAGGATTACCTCTCTGCTGCCAGGTTTCTTTTACAAAAGGAGTGACACCACCTGTATCTATAAGATAATTCCCCTGATTATACGGCATCTGAATGAAGATGCTGTCACCCTGACCGACATCGAGAAATACAACCTGCCCATATGGATTTAAATAGGGCAAGATCATTTGTAAAAACAGCGGGATTAATGGCAGAGCAAATAGCCATGATGGCGGCTTTGATTCTTTAATAACAAATCCTTCCCACTTGTAAAAAAATACGGGTATGAGAGCGATTAGCGAAAACAGCAAAAATGGTTCCAGCTCCCCTATGATGAGTGTCGACATGGGTAGTTCAGATAGTTTCATGGCCAGAAGGTTGACACCATGTATCAGCTTCTCCAGTAAATGTAAATAGAATGCAGGCAACACTCCTAAGAAAGATAAAACCATATAGGAAATCAGCAAGATTGGCAATAGAATGAATGAAAACAGCGGCACGAACAGGAGATTGGCGAAAATCGAGATCAGGGAAATTTCGTAAAAGGTTGAAAGGATGACTGGAAGACTTGAGAGCTGGGCTATAAATGAGGCCGCAGCTGTTTGTTTCAAGAAGGTGGGAAAGGATTTCAGAATGACAGGTGCGGAAATGACCAGGGAGAAGCTGACTGCAAAAGAGAGTTGAAATCCAGTATCGTATATTATAGCGGGCTGGACGAGCATCATGATCATGAAAGCAGCACATACTGCATCGAGCGGCGTCATTCGAAGCGCCAAACGCCGTGAGCCGATCAGCATCATCAGCATCGCAGCCGCCCTGACTACCGGAGGAGCAAGCCCAGTCATTATAGCGTAAACTGGCAGGAAAGCCATTAACAAGATATCCGTTTTCTCCTTTGTCACCCCCACCCTGATAAAAATAAAATACAACATTCCGGTGAGCAAGCCGACATGAAGGCCGGAAATCGCAAGCAAATGAACGATTCCGATTTTCTGATATGAGCGCTCTGTTTCGGGGTCAAAGAGATTTCTTTCACCAAAGATGAGCGCTGCTGCAAGGGCAGACGTCTCCTCAGGCAAGGTATTTTTAATCCTGGCAATTTCTTTGTGCCTGAATGCTTTTAAGGGTGTTAATATGCTTGTTTGTTCAGAGCAGGTTTTCAAAGAAAGTGTATCGGCATCCAAAGCCCAGGATATCTTATTATGCTGAAGATAATTTTTGTAATCAAACGCATTAGGGTTTCTGGCAGGTGATGGACTATTGAGGCTCCCTGAAGCTTGACAAGACATTCCGGGAATGAGGAGTTCTTGAAGTGACTGTTGTTCTGTCACTGACTTGATTCTGTATCTTACAGCAAGCTTTTCATTGGTGGGCATTGCTTTAGCATATGCAAAGAGCAGGTCCCCTTCCAATTGGATTTCGTCATCAAAAAGGAGAAGAAAGCTTTTTTCTCTGCCGGTAAATTCTGTTTCAAATTGAACAGAATCAATGTATCCTGCAGCCATAAATAAGAGATAGCAGCTTATCATTAACAGCAGATTGGCACCAGGAAGGTTCTTCAGCTTTATTAAAAGAAGGATGACAAGCAGGAATATTGAACTGTATACGAACTGATTTCCGGTGATTGTCAACAGACCCATTAAGGAGGCAGCTGCAAGGTAAAACAGCTGCCCCTTGAATGACCCAAATTTAATTGGCTTCATATTTTTTTATTCCTTAATCTTGTTATTTAGATAAGTGCACAACCTCAACGTCCCTTAAGAAAAGCTCATTATACTTGTTTGGATAGGCGCTGCGGTATACGATTCTTGCAATGCCTGCCTGTGCGAGTGTCTTAGAGCACTTTTCACAAGGCTCGTGGGTAACAAAGGCTGTTGCTCCTTTTAGAAGACCTCTGTCGGCATGGATGACTGCATTTTCTTCTGCATGCAAGGTCCTGATGCATCGGCCTTGCTCGTTGATCAGGCATCCGACATCCTCACAATGGTCATGTCCGTGTATGGATCCATTGTAGCCAGTTGATACAATATGCTTGTCCTTTACAATGACACATCCTACATGCAGTCTTGGACAGGTAGAGCGTGTGCCAACTTCTTCAGCAATATCAAGGAAGTACTGATCCCAACTCTTTCTTTCCATGCTGTTTTCCCCCTTTTGAAGACTCTAAATATGTACAGACTTGGCAAAGAAACTTCTCTTTCCTTTCTCTAATTTTAATACTTATCTTAAAAGAGTCAATTTCAATGCAGCTATTTTACCGAAATCAGATCCTTCAATTTTTCAAAAGTTTTATCGCCAATCCCGCTGATTTCTTTTAAATCATCAATGGATTTGAATGGACCGATTGTTTCGCGGTGCTCAATAATAGCTTCTGCTTTAGCAGGACCTATCCCCGGCAATGTCTGCAGCTCGCTGGATTGCGCAGAGTTCAGGTTCACTGTGCCTTTTCCTGCACCCTCACCCGACTGTGCTGGCAAAACAACATTCACATCCTCGCCAATCCTCGGTACGTATACCGCCATTTCATCATGTACATGCATAGCAAAATTGATCGCAGCTGTATCAGCATCCGGTTTAAGACCTCCTGCGAGTTCAATTAAATCAATAACCCTTCCCCCTTCTTCAATTTGGTAAACGCCCGGGTTGACGACAGCTCCTTTGATATCAGCCATCATGGTTATTGCTTCTTCTGCGACATTGGCTTTGTCAAAGTCTTCTGTCTCCATCTTCTCAATATCAACCATAGGCGATGCTCCTTCATTCACTTCAGTCATTTCTGCTCCTTTATCAAAGGATGAATAAAGAAAAAATAATAAAGCGCTCAATCCGGCAATAATATAGATTTTGTTTTCCTTGATCCAGTCCACAGACGGTCAACACCTTTCTATATGTCATAATCTAAAATTTAAAATCATATGGATATAGGAGAATAAATGTATGAAGGAGGGAAGGGTTATGAAAATAGGGATTATAGGCACAGGGAATATGGGGAGAATTCTCGCCGAAGCTCTCATTGATGGGAATGCCGTTTCCCCTTCTTCAATGATGATCACAAATAGGACATTATCAAAAGCTATAGAGATTCAAAAAATATATCCAGGCTTATCAGTTGGAAAGAATGCAGCAGAAGTTGCTGAAAATGCTGACGCCATTTTCGTCTGTGTGAAGCCTCATCATGTTTTGGGAGTACTCGAGACCATTAATCCTGTGCTCACAAGTGATAAATGTGTGATTTCGATAACGAGTCCAATCAGTGTGGAGCAGATAGAAAGCAAAGTGGATTGTTCTGTCATGAGAATAATACCAAGCATAACGAACAGGGCGCTTGCCGGTGTTTCACTATTCTCATTTGGAAGCCGGTGCACTACAGTATGGAGGGAAGCACTGTTTACCCTCTTCAAGAAGGTCTCCGTACCTTTGGAAATCGAGGAGAAGATCACTAGAGTGGCATCTGATATTGTCAGCTGCGGTCCAGCTTTCTTCAGTCATCTTGTCCAGAGTTTTATTAATGGCGCTGTCAAGGAAACGGAAATTGACCAGGAAACTGCCACCAAGCTTTCAAGTGAGATGCTCATTGGCTTAGGAGAACTTCTGAAGCAAAATCATTATACTCTACAAACATTACAGGAAAAGGTTTGCGTGAAAGGCGGCATAACAGGAGAAGGAATCACGGTGCTCGAAAGTGAAACGGGAGATATGTTTGAAAAGATTTTTCAGGCTACACATAAGAAATTTGCAGAAGAACTGAAAAAAACAAAGGAACAATTCGGTCCTTAAAAGTTTTCGCTATTAGTCTTTAGAATCCTTCCTTATAAATGTGACAAATTTAGTACAAGAAAGGCTCCCAAAAAGTTGGGAGCCTTTCTAATTCACTTTTTTACCATAGCAAAAAACAACCGCTCTGCTGTTGGCTCGGGAGTTTTCATCGTATAGTCCCCTGTAACCTCAATATTTCCAAAGCCTTCCTGCTCTAACCATTTTACATAAGTATCCTCGGGATATGTACGCTGGTAATGCAATTCATCGACTCGGTCATATTTTCCGGTTGATTCATCAAGGACGAAGAAGGTGAGCTCGTGTTCCACGCTGTGGGTTCCTTCTCCCTTGAAGCTATTCCAAATATACGTGATTTCTTCATCATCCCAGGTAAAGGTCGCATCAGCAAAGATTTGCTCCATTTTATAGACTGAATGGACATCAAACAGGAATAAGCCCCCTTTTTTCAAAAGGCGGTGGACACCTTTAAAGGTCTGCTGGACTGCCTGTTCATTCTCCAGATAGTTCAGTGAGTCACAAAAGATGCCAATGAGATCGAATTCACCTAAATCATCAAGCTCGGTCATGTCCTGTTGAAAAAATTGTATGCGCAATGATTTTGCCTGAGCTTTTGCCTGGGCAACGGAAAGCATATCACTTGATAAGTCCGCGCCGGTCACTTCAAAGCCTTTTTGCGCAAATTTAACAGACAGCTCCCCGGTTCCGCATGCGAGGTCGAGGAGCTTCATTCCGTTCACTTGATATTTTCCTTTGTATGCCTCTACAATCGAAACCCATTCATCATAGGGAACATCCTGCATGAGTTCGTCATACAAATAAGCGAAACGTTCGTAAGACATTAATTTAACTCACTCTGCACGTTTTCGATTGGAGCATCTCCCCATAGGCGCTCCAGGTTGTAGTAGCTTCGCTCTTCTTTATGGAAGACATGGACAACCACATCACCGATATCGATCAGCACCCATCTTGCTTCATCAAAGCCTTCCATCCTCTTAATGCTATATCCTTGTTCTTCTGCTTTTTCCCTGATTTCACGGGCAATCGCCTGAACCTGTTTATCTGAATTACCGTGGCAAATGATAAAATAATCTGCTATCAATGAGATGCCTTTCATGTTCAGTACCATAATATCTTCTGCTCTTTTATCGTCCGCTGCTTTTACCGCTGTCATTAATAATGCGCGATCACTCATTAAATCAACCTCCTGAATTTTGTACGATGCTGTTGTATGCATTGAATGTATCCGGAAAGACCGGCTGGTTTTTCTTCATTAAAAATTGGATCGTATTTTTCATCGCTTGGACCAATGCGCTGTCCAAATCTTCCTCTGCCATTTTCCTGACTTCATCAACACCGGGAAAATGACGTCCTGGTTCAATATAATCAGCCAGATAGATGACCTTATCCAGGAGCGACATGCCGATCCTTCCTGATGTATGATAACGGATCGCATCAAGAACTTCCTTGTCGTCAATGCCCGCTTCCTTTTCTGCGAGGTAGGCTCCTACTGGGGCGTGCCATAGCTCGCTGTTGAACTCGAGCAAGATTGCCGGCATTTTTTGTTCTTCGATGATCTGCCTCATTTCATCCTTTGGGCGGAATTTTGCGTAGTCATGAAAAATAGCAGCCAGTTCCGCTTTCTTTATATCTGCTCCATATTTCCCTGCAAGCTTGATGGCTGTTTCCATCACGCCAAGAGTATGCTGGTAGCGATGTTCAGTTAGTTGCGGCTTTACAATTTGAAGCGCTTGTTCACGTTCCATATAAACCATGCTCCTCTATATAAACCCTGACCGGATCGGGCAGCAGATAGCGAATACTTTTGCCGCCCTTTACTCTTTCTCTGATCATACTAGATGAGATATCCATCTGCGGTGTCTCTGCGTAAAGAATATCATAAGATGATTCAGTGCTGTAAGAAGGCCGGCTGACACCGACAAACTTGACCATTCTCACTAATTCATCAATTTTATGCCATTTGGGCAGATATTCGACCATATCGCCGCCAATGATAAAATGAAAATCAATTTCTTTATACATATCTTTCAATATTTTCATCGTTTCATACGTGTAAGATGGACCGCTTCTCTCGAGTTCTGCTTTTTCAATCCTGAATTGCTTGTTATCAGCAATCGCAAGCTCGAGCATAGCCAGCCTGTCTGATTGGCTGATGGGCACGTCCACTGTTTTATGAGGCGGCACCTGATTCGGCATGAACCAAACCTCATCAAGTCCATAGGCATGCTGCACTTCATTCGCTATCACTAAATGTCCGGTATGCGGCGGGTTGAAGGTTCCGCCTAAAATGCCAACTTTCTTCAAACAGGCACCTCCCAGTTTTTATCTTGGAAGAACGATTTGCTTATTTTCACGAGACTCTTTATATAAAACAATGGTGTTTCCGATTACCTGGACAAGCTCTGCCTTAGCACCGCGAGACAGCTGATCAGCCACAGTATCCCTATCCTCATCACAATTCTGGAGGATACTCACCTTGATCAGCTCTCTTGCTTCAAGCACGTCTGCAATTTGTTTGACCATATTCTCATTTACCCCACCTTTACCAACTTGAAAAATTGGCGTAAGATGATGGGCTTTCGATCTTAAAAAACGTTTCTGCTTACCTGTTAACATATGTTAACCTCCTAAATTTCTTAAAACATTTGTTTCCATTCTTTCGATATCCGGAAATATCCCCGTCCATATTTCAAAAGCAAGCGCACCCTGGAAAACGAACATTCCTACACCATTCTGGACAGCGGCTCCCCTTTTGGCTGCTTCTTTTAAGAACTTTGTTTGCAATGGATTATAAATTATATCACTAACGATACTATTCTGCGTTAAGTTTTCTGGCAGAAGAGGCAAGTTTTCTGTATCAGGCACCATCCCGATTGAAGTTGTCTGGATGACAAGCTGATAATACGCCAGTGACTTTTCAGCAGCTACCCGGCCAATCACCTTTGATTCCACCTTGTATGGACAGGAGCTGACAAGCTCTTCCGCTTTATCAGTGGTCCGATTGTAAATATCAATCTTCTCAATACCAGCCTGTGCCATCGAGAAATAAATGGCTCTTGCAGCACCACCCGCACCAATAATCAAAGCTGATCTTGAAGCAAGATCAGCAGCCATTGATTCAAGCCCCTTAACGAAACCAGGACCATCGGTATTATAGCCTACCAGAAGGCCATTTTCATTCTTGACTGTATTGACCGCTCCAATAGCCCTTGCTAGTGGATCAACTTTATCAAGATAAGGGATGATATCTGTTTTATGCGGAATTGTCACGTTGAATCCGCTCACACCAAGCGCTTTCAATCCCTTAACTGCTGCCTCAAGATTTCCTTTGCTCACATGGAAAGGCAGATAAACGGCATCGATTCCATAAAGCTCAAATAAATCATTGTGCATGGCAGGAGACATCGAATGCGCAATAGGATCTCCAATGACACCGAATAATTTTTTCAATTCATCTCCCGCCCTTCCGTTTTATTTTGAGGTCCGCTTCAAGCAATTAAGCTTTTTCCTAAATAAGTGACCTTCTTAGCATTACATTGACGCCTTTAGGGACATGCGCGGCAATTTTCGCGCCTGCATCATTGACCGTTACCCAGCCAAGCCCTGAAAAAACAACATCTGTTTTAGCTTCCTTGATGGTAAACTCATGACGGACAAGTTCAGGGAACTCATCCATTTGCTCACGACGAGGAGGTGTAAGCAGCTCACCGGCATGATTTTTATACAGCTCATCCGCATTTTCAAGCTTTGTCCGGTGAATGTTAATTTCATTCGGTACATAGCAGGAGAAAGACCTTCTGCCTCCTGATATATAATCGAAACGGGCCAGGCCGCCGAAATACAGCGTCTGCTGTTCATTCAGCTGGTACACCTTCGGTTTGATTTCTTTTTTTGGCGTAATGAACTTCAAATCCCGCTTATCCACGTAGTGCGCCATCTGATGATGATTGATAATACCTGGTGTATCTACAATCGCTTTGCCATCCTCAAGCGGAATTTCAATCATATCAAGGGTCGTTCCAGGAAAGTGTGAAGTGGTGATGATATCACCTTCGCCTGTCACTTCCTTGATGATTCTATTGATAAAAGTAGACTTCCCTACATTTGTACAGCCTACAATATAAACATCCTTGCCATTGCGGTATTCATCTATTGCCGCAGCTGCTTCCTTTATATTGAAGCCTCTAGCTGCACTGACGAGGAATACATCAATCGGATTGAGCCCCAGTTCCCTGGACTCCTTTTTCATCCAGTCAATCAATTTTTGCTGTTTGACTGATTTAGGTACGAGATCGGCCTTATTGCCGATTAATAATACCGGGTTTTTACCGGCGAAACGATGGATGCCTGGCAGCCAGCTCCCATTGAAGTCGAAAATATCGACGATCTTGACAATAAGGGCATCCCTGCTGCCTAGTTCATTCAATATTTTTAAAAAATCGTCATCCGTCAGGCTTACATCCTGGATTTCATTATAATTTTTTAAACGGAAGCATCTCTGGCAGACAACCACCTCTTTTTCCAATGAAGAAGCCGGAGCATAGCCTAACTCCTCTGGGTTCTCCGTCTGGATGATGACACCACAGCCTGTACAATTTAATTGCTCACTCAAATCTTAGTCCTCCCAATTCAGCTTTCCTTTTTTCCTGAACCAATTTAAGATTCTTCTTTCCACTTTCCTGTTGAATCTAGTCACAAACCCATCTGTCTGGGCAACTGGAACAACGAGAATAGTATGGAAACCGCTTCTGTTGCCGCCAAGTACATCGGTTAAAAGCTGGTCACCTATCACGACCGTTTCTTCTTTTCGCAATCCCATTTCCTTTAATGCTTTATTAAATGCACGGGTCATCGGTTTTCTCGCTTGAAAAATAAATGGAATGTGCAAAGGATCTGAAAATGCCCTCACTCTTTTCTCATTATTATTGGATACAATCGTTACGAGTATTTCATTTTTCCTCATATTATCAAACCACTCGATCAGCATCGGCGTCGCATAGGGACGATCCCACTCAACGAGTGTATTGTCAAGGTCTGTGATTATACCCTTCACACCTTTTTCTTGCAGGCTTTCGGGGGTGATTTCAAAAATATTCTTAACATGCTGATCCGGTAAAAAATGCTTTAGCAATTTCATTACACCTCATTAATTAAATTCCTATCATACCGTTAACATCATACCCAATTTTATCCTCGTATTCAAAACAAACATTGTAGTGAATGTAAAAATAAACTAACTCTATAGGATGACAAGAATAAACTCAATTCGCTTTAAATTCATATTTTTTAAAAATATCCCAAAAAACTTTTCGACAAAATCCAAGCTTTTCCAGACCTGTGGATAACCTTATGCACAAAACACACATTGATTCTATTACTAATTTCCCATTTATAAACAAATTAATCACAGGTTATCCACCGTTGTTTGTGGATAATTAGAACAGTTGTTCTCAAAGTTTCATTCTGATAGAGTAAGGGTAGAACAAAACAACTTACAATTATATGCAATTAACATCTGTTTTAGTATAACCTTTTTGGGGGTGAATGACTGGAATGCGTAAACTGTCGGACGAGCTGTTGATCGAGTCATATTTTAAAGCAAGAGAGTTAAATTTAAGCTATGAGTTTATTCGTTTGATTGAAACGGAAATCCACCGGCGTTCATTATCTAACCGAATTAAAGCCTCATCCTGACAGCCCCTAAAGGGCTTTTTTTTTTCGAGTTAAACGTATAGAAAAGGATAAAGGCACAGATTCAGCCTGTGCCTTTATCTTTTCAGTCTTGTCCATTTAATGTGCCGATTATCTCGCCATACTTAATATGATGTGGAGGAGAGATTTGCGGCAGCAGGTTAACAGTATCTTTTTCGAACAGTAATACTACAGTCGAGCCAAAGGTGAAGTATGCCATTTGATCACCTTTCTCCAGCTTCGATCCGTCATGTGTCGTTTCAATCGAATTGACGAACATGGCTCCTACTTTAATGACAGCAGCCATGCCAGCATTATGCCTGATTTCAGTAATCTTTCGGTAGTTTTTAGACAACGGGTAGTTTCCATACTTCAACCCCATTTTATTTACGGGGTATGACTTCAATCCCAAAGTCCATTGATTGGTTACCTCTCCAGTTACCGGGCTGTGAATTTGATGGTAATGGCTTGGGCTCAGGTAAAAAATCATATAAGTTCCCTGCTCATACCTTGCCATCGCATCATCATTGCCGAGCATTTCGGAAATAGAATAAACCTTGCCTTTTACCGTAATCGTTTTATCCGCCGCGATTTCACCCACCTCTTCGATGACCGAATCTACCGGACTAACGACTGACAGAGGATCCTGATCTATTTTCCTTGCGCCCTCTTTAAGATTCCTGATGAAAAAGTGATGAAGACTTTCATATTCCCCAATTGGCTTTTCCATTTCCTCCTGGTTGATGTTATACGTTTTAGCAAAGGAAGGAATAATCCTCTTACTGCTTCTGGATTTTGCGAATTTATGCAAAATGGCAGAACTCCACTTCCCGTTCGTCAATTCTATAAGAATACGATATAGTGATTGAAACAATGATCATACCTCCGATTTTATCTATGGTTCGCATCCGATAAAGTGTCTTGGATTTCCGGAATACATCAAACATTTCGAAAAGTATCATAAGAAATCTTTACGAAAAAGCATAATCAGCTTAGAATTATATATTATTATATAATAACCCAATGTGCTAGTTCCCTTTCCGATTATGAGGAGTGAAATATATATGTTTCTACATGATGTACTTGACACAACTGTCAAGAAAGTAAAATCCCAGACAGCCAATCTGCTGACATTGGCGAATCTATCTCTAGGCGGATTCGCAATCATTGTTGCCATTAACGGCAATCTGAATTTAAGCCTTTTGCTGATCTTCATAGCCGCCCTCGCCGATCGTTTCGATGGCATGGTCGCAAGAAAACTCAACATTGAATCTGAACTTGGAAAGCAGTTAGACTCCATGAGTGATATTATATCATTTGGCGTTGCGCCCGCATTATTAATCTATCAGGGAATTTTATCCGATTTTGGCGCACCTGGTGCATTCTTCATCGTTTTCTATATAGGCTGCGGGGCCTTCCGCCTTGCACGATTCAATATTACCGAGAATTCAGGGTATTTCACAGGATTGCCGATAACTGCAGCAGGAGTGCTGGCAACGCTTAGCTTCTTAGCCATTCCTCACGTACCGCCTCAGACATTCCTGTTCACTATGATGGCTCTCAGCCTGTTGATGGTCAGTCCCTTCAAGCTGAGAAAAGTATAAAAACCCAGCCTCCATCATGGCTGGGTTTTCGTATTTTTTAAAGATATTGGAACCTGAAACCTGATTTTACATCTCTGGCAAGCCGATTACTCCTCTGTCAAAGCTATAAACTCCTCGACATCCTCCACGCACATACGGACAGCTTTTTCCCAGAATTCCTTTTTCGTGAGATCGACGTTCAGATGCTTTTGGGCAAGGTCCTCAACTGTCATAGAAGCGGAGTCCTTCAATAGAGCGATATATTTCTCTTCGTACCCTTTGCCTTCTTCCTGTGCCAATGCATAAATCCCAAGAGAGAATAAGTATCCAAAGGTATACGGGAAGTTATAGAATGGTACTCCAGTGATAAAGAAGTGCAGCTTTGAAGCCCAGAATAATGGGTGATATTCATCCAGTGCACCACCATATGCTTCTGTCTGAGCATTTTTCATCAATTCTCCCAGTCTTTCTGTGGTGACAACTCCCTCTTTCCGTTCTTCATAGAATTTCGTCTCAAAAAGGAACCTCGAATGAATATTCATCAGGAGCGCAACTGACCGCTGAATTTTATCTTCCAACAGACTGAGTTTTTCTTCTTTTGTTTTCGCGTTCTTGACAGAAGCATCGGAAACAATCATTTCAGCGAAGGTAGACGCAGTTTCTGCTACATTCATCGCGTAATTACGATTCAACAAATGTAAATCCCTCATCGCATAAGTGTGGAAACCATGTCCAAGCTCATGTGCAAGTGTAGAAACATTGGATGGAGTGCCTGAGTAGGTCATGAAAATCCGTGATTGGCTGCTCTCCGGGAAGAAGGTGTGGAATCCGCCTGGAGCCTTACCAGGACGATCTTCCGCCTCAATCCAGTTATTTTCAAACGCCATTCTCGCAAAGTCAGCATTCTCCTTGCCAAATTGTTCAAAGTTGTTAACGATGAAATCTGCACCTTCCTGATAGGACATTTTCGATTCGGTACTGCCAATCGGCGCATCTAAATCGTACCAGCTCAGCTTTTCCAGTCCAAGAAGCTTTGCTTTACGGTCAAGGAACTGAACAAATGGCTCCTTATTGTCGGAAATGACCTCCCACATCGCTTCAAGTGTTTCCTTTTTCATTCGATTAATGTCAAGCGGCTCTTTCAATACATCTTCCCAGCCGCGGAGTTTATAGACATTCAAACGAAAGCCTGCAAGATGGTTAAGCGTCTTCGCGAAGGCTTCCTCATTCTCTCCCCATGCTTTTTCCCATTGAGCAAACACTTCTTTACGGACTGATCGGTCAGCATTAGAAAGCTTATTGGCTGCCTGGCCTACTGATAGACTTTCCCCGTTATACTTGATTTTCGTGTTGCCTACAAGAAGGTCGTACATCTGGCCCCAGCCATGATAGCCGTCCACACTCAATGCATTGATGACCGACTCTTCTTTTTCCGATAGCCTTTCCGCTGCCCGCTCGCGACGTTCCGTAAGCACAAAACGCAGCTCCTGTAAAAGTCCTTCCTGGACAAGTTCACTCCAGACAGAATCCGAAAAACCAGATAGCTTCTGGTCAAAAATGGTAAGTGCTGTCTGCAAAGATGCACTTAGCTCTGTGACAGCTGCTTTTAATTGACCAGCCTTCTTATCATTTGTATTTTGAGCATGCAGGCAGCTGACAAAAGCTCCTGCCTGCCTTACCTTCCTTGCCGCTTTATCAAACATTCCAACGAGGCTCTCCAGCCTGGATCCCTCGCTTTTATGGTCAGCAGGCTGCCAGCTTTCCACTTCCTTTTTAAATTGTTCAATTTCCGCTCCTGCTGCCTTTAGGTGGGCAGCAAATTCCGGAGAAGCACTTCCTCCTTCAAAAAATACGTCTAAGTCCCAAACTTCTGAGTATGTATTCGACATTGATTTTCCCCCTTTTTTCTATTATATTATTATAATGTTATTTTTCTAAAATTTCTATCTTTTCGGAAGGTTTTCCGAGTCTCATATTTTTGGCTTCTATAGTTACGGCCTTGTCCAAGATATATTATGAATCGTAAAGGGGAATTTAAGGGCAGAAGCAAGAATAAAGGCTTACCCTATTCAGGATAAACCTTCGAAACTTCTAACTGTAAAAATACCACCATCCGCCAAAGATCAGGACGATGACCAGCAGGATGATGAACAGCGCAAACCATACACCACTTCCGCCGTAATAACCCGGATAACCTCCATAAGGGGCTCCGTATGGTGGATAGTAACCGTAAGGCATACTTTCACACTCCTTTTCTGTATCCTATTATTACTTTATGGGGATCTGTCCATTTTGGTTTGGGCTTTTAGCGAACCTTTTCAAAAATTTTAAATAAAACTCGTTATACATGCACAGTTTTTCCTAACTTTTGATGTAGGATGAACTTAACAATCATATTGCAAGGAGTTTTTATATGGCTACGATTCTGTTAGTAGATGATGAAACGCGTATGCTTGATTTGCTTGCGCTGTATTTAACCCCATTAGGATATAAATGCATCAAAAAGACTTCCGGTACTGAAGCCATCAGCTTTCTCGAGGACCACAATGCCGATCTCGTCTTGCTTGATGTCATGATGCCTGAGATGGATGGCTGGGAGACATGCAATGAAATTCGCAGACACTGGGATATTCCCGTCATCATGCTTACTGCCAGGAGTGAGAAGCCTGACATTGTGCGAGGCTTAAAAATCGGCGCTGATGACTATATCACCAAGCCGTTTGATGAAGGAGAATTGGTTGCAAGGATTGAGGCCGTACTGAGGAGACAAACTAGCAAAAGCCCCCTTCTCTCTTTCAATGGTTTGAAACTGAACTTAGATTCCTATGATGTTCAGTTCAATGGAGCTTTAATTCCTCTTACCCCAAAGGAATTTGCCCTGCTCAGCCTTTTCCTGCAAAACGTCAATAAGGTCTTCACGAGAGAACATTTAATCACCACTATATGGGGCTATGGTGTCGATACCGAAGACCGTACGATAGATTCACATGTACGGAATCTTAGGGATAAACTTCGCAAAGCTGGTTTTGCCGTGGACGATTACCTGTCTACTGTTTGGGGTGTAGGCTATAAATGGATTGATTAAGTTTGTTTTTCTGGCTATTGGGTTTCGTTCATAATCTTTTGGTTAAAGAGAGATAATAGGGACGTTAACTTATAGACAGGAGGATTATCAGATGGATACTTTATATGATCGTCTGGGCGGACAGGATGCCATTTCAAAAGTTGTGGATGTGTTTTACGAAAAGGTACTGGCTGATGAAACAGTCAACAAGTTTTTCGAGGAAACGGACATGGAAAAACAGCGCCGCCACCAATCTTTGTTTATCAGCTGGGCGTTAGGGGGACCTAACCAATATTCAGGAAGAAGCATGGAACTCGCCCATAAAGGGATGAACCTGAATGACGAGCACTTTGGGGCAATCGCTAACCACCTGGCTGCCAGCCTCAGGGAATTTGATGTCCCGGAACAAGACATCAATGAAGTTCTCGAAAAGTTGACAACAATGAAAAACGATATACTTTATAAGTGATCACGAAGAAAGGAGAAGGGAATCCCCCTCTCCTTTTTTTATTTATTCAATTGTTTAGGCAGGTTTTGCAGGAATGAGATCATCAATGTCATGCCTTCTCTTGTTTCTCTCTGCGTAACAGCCTTCATCAGCTGAATGGATGACAGCGGTTCTTTATTCTTTGTTTGTTCTTGAGCATTGTTGAATGCAGTAAGCATTCCTTCAACCAGGTCAATGGCACCCAGCTGGACGAATGAATCAGCAAGTTCTACACCCTTGATTGCCTTTTCGGCCATATCTGTCACCATCGGGCCAGTCATCGCCCCCTTCATGGCAGCTGCCATATCCGCAAGCTGCATCAAGGATTTCAAAACTCCTGTTTCTTCCATCCGTTTTACTTCCATCAAAGTACGCTCGAGGTTCTCCGCCACCTCAGGTAGTGTCTTTAATAAGGAAAGTGTTTCAGGCTGAAGCAAATCATCGGCCATTTCGACCAATTTGACGCCAGTTTCGGCAATCGTGGAGACCATTTCGCCGGTTACGGCATTCATGGCTGCATCTGTGAAGCTGACGAGTTTATGTTGAGCATTTTGTTGAGCCTGAGGTGTTTCTGTAGCCATCTCAACCACCCCTTCTATAAAATCCCTTTGGCATTTAACCAGTAAAGCTCATTGTATACTGCTTTGAACCAGTGCAGCAGGTCAGAAGTTTCTGCTGGCTGCGGCGGGTTATTGTAATCGAATGTAATCATGCTGGCATCTTCAAGGCTGTTTTCAAGGAAGCAAGCTACCTTGCCGTTGTACACTGCAGTCTCTGGCCGGCCAGTCAATCTGCTAATGATGTTGGCAACAAGCGATTCAGACTGATAGTGCGCAGTTGAACCAGCTTTGCTGATTGGAAGGTTCGTAGCATCACCGATAACATAAACATCGTCCTGGCCAATCATTTTCAATGTTGTACGATGTGTCGGAATGAAGCCGGACTCATCTCCGATACCTGAATCAATCACTGCTTTAGCGCCAGTATGTGCCGGGATCGTAATAAGCATGTCATATTCGTGTTCTGAACCGTCCATCGTGATCGCAACCTTGCGTTTTGGATCGACTTCTTCAAGGTTGAAGAATGTTTCATATTTTATGTCGCGCTTCTCAAACTGCGGAAGAGCCCATTCTGCAACTGGAACCAATGAATGGATACGGCCGATCGGATAAGCGTATTTGATTTCGATATCCTTGCGTCGGCCATTCTTGCGGTAATAGTCATCCAGCATCAATGCCAGCTCAAGCGGAGCAGCAGGACATTTGTGCGGAACATCAATGGTGATCAGGATTCTTCCTTTTTCCATCGCCGCAAGATCTTTCCGCAGACGTTCAGCACCATCAAGTGTATAGAAGTTATGCGCTCCCTCTTTTAAGCCAGGTACGCTATCGAAATCAGGATGCGATCCGGTTGCGATGACAAGATAGTCATACTGATACTGCTTCTTTCCTTTGACTGTCTTCTTCTCGACGTCGATTTTTTCAACGTCATCATATACAAGGTTCACATGTCGATGAACAAGTGTCTCCTGTTTTCTGATGAAGTGCTCGGATGGCTTTTCATTGAAAGCGATGAATAAGTATCCTGGCTGGTAGATATGCTTTTCTGTATTGGAAATCAAAGTCACTTCGACTTCACGCTTTTTTATCTCTTCTCCAAGCTGGCGGGCTAATCTGTTTGCGACCATCGTACCCGCGCTGCCGGCCCCAAGAACAACAATTTTCTTTGTCATTTGGTCCACCTCTTTATTGGTTTCTTTGATGAAGGCTGTTACTGAACAAACAGCACTTATTTACTTTACCTTTTTGACTGCGATCTTGAATTCATCGCCTTCATTCTCGAGGTAGGCAATTTCGTGGCCCATTTTATTGACCCATTCAGGTATATCAACTGCTGAACCTTTATCAGTGGAAAGTACTTCTACCACATCTCCAACTTGTGCTGTTTTAATTCCTTTTACCAATTCCATTAGTGGTCCCGGGCAATAAGCTCCTCTTGCATCGATTGATTTAGTTACTTGTACTTCACTCATGATTTTTTCCTCCTGTATAGTTAAGTTTTATGTTAGAATAAGAAAAGATTTTTTAATTTTGCATGAAGGGGAAATGGTTGAAAGGCCTGCACGCCACATCAGTTTTTCCCTTTATGCATCTTACATCGTAATAACTGTTGCTCCTTGAGTCATTCCTAGGAATTTAGTAACCCCGATCACTCCATCGAACACATCGATCATGTCTTCTTCTTGCCAGTCCATGATGTCCATCGCAAGTGCGCAGCCGTAAATATTAAGTTCTCCCATGTCTTTTCCTTCCTGTAAAAGTGAATCAAATAATGGGATTTTCTTAGCCAGCATTTCCTTGCCAATCGTTCCAGTGATGAAATCAGTGCTTTCAAAGCTGTCTTTGCGGAAAGATTTCAGTGCATTCATTGTGACGAAGACATTCACAGTCATGCCTGACATTGATGCCACCGATCCTACCAATGCACCAGCGTGTAACTTTTCAAGATCCTCAGATAATAAAATAACGGCTAAAGATGGAGCTTGTTGTTCCATAATTTATTTCCTCCTAATGAAATCGAATGATTTACCTTACACCTGAATTATACCCATACCCCCATATCTATGTCTGTTTCTTTTATGTGAACGTTCTTGGTCCAAAAAGTGACAAAACAAGGTGTTCATAGAATTAACTCTTGATTCTTCAGAACTACACGCTTCCTTAAATTCCCAATATAAAATATTTATAAGGACAGACACAATCGTCCCCCTTCAGACATAGGAATTTATTATAGGCGAAAGCCTAAAAAAGCGGGGGTGGAAACATGTCGGGCATACTTACAGCACTCGGGTACTTAGTTAAAGAAGTGATCCTTCTTGTTTCGTATGTAAAAAACAATGCATTTCCTCAACCGTTATCTGCAGCTGATGAGCGAAAATACTTAAGGTTGATGGCCAATGGCGACCCACATGCAAGAAACATGCTGATTGAGCACAACCTGAGACTTGTCGCACATATTGTGAAAAAATTCGAAAACACCGGCGAGGATTCAGAGGATTTGATTTCTATTGGAACAATCGGCCTCATCAAGGCTATCGAGAGCTATTCGGAAGGCAAAGGCACCAAACTGGCAACCTATGCTGCCAGATGTATTGAAAATGAAATCCTCATGCATTTGAGAGCATTAAAGAAAACCAAGAAGGATGTATCCTTGCACGATCCAATCGGCCAGGACAAAGAAGGAAACGAGATTTCACTGATCGATGTCCTGAAGTCCGAATCAGAAGATGTCATTGATACCATCCAACTCAATATGGAGCTTGAAAAAGTGAAAGAATATATCGATGTCCTCGATGAACGAGAAAAAGAGGTTATCGTTGGCCGCTTTGGCCTTGATTTGAAAAAGGAAAAAACGCAGCGTGAGATTGCCAAAGAACTCGGCATCTCAAGAAGTTATGTATCCAGGATCGAGAAACGGGCATTGATGAAGATGTTTCATGAATTTTATCGCGCAGAGAAGGAAAAGAAGAAGAATAAGGGGCAATAAAATGCAGAAACCCGGGCTTGACGCTCCGGGTTTCTTTTTTCGGTATCAAATTGTCCAGCGAAAAAAAGAAAGGCATCAACCTGATTGATTGATACCTTCAAAAACACTATTCTACGCTCACTTCAGCCGCCACTACCAGACCGACAGCGCCACAGATTACCAATCCCATGACAATCAAGAACATGCCTATCACCCCTTTTAGCATTCACCCTTACTTACACCAAATTTATCATATAATAACGGTGCTAAAAGGAAGAGGTTGTGAACATTTTGTTAACGATGGGATTTCTTTTTCTTGAAAATCAGCGTTAAAAGCAAGACATGCAGTGACATACATTTTACCTCCCGACTCCGTCGTTAGGTGGTGTCCTTCTCCACCCATAAGCTAGCCAGTCTTCTTTGAATTAAATAAATCATCTTCTTTCCACCTTTCTTAAGTTAATTATTCAAATGAATTAAAACAGGCGCAGCATTGTTTGACGAGTTTTATTGTCTTCAACCATTTTTTCAACCATTTCATTATGGCGAATTTCTTCTAAAGACATTTGGCGTTTGTTAATCGTTATTGTAAAAAACAAGATATTTAAGGTCATGATGAGTTCACCTCCTTTTTAATTTCCACCCCAAAAAGCCGCAAGGATTCCTCCCCTGCGGCAAAACGGGCACAAAAAAGCCACAGGGCACGATTCTCCCTGCGGCCATGGATGTATAAGTGTCAAAAAACAGCTTAAATAATCCAGTCCGATCCGGTCGAATGTGTATTGCGATATGAAGTTTGTGCGTTATTCCAGTATCCATTCATGATCATTTCACTCGACCTCCTTTTGAATTATTTAACCACAATGGTAAGTATATCCACTTGATGTTGGTTTGTAAACCTTTTTTGGTCGTTTTTTCCAAAAAAAGATTCGTCAAATTCCAACAAAAAAAAACGCCCCGGAAGGACGTTTATTTCTTCATCAGCATTTCCTGGCCTTCTTCTGACTCAATCAGCAGATTGCGGTATTTTTTCGCGAAAGAAAAGAATACGATGGAACCAGCAAGAAATCCAGCGGAAGCACCAGTAGCAATATATATATCTGTCATCACTTTCGTTTCAGACGGAATGATCGTGCCAAGATAAAAGAACACTCCTACAGCAAGCAGGACTGTAGCAAACTGTTTAAAATCAATCATTTTTTCATAGAGTTGTCTAGCCTTCATTATTATCACCTGCATTTAATAGACTTAACCACAACCCTACTTTAACATCTTTTAAACGTCTTATGAGTATGTAAATTCTGGGAAAAAGATAAGTTTGATTTTTACTTCAGACAAAACAAGTTGCTTATCCTGGGATTTTGTCCGAACTTGATGCTACTTCAGACAAATTGAGCCTCTCTCCTCGGGAATTTGTCCGAACCTAAGACTACTTAATAAAAATAAAAAAAGCGCGGAATGAATTCCGCGCTGGGTAATTAGAGCTTCCAGTTCTTGACCATCTCATTGACGATTTCATAAGAATTCTTTGACGCGAGTTTTGTGAATTCCAGGAAGTTTACGTCTGCTGAGCCATCTGCCTGGTCGGACATTGACCGGATGATCACGAATGGGATGTTGTTCATGCTGCAGACCTGTCCAACTGCTGCGCCTTCCATCTCTGTACAATAACCATTAAGCTCCTCATACAGGAACTTCACTTTATCACGGTCAGCGATGAATTGGTCGCCTGATAAAATCCTGCCGCTGACGATTTTCTTGTCCTCGACTATTTCTTTGCTTGCCATAATTGCCAAGTCTACCAATTTCTCATCTGCTTTAAATACAGATACTTCTGTGTAAGGGATTTCCCCTAGTTTAAAGCCCAACGCACGAACATCCATATCATGCTGTACGCAATCAGTGGAGATGACGATATCGCCTATTTTCAGATCAGGGTTCACAGCACCCGCTACGCCTGTGAAAACTATCTGGGATGCAGCAAATTCATCGATCAGGATTTGAGTACACACACTTGCATTCACTTTCCCTACGCCAGATTTACACAGAACAACATCATATCCATTGAAAGTGCCGACATAAAACGTAATGCCTGCCTTCTTTTTTTCATCATAGCCTTTCATGGCGTCAAGAATATGCTGTATTTCTTCATCCATTGCACCAATAATACCAATTCTGCTCATCATTGAGACCTCCAATGTTCTTATTACATTCTGATTTTAACTTTCCGCTAATCTTTACAGACTGCGGACTTTATTTTTATAAAAACCCTACGAAAGGAGCTTAGACATTCGATTTGCTTCATAAAGGACTTTTTCTTCATCAATCGTTTTGAATTGCCCATTGTCCAAAATTTGTTTCCCCTGGACATAGACATCCCTTACATCCCGCCCAGATCCAGAATAAACAAGATGGGATACTGGATTATGCTTAGGATAAAAGAACGACTGATTGGAGTTCACGACAATGAAATCTGCATCTTTGCCTGCTTCAAGAGATCCAATCCGTTCTTCCAGCCAGAGGGCTTCTGCACCATTGATCGTTGCCATCCTCAAAGCTTCCTGAGCGGTGATGACCGTCGCATCCTGGGCAACCCCTTTATGGACTGTTGCGGCTGCTTTCAGCTCTTCAAATAAGTCGAGGTTATTGTTGGAAGCAACACTGTCTGTCCCAAGGCTGACGGTGACTCCCTTTTCCAGCATTTTGCCAACCGGGGCAATGCCGCTGCCCAATTTAAGGTTGCTGATGATGTTATGTGATACTTTCACGTCTTTTTCCGCCAGGATTTGAATATCCTCGTCATTCACATGGACCGCATGGGCAACAAGCGAAGGTCGGTCAAAGAATCCAAGTTTCTCTAGATGACGAACCGGTGTAGCACCATATTCCTCGATATTCTTCTCTACTTCGAATTTCGTTTCCGACATATGCGTATGCAGCGGAACATCCAGCTCGATCGATTTGTCAATGATCTGGGAGATATATTCTGGTGAGCAAGTATAAGGAGAATGCGGTGACAACATCGTCGTGACCCTTCCATTCGCACCATTATTCCAGCTTTTCGCAAAATCTGCTGCTTCCTTAAGCTTGCTCTGTCGAAGTTCCTCCGAACCAAAGCCGATTACTCCCCGGCACAGCACTCCGCGAATGCCTGCTTCCTCAACAGCCTTGGCGATTTCATCCATATTGTCATACATATCAACAAATGTGGTAGTACCTGTGCGGATCATTTCAAGGATGGATAGCTTTGTACCCCATTTTGCATGCTCCGGTGTATATTTGGCTTCAAGAGGCCAAATTTTGTCCTGCAGCCATGTCTGCAAATGCAAATCATCCGCATAGCCTCTCAGCAATGACATTGGCGTGTGTCCATGCGTATTGACGAGCCCAGGGAGCAGGATATTCCCTTTTAAATCTATTTTTTCATCATATGAAGCAACATCTTCAGGCGTGGTGCCCACATAGATGATTTTCTCTCCTTCGATGCCGATTGCCCCGTTCGCAAACACTTCATTCTCTGTATTACTCGTAATAATTGTGCCATTATAGAATAACTTTCTTGTCATATTAAATCTCTCCTATGTAAAAACACTTACTTACTAGAATTCGGTGGTAATCCCGGAAATATGCCTATCGTTTTAATTTATCAAAAAATGTATCATTTTTATAGAGAATCTGCTATTTTATTTGTGGCGATAAGTTGTATACGAAAGGAGAATGAATCTTTGGACTTCCAATTTGAACTAATAGAAGACAAGGTTGAATTTTTTGAAGCAGTCGACCTGAAATCTCTGGAACAAAAAATCAATAAGCAAATCGAAATCAATAAAGCAATCATGCTATCAGTTCACCATGTGTCCCACCAGATGCATTTAGATGATAAAGGCAGGCTGTTCTATTCCGCAGTGGTCCACTTCAAGGCAAAAAAATAAAGGGGCCGCTGCTTACAAGCCCCTTTCCGAGTTTCCTTTTATCTTTTATCATTTTGAATGAGTTCTTCCACTTTTACTGGCTTCCAGCCTTCGCCGTCAACCCACTCAACCCAAACTCTGAATGTCTGGTCACTGCCCTTCTGGGAGACCGTTCCGACCGCTGTATTAGGCGCACCGCCATTTTCATTCCACCATACTGTCATGTTATCTTTATCGATTCCTGTAGCATAAGAATAGGCCAGAATCATTTCCTGCCAGTCTACCGCATTCTGGTCGAATACGGTGTTATGTTCGCCGGATTGGGTAGTACCAACCGGTTTCCACTCAGGATTTTCAATTGTTTGCTTCACATTGGCATCACTGCCGCCCTCTGTCACGATTGGATCAGCCAATTCTTCATCCTCTGCAGATTCCTCGTCTGCTTCATCTGATGCTGATTCATCCTTTTTATCGGAATCCTGGCTATCGTCTTTTTTGTCGGAATCCTGGCTGTCATCTTTTTTATCCGGAGAGGCAGCGGCCTGGTCTTTCTCAGCACCAACATCGTTTTGGTCGGCAACCCCTTCATCGTTGCTAAAGAAAATGTTAAATGAGACTATTCCAATCAACAGGATGACGACAACAATCAAGCTATTTAAAACAAGGTTCGTTTTTCTGCGTTTTGCCCTCATCTGAGAACGTGACCCCTCATTTAGGTTTTCATAATCATCGTGCTTCAAGATCTTTCCCTCCCTTATAAGGTTGTCAACATTCTACCATGACTGGGGGCAAACTTGAAGGATTTTATATTCATCTAATCATGGTTCAATTGTTTTCAGGACCTTCAGCCGAGGTACCATGGTTGAATGCATAGACCTCTTTTACTATATCTGCAAAAAGAGGATTCACCCCGCCTTCATTTTCTAAAACCCCTAAGTTGACCGTTACCAGTGCATACTTTGGTTTTTCGTACGGAAAATAGCCGGCGAACCATTTATTGTGCAACTGTTTGTCGCCATCTTTGTAAACCCCGGTTTCTGCAGTCCCAGACTTTCCTGCCACAGCATATGGCAAGTCCTTGAACCATCTTCCAGTACCTTGCTCGTTCACAACGACCTCCCGTAAAAGTTTTTGGAGTTTCATCGCGGTGAACGGTGATAGTTTTTCCCCTTCAAGCTTCTGTTTAGGAAATGCCGTCATTTCAGCGCCATTTTGATACTGAATCGACAGTACTGCCCTGACCATATCCTTTTCCCCGCCCCTGGCGATCGTTGCCATCATGTTTGCCACAGCAAGAGGAGACACCCTAACTTCATGCTGGCCAATTCCGGATAGTGCCGCAAAGTTCTTATCCTTCCTCGCTTCATCCGATAAAAATACCCTGCCTTTTTCCTCGTCCTGAATCTGGCTGAAATCTTCCAGATGGAAAATGTCTCCTTTCCACCCGACACCTCCAGTGATCGACAGCTTCTCAGCGTATTTTTCAAGGATATTGGGATCCTGCTCCTGCAGCTCCCGGGCCACTTCACCAAAAGTCCTGTTGCAGCTCACTGCAAAGCTATCATTAAAATTAAGCATTCCATAGTCATATTTTAAATCTGGTGCCCCGCTGATCGTCTTGCTGCAATCAAATTCCCTGGCTGGATCATCAAGCCCCTGATCAATCGCTGCTGCTGCGACAACTGTTTTAAAGACGGAACCAGGGATATGCTGCTTGACCATCATATTTTCAGTTCCCTCGTCGTTAAAAGGCTTTTTGCGGTCAATGACAGGCCTTGACACCATTGCCAGTATACTGTTTGTTTCAATATCCAGCAGCACTACGCCGCCTCTGTTGATCTTGTGCTGATCCACTTTTTCCTCCAGGAGCATTTGCAGGTCTTTGTCTATCGAAGTCTGCAGATTGATTGGATAGAATGGGTTGGCAGGGTCTATGTACTTAACATTGATCCCGAATAGTGGCGCTCCTTCTCCGTCGACATGGTAAACCAGTTTCGATTTCCCTTCAGCAACGAGAAACTCGTCAAAGCTTTTTTCCAGACCAGATAGACCAATCAAGGTCCTTGGCAGCAAATCCTTGTCTCCATATCTTGACCTCATAAGAGTCTCATTCTCCCCTATGATTCCTAAAAGCTGGGCAGCCGGCACTTTCTCCATTGGGTATTTTCGCTCAACAGCAAAAACTCCCGGTATTTCCATTTCATTAATGGTTTCCATTTGACTCTTCGTCAAAATCACCGGATCCGGGTCGCCAAAAGCAAATGGTTCTTTGGACTTTTCCACTGCATTTTTTAAAGAGTATGCAGATACACCTATTGTCCTTGCCACATTATCGGCTTCCCAGTCCATCTTCTTCAAAAATGGGAATAAGACCAGAACGGATGAGGTTTCAAAGGATAATGGGTCTCCTTTCCTGTCTAGAAAATTCCCACGGCCGTTGTCAACGACCATTTCCTGTGACCTTTGCTTGACACTCGCTTCTATCAAATTTATTTCATGCTTGGAAAAGGACTCTGTATCAAATAATTGCAGTTGGGCCAACCGTAACATCAGCAAGCCAAAGGCAGCTATACAAATAGAGATCGACACCACCATTCTTTTTTTACGCATAAAAAACACCTCGTCAAAAGTGTTGACGAGGTGCCGAATTTTCAAACCTATGGATATTACTTAATAGTTGTAATGCGGACGTTCATTTCACCGCCAGGAGTCTGGACAGTCACTTCGTCTCCTACTTTTTTGCCCATTAGGCTTTTCGCGATCGGAGAGTCGTTCGAGATTTTGCCTTCAAATGGATCAGCTTCAGCGCTTCCGACGATTGTGTAGGATTCTTCATCGCCATCAGGAAGCTCGATGAATGTCACTGTGCGGCCAAGGCTGACTGCATCTGTGCTCAACTCATCTTCCTGGATGATTTTTGCGTTGCGGATCATATTTTCAAGAGTGGTGATACGGCCTTCAACAAAGGCTTGCTCTTCTTTGGCTGAATCATACTCAGAGTTCTCTGAAAGGTCGCCAAAGCTGCGTGCGATCTTGATTCTTTCAACCACTTCTTTACGTTTTACCGTTTTCAATTGCTCCAATTCTTGTTCCAGCTTTTCTTTTCCTGCCTGTGTCATAGGAAAAACTTTTTCTGTAGCCAAAATACTTCACTCCTTCTAGTCTTCACAATTCCCCAAAAAATAGATTGTGTAATATTATATTATGTATCCTGAAAAATATACAGGAGCGCGACCTTACAAGGGCGCGCGTGTTAAATATGGCCGTTATGGACCATTTATTTTTCCTTGGACAAAAGGAAGCACTTTATTCAAGTACTTCCATGTCCACATTATCTATGCTATTGTGTCACAAAAATGATTTTTGTTCAAGAATTGTTTGAATTTTTGTTACCATCAGGTCAATCGCCACATGGTTGTGGCCGCCCTCAGGGACGATGACATCAGCGTAGCGCTTGGTCGGTTCGATGAACTGGTTATGCATCGGCCTGACGACATTCACATACTGTTCGATGACCGAGTCCATTGAACGTCCGCGCTCCTTGATGTCACGAAGGAGCCTGCGGATGATCCGCAAATCAGCGTCTGTATCAACATAGAGCTTGATATCCATCAAGTTCCGCAATCTTTCATCCTCAAGAATGAGAATCCCCTCAAGGATGATGACATCCTTCGGTTCAACATGTACAACTTCGCTGGACCGTGTATGGATCGCATAATCATAGACTGGCTTCTCAATCGCTTCATGGCGGAGCAGCTTTTGGATATGTTCAATCAACAGATCGTTGTCAAATGCCAGTGGATGATCGTAATTTGTCTTCAAACGCTCTTCCATTGGCAGGTGGCTTTGGTCTTTATAATAGTAGTCTTGCTCAATCATCAAGATTGATTGGCTTTTAAAGCTATCATAAATCGCTTTTGTTACAGAAGTCTTTCCTGAGCCGGAGCCGCCGGCTACACCAATTACAACAGGTTTGCGGTCCATGTTTTTACTTCTCCTTCCGCATCATGTTATTTGGGTAGACAGGCTTGTCCATCTTGAACTTCACGATTTGCAACGGATGGCGGGCAACATCCAGTTCATTGCCATCTTCATCCCAGATCTTATCAATCACATGTGTGAAGTTCTCGATTTCTGGTCCAAAGAATTCAACCTCGTCGCCAGGCTTGAAGTAGTTCCTTTGCTGAAGTGTCACCATTTGTGTCTCAGCATTGTAATCAAGCACAAGACCAGCAAAATCGAAAGTTGTCTTTTTGCTATGGTTTCCAAACATTTGCTCTTTATACCCAGGAACTCCCTCAAAGAAGGCAGTTGCTGTTTCACGGTTCGCACATTTGTCCAATTCTTCAAGCCATTCCTGCTTGATGACGAAGTTTTCAGGATCTGCGCAATAAGCATCAATCACTTTGCGGTATACACTTACTACTGTTGCAATGTAGTGGATTGACTTCATGCGGCCTTCAATTTTCAAGCTGTCTATTCCAAGCTCGATCATGCGAGGGATGGACTCGATCAGCTTAAGGTCCTTAGGGCTCATCGCGAAAGGTGAGTCGCCTTCAGCAAACAATGCGTTCTCTTCATTTCCTTCAAGTGTGTACAAATCATAATCCCAGCGGCAAGACTGGCAGCAGCCGCCACGGTTTGAATCACGTGCTGTCATGTGATTGCTTAATGTACAGCGGCCTGAGTAGGCAATACACATTGCGCCGTGGATGAAGGTTTCGATTTCGATGTCTACTTTTTCCTTCATTTCCTTGATTTCATCTGCACTTGTTTCACGAGCAAGAACGACACGCTCAAGTCCTTCTTCCTTCCAGAACTGGACAGCCTTCCAATTTGAAAGGGATTGCTGTGTGCTCAAGTGGACTTCAATCTCTGGAGCGACCCTGCGGCATGTTTCGATGATCAGAGGATCAGCGACGATGATGCCGTGCACGCCTGCTCCCTTCAAGCCTAATAGATAGTCTTCAAGACCATCGATATTTTCATTGTGGGCAAAAATGTTTGTAGTGACATAGATTTTTGCACCGTATTTCTTGGCGAATTCAACGCCTTCCTTCATTTCTTCAAAAGTGAAATTATCTGCGTTCGAGCGCAGGCCATACTCCTGTCCGCCAATAAAAACGGCATCTGCACCATAATGGACGGCAATCTTCAATTTCTCAAGATTTCCGGCTGGCGCAAGCAGTTCTGGTCTTTTTACGATAACACGTTTACCGTCAACAATTTGCGAGATTTTATCTGCTACTGCTGCCATTACGCAACCTCCTCATAGTTCTTACTTTTAATAAACCGTCTCTTTGAAAAAGAATCCTGTATCCAGCGGGCGATTTGGCGGCTGCAGTTCTTCCGCCGCTTCCAGCAAGCCATCCTTTTCTTCGTCGTACTGCTCTGGATTCTCAACAGCCAAATCAATGGCTTTGCGGTACAGCTTCGTGACTTCAAGAATATATTCGGGGCTCTTCAGGATGCCATCAATTTTAAAAGAATCGATCCCAGCTTCCACAAGCTCCGCTAGTTCATCAATAATGCAAATATCGTTAGGACTCATGATATGAGTGCCATTTTCATCCTCGAAAATAGGATATTTATTTTCACGTTCTTTATCGTGAAGGAACATATTGCGTTCTTGTTTACGATTCTCAACTTCAAGCGCCTTGCCTTGGTATTCAAAATAATGTCCAAGCAGTGGCCGCTTAGATTGGAACATGTTCATCATTCCATGAACCTGTACCTCGATTTCAACCTCAGCATTTTCCTTGATTTCAACAATCGCGTCCATATTGATTTCCCTTGCAAGAACGGCGCGTTTTGCACCTTTTCTGCCCCAATAGTTGCAAGTATACCAGTTTGTGCCTGTTGTTTCCGTGCTCCAATGAAGCTTCATATCCGGTGTATATTCCTTTGCAGCCATCAGTACTGCCGGGTCGCCAAAAGTGACTCCGTCCGCATTGACATCCTTAAGGAATGTAAGATAATCACCTAGCAAATCAATTTTTTCATTGTGGAACAATGCGTTCATCGCCACATAAACCTTCTTGCCCTTGGAGTGTGCCAATTCGATTGCCTGCTTCACGTCATCACGGCTAAACTCGCCAGCAAGACGCAGTCCGAATTTCTGTTCACCAATCAAGAAAGCATCTGCTCCTGCTTCTGACAGTGGAATAATATCCTCAACGCTCTTTGGAGTTACCAATAATTCAGGTTTATTCATTCCGTTCACCTCTTCTTACTAACCGCTATACCATCGCCTATCGGCAGGATGACAGTATCATACTCCTGATTGGCTGCAAGCCAGCGGTTGAATTCGTCTATTTTTTTTACCAGGCTGCGTAACCTTCTGCTATCTGCTTCCTGATTATATACAAGCCCTTTAAATAGGACATTATCCGTAATGATCATTCCTCCCGGTTTTAAATACCTGGAGTATATTTCAAAAAAGCGCTTATACTGCCCTTTGGCTGCATCAATAAAAATGGCGTCAAAGGGACCATGGCCGGCGACTTCCTCTTCCAGCTCAAGGGCATCTCCTTGAATTTGGATAATCCGCTCCTGCAGGCCTGCTCGCTTAATATACTCAACAGCAAGCTCGAACCTTTCCTCATCACGCTCCAAAGTGATTACCTTTGTTTGTGGGAGCGAGAATGCCATTCTTAGTGCGGAATAGCCAATTGCTGTTCCTACCTCCAGGATCGCTTGCGGCTGCTGGATTCTCAAGAGCTGGAGCATGGTTTCAATACCTGCGGGCTCCATGATCGGTACACCATTTTGTTCTGCATACTCTTCCATCTCTGAAAGGAGACCATTCCTGGGCTGTATTAAAGAATCTATATAACTTTGCAGCTCTTGACTAAGCAAGCTGCTTCACCTCTATTCAATGGCTCTATCTCAGCCAGAGTAGATATTTAGAATGACTGTCCAAGCATGAAAAAATAGCGTTCACAGTTTAAGAGGGCACACCATCAGGCCATGTTGCCTTACAGGTTCATAAGGTAAAAGCCATAACTCCTATTACTGCAATACACGCTATCAAATAGATCTATGCTCACATTATGAGCTTTTGCTAGACAATGACATACTATTGGACACAGAAAAAAACACTTGTATTATTTTATCACAATAAGAAGGGAAATGCTAACCTTTCTGCATTTCCCTTTATTTTACGGTTATTTTTTATTTGTGATATGTTCATCGACTTTGCGGTTATGCTCTGCAAGTGTCTTGGAGAATAACACTTCTCCGGTAGAGGTTGCCAGGAAATACATATCGTCCGTATCAGCCGGAGCCAGTGTGGCTTCGATTGACATTACCCCGGGATTGGCGATTGGACCGGGTGGCAAACCCTGTATTTTGTAGGTATTATAAGGGTCGTCAATTTCCAGATCCTTATAGAATACCCGTTCCTTATGTTCGCCATGTGCGTACAGGACAGTCGGATCTGTTTGCAGCATCATTCCATCTTCCAGTCGATTGTAGAAGACGCTTGCAATCTTATCGCGGTCTACTTTCTCTGTTGCTTCCTCTTCAATCAGTGATGCCATCGTCATCAATTCATGTGTTGTCATTTCTTTTTCTTCCATCTGGCCCCTGAATTCACCAAGTACTTCTTTTGTCTTTGTCAGCATGACCGTCACGATTTCCTCGACAGTCGGCTTTTCAGAGTAAAATGGATAGGTTGCCGGGAACAGATAGCCTTCAAGTGGATATTTCACATTTTCTTTCAGGATGTCCTCTGTAAGAACATCAGGATATTTGACCATCATTTTATTGATGAATTCTTTATCGTTCAGCTGTTTGAAAATCTCTTCCTCATCCTGCTGTGTCTTTTCAGCAATAATCCCAGCAATCTGCTTCAATTGCTTACCCTCAGGAATCGTGATTTTCATGACAACTTCTTGCATGACCTTCCCGGTTTTCAAGCTTGTGACGATTTCTGGAAGCGTCATGGAAGGCTTCATTTTATAGTCGCCGGCCATAAAGCCAGCTTCGTTTTTGAACTTCACATAATATTTAAAGACTCGAGCATCTCGGATGATTCCTTTATCCTCTAGAATCTGTCCGATTCCAGTTGTTGACGAACCGATCGGAATATTGATATCAACTGTTTTCTTGCTGTTTTCATCCACCGGCTTCAGGGCTTCTTTAATATAGTAATAGCCGCCCCCGCCAATCGCTCCAATGAGCAGAATTGCCATGATTGAAGTGATGAACACAATCTTTCTCACGATTCTCGCTTCCTTTTGCTGCTCGACTAACTTCTCAGCAATCAGCTTCTTTTTATCTGTTTTTATATTTTTTTCGTCAGACATAAGTTCCCCCTCCAGTTAACAATAAGAATTTCCTGGATACTCCCTATTTTCACATCTCGAATCATTATACTATATTTTCTATTTTTATTTGCAAATAATTACGAAAAAATACTCTCGACGACAAATAAACTGAGGATTCGACAGCAGAACAAGAGGGGAACACATACTTGCCAGTGCTTGTTCGTGGGGGAAGCCAATACTGTGGGTTTAATTTGGTCTATCGGACAATTACCAAGGCTTTTTCCCTCTGTTTGGCAGATAAAGCCCTGCTATCAGACAATTTCTAGGATTTCTTCTTTCTGTTTGGCCGATAGAGCTCTTCTATCGGACACTTTCCGGGATTCCTTCACTCAGTTTGACCAATAGAGCCCTTATATCGGACACTTCCCTGGATTTTTTACTTCTGTTTGTCCAATAGAACTCTTCTATCGGACACTTTTCGAAGATTCTCTCCCCTGTTTGTCCGATATAGCCCTTTTATCGGACACAGCCAGGGATTTCTCCCCCTGCTTGGCCGATAGGTTATCCAAAAAAATAAGGACCAGGCTTCAATGGATCCGCCTGGTCCTTATTGCACTTTTATTCTTCGTCCTGCTCAGCAAGGAATGTTTCTAGCATTTCCTCGATCATGTCCCATTCTTCGTCCGTTTCGATTGGCATTAGTTCGCCATCTTCGTTGTCTTCTGAAGGGGTGAATGCAGATGCGTGGATTTCGATTTCTTCGTCATCGTTATCCTCTGCACCTACTGGATAATAAAGCACATATGACTTGCCGAATTCTTCGGAATCAAATGTGAAAAGTACTTCGCATAATTGTTCGTTGCCGTTTTCGTCTACTACTGTGATGTTGTTTTCTCCGTGATCCATTGTGTAGTCACCTCAATTTAATTTTGGCTGTTTAAATAGCCTTGTAAAATCATTACTGCAGCCATTTTATCAATGACCTTTTTCCTTTTTTTGCGGCTCATGTCTGCCTCGAGCAAAACCCGCTCTGCAGCCACTGTCGTCAGGCGCTCGTCCCAAAGGATGGCGGGGATTCCGAACCTTTCCTCCAATTCACGTGCATAGAATTGGCTGGCCTCTCCGCGCGGGCCAATAGTGCCGTTCATGTTTTTAGGCAGCCCGACGACAACTTTGCCGACTTCGTACTCTTTTATTATTTTACCAATTTCATCAAAACCAAACACATTTTCTTCTTCGTTGATTTTCAATGTTTCAAGACCCTGAGCAGTCCATCCTAGCTCATCACTCAGGGCAATGCCGACTGTTTTCGAGCCGACATCCAGTCCCATGATCCGCAATTTATTTCCCCTCTCGATGGTTCCTTAAATAGGATTTAACCAGTTCCTCGATAATTTCATCCCGCTCCAGCTTGCGGATGATATTGCGGGCATCCCGATGGCGGGGAATATAGGCCGGGTCGCCAGAGAGCAAATAACCGACAATCTGGTTGATCGGGTTATATCCCTTTTCCTGCAATGCTTCATACACCTGCAGCAGGACTTCATTTGCATCATGCTCAAAAGGCTCTTCGGGAAAATTAAATCTCATCGTCTTGTCAAAAGAGCTCATCGAATGCACCTCACTTTTAAAAAATGGCCGGTAAAATTTTCTTCAAGATACCTTCATTCTACACTACTTTACTTTTATATCAAATTGATTTTACCCATTCTTCGGCAAATTGAAGCGCATTGTCGAGTTTTGATGGGTCCTTTCCTCCAGCCTGGGCCATATCAGGACGGCCTCCGCCGCCTCCGCCGCAGATTGCTGCTGCTTCCTTGATCAGTTTTCCAGCCTGATAGCCTTTCTTGATCAGGTCATCTGTCACAGCTGCAATCAGGTTCACTTTACTGCCGTCAGTCATTCCAAGCAGGATGACCGCTGAACCAAGTTTCTGCTTCAAGTCATCAGCCATATTCCGCAGGCTGTTCATATCAGCTGCTTCGACACGGGCTGCCAGCAACTGGACACCATTGACTTCTTTGACCTTGGACGTAAGGCTTCCAGCTTCAATATTACCCAATTTTGCTGATAGAGATTCATTTTCGCGCTGAAGCTGCTTCATTTCAGCAAGCATAGAATCGATTCTGTTTGCAACCTCTTTAGGAGAAGTCTTAAGTTTCGCTGCAGCATCTTTCAGGATGCCGATCTGATCATTCAGTACTTTGTATGCTGCTTCTCCAGTTACTGCTTCAATTCTTCTCGTTCCTGCACCGATACCGCCTTCGGATACAATCTTGAACAACCCGATGACAGATGTGTTTGGAACATGGCAGCCACCGCAAAGCTCAAGGCTGTAGTCGCCAACTTTTACAACGCGGACGATATCGCCGTATTTTTCACCGAATAATGCCATTGCACCCATTGCTTTCGCTTCTGCAATCGGTTTGAAGCTCGTCTCGACCTGGATGCTTCTCCAGATTTTTTCGTTGACGATTGCTTCAACTTGCTCAAGTTCTTCTGCAGTCACCTGGCCAAAATGAGAGAAGTCGAAACGCAGTCTGTCAGGCTCGACAAGAGACCCTGCCTGGTTGACATGACCGCCAAGTACATCCTTCAATGCCTGGTGCAGCAAGTGTGTTGCTGTATGGTTCTTAATGATTCTCGCGCGATTATCCTGGTCAACTTTAGCTGTCACTTCAAGTCCTTTTGTAACAGTTCCTTCTACTACCACTGCATGGTGAAGGTTTTGGCCGTTTGGAGCTTTCTTTACGTCCTTGACCGATAGCATCACTCCATTTGCTTCGAGCGTTCCCTTATCAGCGATCTGGCCGCCGCTCTCCGCATAGAAAGGTGTTACATCAAGGATGAAATGGACTTCATCACCAGCGTTCGCTTCTTCAACAAGCTCGCCTTCCTTTACCAAAGCAACAATCTTGCTGTTTGTTTCAAAATTGTCATAACCGACGAATTCGCTATTTTCTTTAATATCCCCGAGAACTCCGCCCTGCACTTGCATGGAACCGACATCCTGACGTGCAGCACGTGCTCTTTCACGCTGAAGCTCCATTTCTTTTTCAAAGCCTTCATGGTCGACCTTCAAGCCTTCTTCTTCCGCATACTCTTCTGTTAATTCAACAGGGAATCCGTATGTGTCATAAAGACGGAAGACATCACCACCCTGAACCATGCCGCTTCCTTTTTCCTTTTCCTTCTTGATCAATTCAGAAAGGATTGCAAGGCCTTCGTTGAGCGTTTCATGGAAACGGTCTTCTTCATTCTTGATGACCTTCTGGATAAAGTCTGTCTTCTCTTTTACCTCCGGATAGAAGTCATGCATGATTTCTCCAACAACAGGAACAAGTTCGTACATGAACGGACGGTTGATGTTCAGCTTTTTTGCATAACGTACAGCGCGGCGCAATAAACGGCGAAGTACATAGCCGCGGCCTTCATTCGAAGGAAGTGCACCGTCACCTACAGCAAAAGCTACCGTGCGGATGTGGTCTGCAATGACTTTGAATGCTTCATCCTTCTCTTTGGACTGTCCGTATTTTTCACCGGAGATTTCTTCAGTCGCGTTGATGATTGGCATGAACAAATCTGTTTCAAAGTTTGTCGGAACGTCCTGGACTACAGAAGCCATACGTTCCAGTCCCATGCCTGTATCGATGTTTTTCTTTGGCAGCGGACTATAGGTTCCGTCAGGATTATGGTTGAACTCGGAGAACACAAGGTTCCAAACTTCCAGATAACGATCATTTTCTCCGCCAGGGTACAGTTCCGGATCTTCAGGATCATTGCCGTACTCAGGACCTCTGTCGTAGAAGATTTCTGTGTTAGGCCCACTTGGACCTTCACCGATATCCCAGAAGTTCCCCTCAAGGCGGATAATTCGATCTTCAGGAACACCGATTTTCTCTCTCCAGATATTGAAAGCTTCGTCATCTTCCGGGTGAATGGTTACGGAAAGCTTTTCAGGATCAAAACCGATCCATTTTTCATCCGTAAGGAATTCCCACGCGAATTCAATCGCTTCTACCTTGAAGTAATCGCCGATTGAGAAGTTTCCTAGCATCTCAAAGAACGTGTGGTGACGCGCTGTTTTGCCGACATTCTCGATATCATTTGTACGGATCGATTTCTGCGCATTTGTAATTCGCGGATTTGCCGGGATTACACGGCCGTCAAAATACTTTTTCAAAGTTGCTACACCACTGTTGATCCAAAGAAGGGAAGGATCATCATGAGGTACGAGCGATGCGCTCGGCTCAATTGCATGGCCTTTTTCCTTAAAGAAATCAAGATACATTTTTCTGATTTCAGCACCTGTCAGTTTTTTCATAAAACTAACCTCCTAAACCTAAATGAAATTTAAGCTTTCAGGGATTTTAGGCAACAAAAAAAGCCCTCATCCCTGGACAGGGACGAGAGCTTGCTCGCGGTACCACCCTGATTATGGACGCAAAGACTCGGCGCCCATCTCTCAAAAACGCTTTAACGCAGCTGCTACGGCAGGTTTTGCCTGCACTCCGGAATAGCCTTCTGTTATCCTTCACCGGGAATTCTCTCAGCCTGTGAATTCCTCTCTGGACGATGGTCTATAACATACTCGTTCCTTCTACATTTTTCGAATTATTAATCTATAGCCGAATTATATATAGCCTGTTGCACTTTGTCAAACGACTTGGCAAAAATTACGACGGCCGTTCTTTCTTTCTTTCAAGTATGATATGGTCTTTTGCATGGATTAGCGCAGCTCTTAATACCACAAGGACCGGAACGGCAAGAATAAGGCCAAGGATGCCGCCAACCTCTTCTCCCGCCAGCAGTGCAAACATGATCATCAGCGGATGCATATGCAGGCTTTTGCCGACAATCAGCGGTGACAGGATATTTCCTTCGAGGAACTGCAGGGAAAAGACAATCACGAGTGACAGAAGCACCATTTTCACCGACATTGTCGCTGCAATGATGACAGCCGGAATCGCTCCGATAATCGGCCCGAAATATGGAATTACATTTGTAATCCCGACAATCGCACCTAGCAGCAGTGAATACTTGATGCCAGCCATCCAAAAAAACAATGAGGAAAGGACACCAATGATCAGACAAATGAGCAGTTGCCCGCGGATATAGCTTCCAAGAGACTTATCGACCTCATGCAGGAACTTTGTGCCTGGCTGTCTCCACTGCCGGGGCGTCAGATACCAGGCCGCTTTTTTCATGACCTCGAAGTCCTTCAGCATGTAAAAAGCAATGAACGGGATTACCGCAATCGTAAAAATTGAATTAATGATATCCATCAGGAATGTCATTGCACCTGCGAGCACTCCATCAAGCCATTGTTCCATCCGGGTAATTCCATCCTCGATTCTCTCGTGGATACCAGCCGGCCAAGTCGAGGTCTGATCAACGATATTATTGACCATCTGCCTATATTGCTCGGCAAAATACGGGGCATTCTCCGCCAGGTCACCCAGCTGGCGGATCATTGCTGGTATTCCTTTGTAAAAAGCAAAGCCGGCTCCGCCAAAAAATAAAATATAAATGATCAAGATCGAGATTCCGCGGTGAAGCCCTCTTTGATGAAGCGTCTCAACAATCGGGTGGAGCAAATATGTAATGAACGCAGCCACTGAAAAAGGCACAAGCAGCGAAATCAAAATTTCCAAAAACGGAACCCAGATGGACTGTAATTTGATGAAAACAAAAAGCACAATGAATAAAAGGAGAAGGAATCCAAGCCGGTAAAACCATTTCATCTGGATATTCATCATCTTCACCCTCCTTCCTGTTTATTCTTGAAAGAAAGGTGGTGGATTATGCATTTTTAGACAATAGAGGGAATTTACCATGCTGATTTGAGCATTTTTCATGGCTTATTTTTTTATATCCTCCAGTTACGATTAATTTTTATTAATGTAATGAATTTTCTTGTTATCCATGCAAGGGTATATGTTAAATACTTCTAACAAAGTACAATTGGAAAAATTATTCTCTTAAGAAATTGAAAAATTGCGCAATAAACTCCAATAATTTCTTAAAGATGATGCTTAATTGAGTAAGAAAAGCGACTTATCGCGTAATATGTATATTAATGGAAAAATAATATCCAATTACTTTCCTTACACAGTAAAAACCCCTGCAAAAATTACAGGGGTTAATCGTCAAGACTGTCGCAGCATATTAAAATAAAGCTTTCGTCATTTTCCTGCCAAGCTTCTTCATTTTTCTGCCTGACATCATATTATTGTTGGACGTATAGTTGTAAGCTGCCATGCCAGCACCAAAAGCGATTATGGAGGTTAACATTTTATTCAATGTGCTTCACCTCTTCGATTTATTTTATATGCCGTATTGACGTTGATCTTCTTCAAATAAATCATCAAGTGAGCTCAATGTTCCATCTTCTTCGACTTGATGGGTATGGATCAAGCCTTTGTTCAGAGACAGTTCGATAAAGCAATTCCAGCAGTAATATTGGTTGATGCCAATTTTACCGATATCCTTGCTCCTGCAATTGGGACAACTTAACATAAGGACACCTCATCTCGATTTGACAGTGACGACGATGGCATCCTTTCCGATTGCAGGCGGACCAGAGGTCTTAATGACACGCTTCCCATTCGCGATATCCGAAAAAAAGCCATCCGTTAATTCGTACCCTACAATCGTGCCCAATTCTTCCATAAAATATACATCTTCCAATAAGCCAAGCTGCTCCCCCTCTTTCGACAGGAGCTTTCTCCCTGCAAGGCCCTCATTATGCTCGAATGTATATTCAGGCTCTGTCTCCAATCGCTCCAAGGCTGATTTGTCTTCCACCATGACCCCATCTTCACCAAAGGATGAAACCTGATCCACTTTCACCTGAAACGTTTTCTTGATGAACGCACCCTTTTTTACAAGTAAGCCCACTACGCTTCCATTGCCAGAAATGCTCACATCACAAACTTCGCCCAGTTTTTGACCACTCGCCAATTCATATACAGGCAGTCCCTTTAAAAGTGAAAATGTCCGCAAAAGTGTGTCCCGCCTTTCCGAACACTCTTAGTTTCCACCGCATTACTAAATTCATGTGGTGTAAGGATTTCCATTCATCGGTTTGAAATTAAAGACTAAAATCCGTTTAAATCTTATGCAGAATAACAAACTAATTGAGAAGGAAAGTGGTCAAGCCCGAATACCGTAGGGTGAAATATAACACGAAAGGAACTACAGCATGAGAAAATGTTTTGCAATACTGTCCATCACTTTCATCTTCCTTTTGATGAACCTATCTCCTGCATTAGCAGTCAATAATCCAAGAAATACCTATGAAGTAAAGCCAGGAGATTATTTATGGAAGATAGCGTCAACCTATAAAACATCAGTAGCAGATCTCAAGCTAATCAATGGATTGCAATCTGACTTGATCCTGGTTGGCCAAAAATTGAGAGTTCCCATCGAGTATGAGGTCGTTCCCGGTGACACATTATGGAAGCTTTCAGTCTCTTTTAATTCTACTGTCCAATCAATCAAAACAGCCAATGGCTTGAACACGAATATGATTTATGTGGGACAGAAATTAAGGATTCCGCCTAAAAAATTGGACATGCAAGGCCAGTATGTATTGATGACAAGAGATGAATTCAGGGATTGGGTTTTCAACCATCTTTTCACACGAAAAATCGGAAAAATCCAGCAGCACCATACGTATCAGCCATCCTATCAGCAATTTAATGGCAACAACCACTTCACCTTATTGAAGGGTATGGAAGATTATCATGTAAACTCTATGAAATGGAGCACCATCAGCCAGCAGCTGACGACATTCCCTGATGGCAAGGTAGCTGTAGGCAGGTCATTTAACATCCCCCCTGAAGGATCATTTGGATTGTTAAATGAATCAGTCATGCGCGAGATAGAAGCAGATGCATTGGCAATCGAGAATGTAGGGAATTTTGATGCCGGGAATAACCAAATGACTGCTGAGCAAAGGGAAACGATCCTTACCGTCACTGCACTGCTGATGATGCGATTCGGCCTCAGTCCTTCAATTGACACAATTACGTACCATCACTGGTGGGATATCAACTCAGGAGAAAGAGTTTTGGATGAAGGGCAAGGCCATGTGGTAAAAACCTGCCCAGGAACAGACTTCTTCGGCGGCAATTCCACTGCTGACGCTAAAAGTCACTTTTATCCTATGGTTACTCGCAAAATGCAGGAAATTTCTGCAACCATGAGATAATGAAGATAAGCCAAAAAAGAACCCGCGCTACTTAACGTGGGTTCTTCTGATTAGCTCCCTTCCTCCATAAAATCATAAGGAGTCAGGTTTCCCATCCCGATCATCGGGTCAGCTTTTTTGATGATGTCGAGATAATCGACTTCTTCGTCTTTATCGGAATGTTCGCTTTGTAGCTTAGGTTCTGGCTGTCGCATGCTTAGTTCGTTTGTTTCTGTTTCACCTTGCAGTTCAGGCAGTAATTGTACAAGTTTTTCAACGAGCGTAGTATTCCTTGCAGTATCTTCACCACGTTCAATCCCCATTTTCAGCGCATCCTCTTCGCCAACCAGTATGAGGAATTGCTTACTCCTGGTAATCGCGGTATAAATCAAATTCCTGCGCAGCATCCTGTAGTAGCTTTTTACCACCGGCAGAACGACGATCGGAAATTCACTGCCCTGGGATTTATGCACGGAACAGCAATATGCGTGGGTGATTTGCGACAGGTCCGGCCTGTTATAGGTGACTTCAATTCCGTCAAAGGAAACGATCAGCTGATCTTGTTTTTCGGTGTTTTCCTTTGCGTAAAATATCGCGACAACTTCACCCATATCACCATTGAAAACATTGGCTTCAGGCTGATTGACCAGCTGGAGGACTTTATCGCCGATGCGGTATTTTACATCGCCGAATGCAAGCTCTTTCCTGGTACCATCATCATTCGGATTGAACAGTTCCTGCAATAGTTCATTCAAACGGTCAATGCCAGCCGGGCCCCGGTACATTGGCGCCAGCACCTGGATATTCCTTGGAGAATACCCTTTCTTTTTGGCATTTGCGACAACTTTTTCAACTACCTGGGGAATCTGGCTCGTTGTACACTTTATAAACGAACGGTCTGGCTGTTGTGCGGAAATATCCTCTGGCAGGGATCCATTTTTGATTTGGTGTGCAAGTTCGATGATTGAAGAGCCTTCAGCCTGTCTGTAAATATCCGTCAGCCTGACCGTCGGGACCCTTCCTGAATCCAATAGATCCTTTAGTACCTGGCCAGGACCTACAGATGGGAGCTGGTCTTCATCTCCCACCACGATGACCTGAATATTGTCAGGCAGCGATTTGAACAATTGATGTGCCAGCCATATATCAACCATTGATGTTTCATCGATAATCAGAATCTTCCCATCTAGCGGCTGGTCTTCATCATGGTCAAATCCTTCCGCACCATTCCAGCGCAGCAGCCTATGGATGGTCACGGCAGGCAGCCCGGTTGACTCAGTCATCCTCTTAGCCGCCCGGCCGGTCGGAGCTGCAAGCAAGAAGGGATACGGCTCTTCTTTTTTATAATCCTTTGGGTCCAGCGAACAACCGTGAAGCTCTGCATATAGCTCTACGATCCCCTTGATGACCGTCGTTTTCCCCGTGCCGGGGCCGCCTGTCAGGATCATCATTGGTGACATCAGCGCTGTCTGGATCGCTTCCTTCTGGCTTGGTCCGTACTGGACACCCAAACGCTCCTCAAGCTCTCCAAGTGCAAGAAGAAACTCCGATTCAGGAAATTGATTTTCATATTCTGTTTGCTCAAGAATCCTTTTGATATTCACAACCAGGCCTTTTTCCGAATAATAAAGGGACGGCAAATAGACTCTCTGCTCTTCGGCAACCAGCTTACCTTCTTCACCAAGCTTAATGATTTCGTTCGAGATATCAGTGAATTCTATTTCTATATTCTGATTGTCCTCAAGCAGTTTTTTCACATCGACGAGCAGCTCTTCTGCTTCCATGAAAACATGTCCGCCCTGGATACTAGAACTCTCTAGGGTATATAGACAGGCCGCCTTGATCCGATCCGGATGGTTGCCCGTAAGGCCGAGCTGACTCCCTAGCTCGTCCGCCCTGCCGAAACCGATGCCTTCGATATCCTCCACGAGCTTATAAGGGTTGTTCTGAATCACTTCAATCGCATTTTCTTTATAGACCTGATAAATCTTCATCGACAGCTGAGGGCCAAAACCATATTCGTTCAATGCCACCATCACTTGTTCAAGGCCCTGATGCTCCATCAATGTGTCATACAGTTCCTTAGCTTTTTCAGGTGCCAGTTTCGGAATTTGGTCAAGGACTGACGGGTTCTCGATAATCCTGGTTATCGCCTTTTCCCCGAGCGTATCGACAATCTTCTCAGCCGTTTTCTTTCCAATCCCCTTGAATAGATCACTTGAAAGGTAGCTGATGATCCCTTGCTTTGACTGTGGCAAATCCTTGCGGAAATGAGTCGCATGGAATTGTGCACCGAACTTAGGATGCTCTTTTATCTCACCGAAGAAAATGTAAGACTCTTGTTCATGAATCCGGGGGAAATACCCTGTTATGACCGCTTCTTTATCCTCGTACTGCTCATTTGTTTCCTCGACCCTGATCCTCAGGACTGTGTAAAGATTTTGTTCATTATGAAAAATGGTAACAAGATGTTTTCCTTTCATGAACTTCCCCTGTTCTGAAAACAAATCAAGCGAGTCCTGTTTGTCCAAAGTACTTCCCCCTTCCGCCAATGACTTTTAATTACTGAAGGTCCTGACCCTCAATCAATTTCTTGCCGTGCCCTGCCAGCAGATGGTCTGGCTGTATTTCCAATGCCCGATTGAACATTTCAAGTGCCTTTTCTCCATTTTCCTTGTAGCCATATGCTACCCCAAGATTATAGAGGGCGTCTGCATGCTCCGGGTCCAGTGCGATTGCCTGTTCAAGTGCTTTAATCGCTTCATCGATAAATCCTTCCCTTGCAAGACATAGTCCATATTGGAAATGGGCTTCAGCATCATTTTCGAGGAGCTCGGTGCTCCTCTGTAAGTATGGCAGAGCCAATTTGCTGCTGCCCATATTCGCGAGGCTCATCCCTAGCATAAAAAAGTTGTCTCCATTGTCCAGCCCTTTTTTCATGGCCAGCTCAAACATCTTTCTGGCTTCATCGAAGCTTTGGTTATCGTAATAAACGCTGCCCTTGCTGTAGTATGCTGCTGTAGCATTTTCATCAAGGCTGATTGCTTTATCGAAAAAATTCATTGCCCTTTCCGTGTCACCTACCGCGGTAAGAACGTTCCCAAAATTTATGTATGCAACCGGATCCTTTGGCTGTTCGTCTATCGCTTCGGCGAATGTCTTGGCCGCCTCTTCCCACTTTCCTTCTTGCATCAACTGAATACCTGTCTGATTTTTATCCATATTTAACACTCCATTCTCCATGAAAGTATACCATATCAAGGGGGATTTAGACTCTATAGTGGGTGCCTTTCAAAGAGTGAAAAGCGTAAAAAATCCCTGAAAGATCCTGATCAAAAAGCAATCCCCGGCGAAGCTGTCCCGCCGGGGATTTGATCAGGATTAGCCGACATATGTCAGTTTGTTTCCATTCTTGAAAATCTCGTCAATCGTACCGCCGCCCAGACATTCTTCACCATCATAGAAAACGACGGCTTGTCCTGGTGTCACGGCGCGAATTGGTTCTTTGAACAGAACCTTCGCTGTTCCATCATCCTGAAGCTCAACCGTTACAGCATTATCAGGCTGGCGGTAACGGAATTTTGCTGTACATTCGAAAACCCTAGGCTTCTCCCTGTCAGATACAAAACCGACATTAACAGCTGTGATGCTGTCCGAGTACAGCAGCTCATTATGGAAGCCTTGTTCAACCAGCAAAACATTACGTTCAAGATCTTTGCCGACAACAAACCAGGGTTCGCCCGAGCCGCCAATGCCAAGACCCTGGCGCTGACCGATCGTGTAATACATCAAGCCGTCATGCTTCCCTTTTACCTGGCCATCCATCGTTTCCATATTGCCTGGCTGTGCCGGGAGATAATTTCCAAGGAACTCCTTGAAATTCCTTTCACCAATGAAGCAGATGCCTGTACTGTCTTTTTTGGTTGCCGTGGCAAGGTTCGCTTCTCTGGCAAGCTCCCTGACTCGGGATTTTTCCAGATTGCCGATCGGAAACAGAACTTTTTCAATCTGGCTTTGACTCAACTGGTTCAGGAAATAGGTCTGATCCTTGTTTTCATCAAGGCCGCGGAGCATCTTGCGTTCCCCGTCCCGATCTTCGACTCGTGCATAGTGGCCTGTCGCCAAATAATCCGCTCCAAGGTTCATAGCGTGCTCAAGGAATGCTTTGAACTTGATTTCCTTGTTGCACATGACGTCTGGATTCGGCGTTCTGCCTGCTTTATATTCATCCAGGAAATAAGTGAAAACCTTATCCCAATATTGTTTTTCAAAATTGACCGCATAATATGGAATGCCGATCTGGTTGCAGACGCGGATCACATCCTCGTAATCCTCGGTAGCCGTGCAGACACCGTTTTCGTCGGTATCATCCCAGTTCTTCATGAAAATGCCAATCACATCGTAGCCCTGCTCCTTCAGAATGAGCGCAGCAACTGATGAATCAACACCCCCGGACATCCCAACCACCACTCTTGTATCCTTAGGTGATTTTTCCATTATGCTTCACCTCTTTTCTCTTCCTTTAAAAACTTATTCTTCCCTCAAACCTGGTTATTTTTCTAAACCTGGCTACTTTTCGCAAGACGGCGGACAATTTTCGCAGTATCCTCGGCTGCTTTTTCAATCTGTTCCTTCGTATTGTGCAAGCCAAAGCTAAAGCGGATGGAATTTGTCAGCTTATCAGCTTCTTTTCCGAACATCGCGACCAGCACATGGGAAGGATCGATTGACCCAGCAGTACAGGCCGAGCCGCTAGAAGCAGCAATGCCAGATAGGTCAAGATTGACAAGCATCGCTTCGACATTCGTACCCGGAAAGCTTAAGTTTAAAATATGAGGAAGTGATTTATCAAGCAATCCGTTCAGCTGGAAAGAGATTCCGCTCATTTCGAGTTTATCGATGAACAGATTCCTTAGATCATTATAGAAGCGGCGCTTCGTTTCAAGCTCCTTTTGAGATAGCTCAACGGCTTTGCGGAACCCGGCAATTGCCGCGACATTTTCTGTACCGGCACGGCGTTTCCTTTCTTGTTCACCACCGAAAATCTGTCTTGACAGCTTGATCCCTTCCCTGATATAAAGAAAGCCAATCCCCTTGGGACCATTGATTTTATGGGCTGAGACAGAAAGAAGGTCAACCTTCAGTTCTTCGACATCCAATTTTTCAATGCCATAAGCCTGGACAGCGTCTGTATGGAAAACCGCTTGATGATCAGCTAGCATACCACCAATCTCTTGTATAGGCTGGATCGTGCCCACCTCATTGTTTCCATACATGATTGTCACAAGAATTGTATCGTCCCGTAACGCTTCTTCTATTTTCCCAAGAGAAACCAGTCCATTTTCATCTACCGGCAGATACGTGACCTCAAATCCACGCTTCTCCAATTCCTCACAGCTATGAAGGACAGCATGATGTTCAACCTGCGTTGTGATGATATGCTGTCCTTTCGAGCGGTTGCTTTCCGCATAACCGATGATGGCCAGGTTATCTGCTTCAGTGCCGCCGCTCGTAAAAATAATATTGTTTCCCTTCGTCCCGATGCTCTTCGCCAGTTCATCGCGGGTGTCATCAAGGATTTTCCTCGCTTCACGACCAAAATGGTGGATGCTTGAAGGGTTGCCGAATTCCGCTTCCATTACCTTGACCATTTCAGCCAGAACATCCGGATGCATCGGTGTTGTGGCTGCATGGTCCAAATAGATTCTTTCCAAAGTCTTACCCTCTCTTCAGAAGATTTTTTAAATTGGCTCTGTAAATTTTGGCTGTTGATTTCTGTTCCAGGCGCTTCGCTTTCCGCGGGAAGTCGTGGAGCCTCCTCGGCGCTTTAAGCGCCTGCGGGGTCTCCCCATGACTTTCTCATCCCGCAGGAGTCTTCGCGCCTTCCACTCCAATCAACAGGTTATATAAAACCTCGATGGGCTATAACAGAGCCACTAACTTTCATAAACTGTGCTACATACTCACTCCAGCAGCATTCAAAATGTGTGGATTTTATATATAAAACATATAAGCGTCAGACTCGCCAAAGTTGTCGGAGTGGTTGGCGAGGTCTTCGATTGTGGTATTGTCGAGTACGTCCTTGACCGCATCCCTGATTCTTGTCCAGAGTTCACGTTTGGCTGGTTCCTCGTCCTCTATCCCTTCGACAATGCTGATGGGCCCCTCGAGGACACGGATGATGTCCCCAGCTGAGATGGTAGAAGGTTCTGAGCTGAGTATATAACCTCCATATGCTCCTCTGATGCTTTTCACCAGGCCGGCATTCCTGAGCGGTGCAACCAATTGCTCCAGGTAATGCTCTGATAAGTCATTAGTTTGCGCAATGGATTTCAGTGATATCGGGCCTTCTCCATATTTCTTGGCAAGCTCGATCATGATCGTCAATCCATAGCGTCCTTTCGTCGATATTTTCATATTGCACCTCTATTCCATTTTTTAAAGTGTGTTATTTTATCAGATATATTTAAATGCCCCATAAGGCATTCTCTCACTATAAATAGTATCAAAATCCTTAGTTAATAGGTAGGCTTTTGCAATTATAGCACAAATTGCGTGTACCATGCGCAAGTCCCCCGTTCGTGTTATTGTATATATACGAAATATGCGTTATTGGAGCGATGAGCATGAATCTTAAACCTCTTGCTTTCAGGATGAGGCCGAGGACAATTGAGGAAGTGATTGGCCAGTCCCATCTTGTAGCTGAAGGAAAAATCATAAATCGGATGGTCAAGGCTCGGCAATTATCTTCGATGATCCTTTACGGTCCGCCTGGCATCGGAAAAACTTCGATTGCCAGCGCCATTGCAGGAAGCACGAATTTCGCTTTCAGGACACTGAATGCTGTTACCAATAATAAAAAAGATATGGAAGTAGTCGCCGCTGAGGCGAAAATGTCAGGTAAGGTAATCCTTCTTCTTGATGAAGTTCACCGCCTTGACAAGGCGAAACAGGACTTCCTGCTTCCTTATCTTGAAAACGGGATGATTGTCTTGATTGGAGCGACGACAAGTAATCCTTATCACGCAATCAATCCCGCAATCCGGTCAAGATGCCAGATTTTCGAACTGAAGCCACTTGAACCAGAGGATATTAAAAAAGCATTGCGCCGGGCCATTTCCGATGACGAAAGAGGCCTTGGGGACTTGAAGATTGAGATTACCGAATCGGCGCTCACCCATTTTGCCACAGCCTCAGGAGGAGATGTGAGAAGCTCACTGAATGCTCTTGAACTCGCTGTGCTTTCCACCGAACCAGATGGAGATGGTGTCATTCATATAGATGAGGCCGCTGCAGAGGAATGCATGCAGAAAAAAAGCCTTTCACACGATAAAGACGGTGATGCACACTATGATGTGCTCTCAGGTTTCCAAAAATCCATCAGGGGCAGCGACGTGAATGCCGCCCTCCATTATCTTGGAAGATTGATCGAAGCAGGTGACCTCGTCAGCATTAACCGGAGGCTCCTTGTGATTGCCTATGAAGATATTGGACTGGCAAGCCCTCAGGCTGGACAAAGGACGCTGGCCGCCATAGAAGCAGCGGAAAGGGTTGGCTTTCCGGAAGCAAGGATACCATTGGCCAATGCAGTTATAGAACTATGTCTGTCACCAAAGTCCAATTCTGCTTATGTTGCCCTTGATTTGGCACTGGCTGACATCCGTTCTGGAATCAGCGGCGAAGTTCCTGACCATTTAAAGGATGCCCATTATAAAGGCGCCAAAGACCTGGGAAGAGGCGTGGATTATTTATATCCTCATGATTATGAAGGAGGATGGGTCAAACAGCAGTATCTCCCGGACAGGATCAAGAACAAGGTCTATTACAAGCCAAAGAAAACAGGTAAATTCGAACAGGCAATTGCTGCGATTTACGAAAGAATCACAGGGCAAAAAAAATAAGCGGAAGTGCCAATTACGGCTCTTCCGCTTATTTTTAACTATTTACACGTTCAATTTCAATATCCTTCAACAGCTCTCGGACAACATGGCTTGCCATGATGAGCCCTGCTACTGATGGAACAAAAGCATTGGATGATGGCGGCATTTTCGCTTTCCGGATTTCCGCATTATCATTGCCGACCTCTTTTCGGACATCTTCGCGGATCACGATTGGGCTTTCATCTGAAAATACGACCGGAATCCCCTTCTTGATGCCTTCTTTTCGCAGACGAGTACGAATCACTTTAGCAAGCGGGTCAGTGTGGGTCTTGAAAATATCAGCAATCTGGAACCGGGTCGGGTCCATCTTATTAGCTGCTCCCATGCTAGAAATCATTGGGATGTCGCGCTTGATCGCTTCCTTGATCAAATGGATTTTATAAGAGATCGTATCCGATGCATCAACGATAAAATCCAAGTCATAGCCAAAAATCTCTTCATAGGTTTCTTCTGTATAAAACATTTTCAACGCAATGACTTCGCATTCAGGATTTATATCCATGATTCTGTCGCGCATCACTTCCACTTTCTGCTTGCCAACAGTTGAAAGAAGAGCGATTAGCTGTCTGTTGACATTCGTGATGTCAACATCATCCTTATCAATCAAAATCAGCTTGCCAACTCCAGACCTTGCCAGAGCTTCTGCCGCAAACGAACCAACCCCGCCTATTCCTAAAACCGCGACGGTACTATTCTTCATTATATCGAGGCCTTCCTTGCCAATGGCCAATTCATTACGAGAAAATTGATGAAGCATCCATACTCACTCCAAATTTAAGATTAATGTTACTATCTATACCCGCTTTTGAATATAACATACCCGCCATCAATTTCAAGTATTTTTATAGGAATTAATGTGTATGTAAGTCTTGGTAGTGCTACTTATAAAAAAAGGCTGAAGCACTAAGAAGTGTTTGTTTGAGGAGTTCTATCAGACAAACCGATGGCTGATTTTCTAATATTTGTCCATTAGAAGGCCCCTATCGGACAAACTAAAGACTCAAATGATAAAAACTGTCCGTTATGAAATTTTCATCAAGATCCATATACAAATTTGTCCTTAACATGGTTGAGACATCAAAAAAACCATGCATTTCTGATATTATCCCCTTTAAGTAGACATTCAAAAAAACCTCCATGGTACCATGGAGGTAAGAATGGATACTTGGAGGGGATTTTTCTATGGCTAAGAAAGGACAACAGTTTCAACGTTATACAAATGAATTCAAACAGAAAGCAGTATTAACATACGTTAATGGATCTAAAAGTTATAAGGTAGTGGCCGAAGAGTTAGGGATCCGCAATTGTACACAGCTTAAAGTATGGGTAAAGAAGTGGATGAACGGACAGTCATTTGATGAGCGGCGTGGAGTATCAAACCCTTTAAAAGGAAGGCCACGTACTAACTTTAAAACGGTGGAAGAAGAAAGAGATTATTTGAAGGCACAGGTAGAATACTTAAAAAAGCAGTATCCAAATCTGGTAAAGGAGGAGAAGACATCACCCGTCAGGCAAAATATGAAATCATTGAAGGGTTAAGGGGGAAATACCCTGTCACCTGGTTAATGGAAATCGCCAGAATCAAGCGTGCCTCTTACTATAAGTGGAAAGCAACTCTGCCACAACGCGAGGAAAGGTTCAAACAAGAACAGGATGTACGAGAACATATAATGGCCATTCATTTTATTCATCCAGAGTTCGGGCGTCCTCGAATAACAGATTGGTTAAAGGAAAGTGACTTTTTGATCAACCATAAAAAAGTGTACAGGTTGATGAAGGAGATGGGCATACAGTCGGTGATCCGGAAGAAAAGGAAACGCCATGGCCATACACCTTCAGTTATATGTCCAAATCGCCTAAAGAGAAATTTCAAAGCGGTGGGTCCAAATCAGAAAATGGCAACAGATATCACATATGTTTCTGACGGCAAAGAGTTTTATTACCTGTCGGTCATTCAAGATCTATTCAACAATGAAATCGTGGCATGGCAAATATCCAAACGAAATGATTTAGAACTCGTATTAAAAACTGTTGATGAATGGACAAATAAAAAGGACGTAGCTGGAGCCGTTCTCCATTCGGATCAAGGCTTCCAGTATACGTCCAAGACATACAACAATAGGTTAGAGACATTCGGCGTCAAGGGCAGCCACTCTCGCAAAGGAAACTGCCTTGATAACGCATGCGTAGAATCATTCTTCTCACATCTCAAATCCGAAAAGTTGTATATAGCACAGTGTAAATCAGAAGAGGAAATACGGCAAGCAATCGAAGAATTCATCTATCATTACAATTACAAACGGACTCAAAAGAAATTAAAGAAACGCGCGCCGATTGAGTATCGACACGCGTTAGCTGCGTAGCTTTTTTGTCTTGTCTACTTGACGGGGTCATGACCATTTCTGCATGGTTTTAATTACGTATGTAGGAAGAGTCCCAATCGTGCCGTCGTGTTGGTTGCCTTCGTCTTGAACCCGCTCTCAGCAGGTGGGTGCCCTGTTCCGGATTTCTGTAAGTCCTCTAGCCAGAGGCATTTACGCGGCCCGAAAACGCGAACTCCCGAAGGATAGATGTTAGGTCAAAACTTCAGGTTAAACAACGAACACATCAGGACTCTTCTTTTGTTGTTATTATAGTACCACAGCCTCGAATGAAGTTCAAGAATATGGCCACTGGATATTACTGGTCTTTTTTAACATTTAGTGACAAATGTAATTCATCAAGCTGTGCTCCGCTTACCTCGCCAGGAGCTTCTGTCAGCAGATCGCTTGCGCTTGCTGTTTTCGGGAATGCGATTGTATCGCGCAGGTTTGAACGGCCAGCAAGAAGCATGACCATCCTGTCCAGACCGAGAGCGATCCCGCCATGTGGAGGGGTTCCATATTCGAACGCCTCTAGCAGGAACCCAAACTGCTCGACTGCCTGTTCCTTTGTGAAGCCAAGGACAGAGAACATTTTTTCCTGAACATCTCTCTCAAAAATCCTTAGAGATCCGCCGCCTAGTTCATAGCCGTTCAGTACAAGGTCATATGCCTGTGCCTTGACACTTGCAGGATCACTCTCGAGTAAAGGCAGGTCTTCGCGGGCTGGCATCGTGAATGGATGGTGAGCAGCGAAATAACGATCCGCTTCCTCGTCGAACTCCAATAGCGGCCAATCTGTGATCCAAAGGAAGTTGAATTTGCTTTGGTCAATAAGGCCAAGCTCTTTACCAAGCTTTAAGCGCAATGCTCCAAGTGCGTCTGCCACCACGGACATTTTATCTGCTACGAAAAGAAGGAGGTCTCCAGCTTCCACTTCAAGCTTTGTCTTGAGCGCCGCTTGTTCTTCTTCCCCGAAAAACTTGGAGATAGGCCCTTTAAGTCCATCTTCTTCCGCTTTCAGCCATGCTAGACCTTTAGCACCGTATACAGAAACAAACTCTGTCAAAGCGTCGATATCTTTTCGGGAGTAGTTCGCTGCCGCACCTTTAACATTGATTGCCTTAACCTGACCGCCATTCGCGACTGCCGAAGCAAAGACTTTGAATCCTGATTCTTTCACCGTTTCAGAAAGGTCAATCAGTTCCATGTCAAAACGGGTATCTGGCTTATCAGAACCAAAGCGGCTCATTGCCTCTTCATAGCTCATGCGAGGAAATGGCTCTGTCACATCCAGGCCTTTTACATCCTTCATGACCTTTTGCATCATTTTTTCAGTAAGGCCCATGATTTCTTCCTGGCTCATGAAGCTCGTTTCGATATCGATTTGCGTGAATTCCGGCTGGCGGTCAGCTCGCAGGTCTTCATCGCGGAAGCAGCGGGCAATCTGGTAATAACGCTCAAAGCCGCCAACCATCATCAATTGTTTAAAAATCTGGGGTGATTGAGGAAGAGCGTAGAATTCACCCGGATGGACCCGGCTTGGTACCAGATAGTCACGTGCTCCTTCCGGGGTGCTTTTTGTTAGAATCGGTGTTTCCACATCAAGGAAGCCTTCTCCGTCTAGGAAGTTACGGATCGCCTTCGTTACCTGGTGCCTCATCTTGAATGTTTCGAACATGACCGGACGGCGCAGGTCAAGATAACGATATTTCAAACGGACATCTTCAGATACATCTGTTTTATCAGCAATCACGAAAGGAGTCGTTTTCGCTTCATTGATGATTGTAAGCTCTTCAGCCTGGACTTCGATCCTTCCAGTCTTTAGATTTTCATTGACGCTTCCTTCACTGCGGGCAATGACCTTTCCTTTTACATCAAGAACGTATTCTGTACGCACCTTTTCAGCGAGTGCAAGCGCTTCTGGTGACACATCAGGATTGAAGACAATCTGAACAAGTCCAGTTCTGTCACGCAAGTCGATGAAAATCAGACCGCCAAGATCCCGGCGTTTCTGCACCCAGCCTTTCAACGTTACCTTTTCACCGATAGCCTCTTCCGTTACTTCACCGCAAAAATATGATCTCCCAAACATCGAAACTCCCCCTCTACTTACAAATGTCTTTGAATTTTTCAATGAAACTCTCAAGCGGCAGTTGGATTTGCTCTCCATCCGCCATTGATTTCAGGTTAATCTTCTTCTCTTTTAATTCGTCTTCACCCAACACTGCCACATATCTTGCATTCATTCTGTCAGCAGCCTTGAACTGGGCTTTGATTTTACGATCCTGATAGTCTCTTTCTGCAGAGAATCCTGCCATTCTCAAATTGTGGAGCAAGCCCACAGTATAATCCTTCGCTTCCTCTCCCAAGGCAACAAGATAGCAATCGATTCCTTCATTGACAGGAAGCTCAACACCTTCTGCATCCAATGCTGCAAGCAATCTTTCAATGCTTAACGCAAATCCGATCCCAGGTGTTTCCGGTCCGCCGATTTCTTCGACAAGACCATTGTATCTGCCGCCGCCGCAAAGCGTCGTGATGGCTCCAAAGCCTTCAGCATCGCTCATAATTTCGAAAGCAGTGTGATTATAATAATCCAAACCGCGCACTAGATTCGCGTCGACCTCG